>JAADIM010000095.1 GCA_013151345.1 Gammaproteobacteria bacterium
GCGCTATTCGTCCGCGATTGCTTGCCGACTATGTCGGGCAAAAAAGTGTGCATGAACAGATGGAGATTTTTATACAGGCGGCACGTGGCCGTCAGGAAGCACTGGATCACACCTTAATATTTGGCCCGCCAGGGTTAGGTAAGACAACCTTGGCAAATATTATTGCCAATGAATTACGCGTAAATATTAAACAAACCTCAGGGCCCGTGTTAGAACGACCAGGTGACCTCGCGGCATTGCTGACTAACCTTGAACCTAACGATGTGTTGTTTGTGGACGAGATTCACCGACTGAGTCCGATTGTTGAAGAAGTGCTTTATCCTGCGATGGAAGACTATCAATTAGATATCATGATCGGTGAAGGCCCCGCTGCCAGATCGATAAAACTGGATATTCCGCCTTTTACGCTGGTGGGTGCGACTACCCGTGCCGGTCTGCTTACGTCGCCGTTACGCGATCGCTTTGGCATTGTGCAGCGACTTGAGTTTTATAGTACAGAAGATCTGTTATCGATCGTCAGGCGATCAGCAGGGATTCTTGGTGTAAATATGGATAAAGAAGGGGCCTTGGAAGTCGCAAAGCGCGCGAGGGGAACACCCCGTATCGCAAACCGGTTATTACGGCGTGTACGTGATTTTGCAGAAGTTAAAGCCAAAGGGGATGCAAATAAAAAAACCGCTTGTGATGCGTTGGATATGCTGGAAGTGGATGCCAATGGTTTTGATATGATGGATCGAAAGTTATTATTGACCATTATTGAGAAATTTGGTGGGGGGCCAGTGGGTATAGATAATTTGGCGGCCGCAATTGGTGAGGAACGAAGTACCATAGAAGATGTGCTTGAACCTTTTCTAATTCAACAAGGTTTTATTATGCGTACGCCGCGAGGCCGGGTTGCCACCAATAATGCGTATGTTCATTTTGGATTCACCCCCGCGGGTAACGCTGCCTCTTCTGGTACCGTTTTGAATACGAATGGGAATAACACACCGGATTTCTTCACTAACCCATAACATTGACAGGCTTCGCATTATTTAACGGCAGCGCGTAGTATACTCTGAAATTTTTCGCTTAATTGGTGGTCAATATTCCTGTCGACCAGTGGTGTTCTATTGAGCCTAAATTCATTAAAAGATGGCGAGTGATGTTTTTGCTTCGATTGTGTTTATAATAGGGTGCCAAACAACCAATTACCTGTATTACTCTTAAATATTGTAGTAATATTCAGCCACAATAAACTATTGTTTATACTGGTATTTATGTGCTGTTGCTGTTAATTAGGTCGTGTTGATTAAGGAATGATAATACTCAAATGAATGAAACTATACTCTCGGAGATAACAGGTGGAAACTGATTTATCGATAATACATTTAGTCACAAATGCCAGCCTCATCGTTCAGATAGTGATGCTTATGTTACTTGTCGTGTCGTTGGTTTCCTGGATGCGCATTTTTCAGAAATCAAGGATGATGAAACAGGCCCTGATCGAAGCGGACAAATTTGAAGATCGTTTTTGGTCGGGAGGTGATTTGTCTGTTCTTTATAATAAAATTTCCTCTCGTTCAAGTGGTCGTGCAGGCATGGAAGTTATTTTTGAAGCTGGTTTCAGAGAATTTTCAAGATTGCGTAAACAGGGAGTCGTGTCTGAGTCGGTATTAAGTGGATCACAACGCGCTATGCGGATCGCACTTTCCAGAGAAGTTGATCGCTTAGAGAGGAATTTATCGTTTCTAGCGACCGTCGGTTCAACAAGCCCCTACGTCGGATTGTTTGGAACGGTATGGGGTATCATGAATTCATTTCGCTCATTAGGCAGTGTTAAACAAGCGACCATCGCGATGGTGGCGCCGGGTATTTCAGAAGCATTGATAGCTACCGCGATGGGATTATTCGCAGCGATTCCCGCTGTTATTGCCTATAATCACTATTCAAGTGATGTCGAGCATATCGTCAATCGATATCATAATTTTTCCGAAGAATTTTCCAATATACTGCAACGACAGGCTTTAAAATAATGTCTGAGCAAGTTCATCAACGTTACAAAAAAAAGGTAATGTCGGAAATAAATGTTGTGCCGTACATTGATGTGATGCTAGTGCTGCTTATTATATTCATGATTACTGCACCGTTACTTACACAAGGTGTAAAAGTAGAATTGCCGCAAGCAGAATCGGAGTCAATGCAATCAGATTCTGAAGAAAAAGAACCTTTGGTGGTGACTGTCAACGCCGAAGGAAATTATTTTTTGAATGTAGGTGATGATATCGAAACACCAGTGGACAATGATCTTCTGGTTGCGCGTGTTTCCGCAGTATTAAGGCGCAAACCGGGTACACCCGTAATGGTACGTGGAGATAAAAACGTAAATTATGGCAAAGTAATTATCGCAATGACGTTGTTACAAAAAGCTGGCTCGCCAAGCGTAGGCTTGATTACAGAGTCACCTGAACCAACGGGTAAGAAATAGATTGTTTTTGATATGACCTTTGTTAAAAATAATTTAACTGCTTTTATTTTTGCTATATTGATCCATGTAGGGTTTGTTGCACTAATGGTATTTAGTCTTGATTGGGATTCCGCGCCCGAACCTACTGTGAATATTATCAAAGCAACGATTGTCGATGAAAAAAAAGTACTCGCAGAAATAGAAAAACTCAAAAATGCGGAGAAGCGTAAACTGGACAAAGAAAAAAACCGGCAGAATGAGGCTAAAAAAGAGCTAGATAAAATAAAAAAAGCACGCCAAAATGAAGAGAAAAAGAGAAAAGAGGAACAACAAAAGGTAAAAAACGAACAACAGAAGGTAAAAAACGAGCAAAAGCGCTTGGCCGATCTTAAAAAGTTAGAAGAAGAGGAAAAGAAAAAAGCAGAGGCGTTGGCAAAAAAACATGAAGAGAATGAAAAAAAGATAAAAGAAAAACAAGCCGCAGAAACCAAACGGCTTGAGGCCTTAGAGGAACAACGTAAGGATGTAGAACGCAAACTAGCCGAAGCTGATTTCCAAAGAGTGCTTGATGAAGAGTATAAAAAAGATAAAGCAGCGGCAGAGAGCAAAAAGAAACAGGATGCGGCCAGAGATGTGCGCGTGGCGACTGAAATTGAAAAATTTATTGCCTTGATCCATCAGGATGTGACAAGTTCTTGGATTTTACCAGTAAATTTTAAATCGGGTTCTAAATGTACAGTTCGTGTTAAGATTATACCTGGAGGCGAAGTAGCGGATGTTAAAGTGAGTAAATGCAGTGGCGGTACACTATTCGAGAGATCCGTCGATGCGGCCGTGCGCAGAGCCTCTCCGTTGCCTGTACCCAGGGACCCGGATGTGTTTGACAAGATGCGTGATATAGATTTTCTTTTTAATCCAAAATAATTTTAATCCACAATATTTAATTTTAAAAAAAGAGCATGATGTTTCTCAAATTTAAAAAATTTGCCTTATTAATTATCGCACTGTTGTTGTCACTGCTGCTGCCACTGCAAACCGTACATGCTGTACTCACCATTGAAATTACCGAAGGTGTAGAGGGTGCACTGCCGATGGCAATTGTACCCTTTGCCTGGGAAGGGTCCAATTTGCCTCCCAAACAAAATATAACGGCGGTTATTTCAGCTGATTTAGCAAGAAGTGGACGTTTTGCACCGCTGCCAGAGCGTGATTTGTTAGCTCGGCCGCACGAAGCATCGCAAGTCAATTTTCAAAATTGGCGAATTCTAGGCGTTGATAATTTAGTGGTGGGGAAAATACGTGGTGTATCCCCGGGGAACTATGTTGTTCAATTTGAACTGTTTGACGTATTTAAAGCGAAACGCCTGGCTGGTTACAATATCCCCGCTACCGATTCGAATTTACGTTATGTGGCGCATCAAATCAGTGACATTATTTATGAACAACTCACTGGGGAACGCGGTGTGTCTAATACCAGTATTGCCTATGTCACAGTCAATAAACAATTGATCGGCCCAAATAAATATTTTTTATATATTGCAGATGCAGATGGTTACAACCCGCGACAAATTTTAGCCTCCCCAAGAGAACTCCTTTCCCCGTCTTGGTCGCCAGACGCTCAAAAGTTAGCCTATGTGTCGTTTGAAACAAACCGATCTGAGATTTGGGTGCATGATATACGCACAGCGAAGCGTCAACGTATTGCAAATTATCCTGGGCATAACGGGGCACCTTCCTGGTCACCTGACGGATTAAAAATCGCGTTGGTTTTATCCAAGCGACGAAAAAATGACCGCAGCAATTTTGATATATATACTTATAATTTGAAAACTAACTCATTGAAGAGGTTGACAAAACACTGGGCGATTGATACATATCCTATCTGGACGCCTGATGGTGTCTCGATAATGTTTACGTCAGATCGAAGTGGGCGTCCGCAAATCTACAAAATGCCGGTAACAGGCGGTAGAGCAGAACGTCTGACCTTCGAAGGTAAGGATAACGACAGACCGATTCTTTCGCCTGACGGTAAATATATCGCTATGGTGCGCTCTGGCGGCATTGTAGTATTAGATCTGGAATTGGGTTCCACTAGAGTTTTGTCGGTTGGAAAGTTGGATGAATCGCCGAGTTTTGCGCCAAATGGAAGCATGATTATTTACGCTACCAATTTCAAGAATAAGGGGGTACTATCCGCTGTTTCAGTCGATGGACGTGTGCAGTACCCCATATCTGAAACGGATGGCGATGTAAGGGAACCGGCTTGGTCACCTTTTATAAAGAGATAACAGTAACAGGAGAAAGCGATAGATGAGCGCACTTAAGCAACAAATTTCTATTAATAAGACTAATATTAAAGATTTTCTGAAGAGAGGGGTATTTTTAATTATTCCTGCAGTTGTTTTGTTGGGATGTGAATCGACACCCGAGCAACCGGATACGGATGCTGCCAGTGAACCTGTGAAAGTAGTAGACAGTAGCGCAAGCACTTCTGCTGCTGATCAAGGTGACAGCAGTGCTGTCAAACCAATGGTAGAGCCTCAAATAGATCCTTTGGATGATCCTAATAGTTTGCTATCTAATCGTACTGTGTACTTTGATTTTGATAGGAATGACATCAACGATGAATATCGAGCTATCATCAGAGCACATGCCGAATATTTGGCTAACAATCCTTCATCCCGGATTACAATTGAAGGAAATGCTGATGAGCGTGGAACACGCGAATACAATATTGGTTTAGGTGATCGACGCGCCAGTGCTGTTCGTCAACTTATGGTGTTACAAGGCGCAACATCCGGTCAAGTAGAGACAATCAGTTACGGCGAAGAACGACCTGCTGATCCTGGACATGATGAAGCTGCCTGGGATAAAAACAGACGCGCAGAAATTGTTTATTCTGCTCGCTGATAATATCTACACTTTATAATTGATCATCTACAACCAAATAGTTTATATCCCAATGCAGAGGCTATCTATTGTTGCTTGCGGTTTGCTCGCTAATATCTGGATAGCCCAACCTGCCTATTCTCAAGCACCCGTAATCGATATATCTGATAGCGGTGCCAGTAGCAGTAGTAACAACACTACTGGAAAACCAGCATCACTCGAAGGCCGCCTATCTCGAATAGAACGTTTACTCGAAAACCAAACGCTGGTTGACTTAACGTTGCGTATGGAAAGCATGCAACAAGAAATACAACGCATGTTTGGGGAACTAGAAGTCATTACGCATGATATAAATGGCCTTAAACGACGGCAACGGGAACTTTATTTGGATAATGATCGTCGATTTCAGAAACTAGAATCTAACGATGCCGGCAGATCATCATCCTCTAGTGGCACTGGCTCAGGCGGTTCCCCGGTAACCGGGCTTGGCTCGCCCTCTGTTGGCGCAAGTGCTGGCTCAAGTAACGGGACTGAAAACGAAACGTCAACTGAATTATCTGATGCACAAGTTCACAAGGCCGCATACCTAGCGGCATTTAATTTATTACGTGAAGGTAAATATGATCTGGCCAAGATTCAATTTGCTGGTTTTATTTCAAAATATCCGAATAGCGAAGATGCCAATAAAGCACAATACTGGTTAGGTGAAGTAAATTACGTGCGACGTAATTTTGATGTGGCAATTACTGAGTTTGATAAAGTACTCGCCAATTATCCCGATTCCTCAAAATATGCGGATGCGCTATTAAAGATTGGATTAAGTCAATATGAACTGCAGAAATGGGATCTGGCTACTAATGCCTTTAAAAAAATAATTGAACGTTACCCTGATACGTCAGAAGCGCGATTGGCGGATAAAAGATTGCAAAAAATTAAATTACAAAAGCAGTAATTATCTATAACGTTTTTTCTTTACTTTTTTATAACGATACAAGCCTGCCGGTAAAACCGACTATATTTAACTATATTCAACAACATACCATGCCTAATCGGGTGCGCATTACCGAAATATTTTTTTCAATTCAAGGTGAATCTCAAACAGTCGGATGGCCGACGGTCTTTGTCCGCTTAACAGGCTGCCCTTTACGTTGTGTCTATTGTGATACCTCGTATGCTTTCCAGGGTGGTGAACTTATAAGTATCCCCGATATATTTAAAAAGATTGAAACTTATAACACGCGTTACGTCACTGTCACAGGTGGTGAACCGTTAGCGCAAAAATCATGCATAATGTTGCTTAAGCTATTATGTGATAGTGGTTACGCTGTTTCGCTGGAAACAAGTGGGGCGCTTTCAGTTTCTCAAGTAGATTCTCGTGTTATTAAGGTAATGGATTTAAAGACACCGTCATCAGGCGAGTCCGAAAAAAACTTGTTTTCTAACCTCGAATTACTTACAGAACAGGATCAAGTAAAATTCGTTATTTGCAACCGCGCTGATTACCAATGGGCCAAAGAAATTATCGATAAATATCATATTGATAGTGCTTGCGAAATATTAATGTCACCGAGTTTTGGACAAATTGAACTAAAATCTCTTGCTGAATGGATTTTGCAAGATCAATTACATGTTCGCTTACAGATACAGTTACATAAACTAATCTGGGGCGATGAACCAGGGCGATAAAGTCGAAAAATATTTAACTACGAACGCTTACAATGAATGTAGGCGCCCGTGGTTAATTTAATATGTTCGAGTTGCAAATGAAAAAAGCAGTAATTTTATTATCAGGTGGGCTGGATTCAACAACAACGCTGGCGATGGCGAAAGATCAGGGATTTGACTGTTATGCACTGAATTTTGACTACGGGCAACGACATCGAGCGGAGTTAAACGCCGCAAAGCGAATGGCCGAACAATTTGATGCTAAAGAATATCGTATCATTAAAATAGACTTATCAAGTATCGGTGGTTCGGCTCTAACTGATGCGTCCATCAGTGTACCAGACCATCCAACGGAAGGTATTCCTGTGACCTATGTACCTGCCAGAAATACCATTTTTTTATCTTTGGCCCTTGCATGGGCAGAAGTATTACAAGCAAGCGATATTTTTATCGGGGTGAATGCAGTCGATTATTCGGGTTATCCGGACTGTCGGCCTGAATATATAAAGGCATATGAAAATATGGCTAATCTTGCCACCAAAGCGGGGGTTGAAGGAAAATACGTTCATATTCAGACGCCACTAATTGACCTTAGCAAAGCGCAAATTATCCAGGCTGGAATAAAACTAGGCATAGATTATTCACATACGGTGTCTTGTTATAGCGCAGACAAAGAGGGTAAAGCCTGCGGTATATGCGATTCATGTCGATTTCGTGCGGCCGGCTTCAAAGAAGCGGGAATAAAAGATCCTGCACGGTATCTATGATAATTTTATTTACGGATTTTGGTGTGGCCAGTCCTTATGTCGGACAAATGAAGGCGGTGCTTTTAGCCGATTCAGTAGACTCGTCTAATACGACTATTATTGAATTGTTCTCCGATGCACCAAGCTATAATCCCAAGGCGTCTGCCTACTTACTTTCTGCATTTGTAGATGAATTTCCGTTGGATAGTGTATTCCTGTGTGTCGTTGATCCTGGTGTTGGTAGTGACCGCCGGCCTATCGTAATGAGAGCAAATGGGCGATGGTTTGTCGGACCGGACAATGGGTTATTTAATGTTATTGCGTCGCGAAGTCATAGTGTCAAGTTTTGGGAAATTACCTGGAAACCGACGGGTTTATCGAGCAGTTTTCATGGGCGTGATTTGTTCGCGCCGGTAGCAGCGTGTCTCGCTCGAAACGAAGCACCTCCCGGTGTAGAACTTGAAAAGAGCGAGGTTATCAACACAGATTGGCCGGATGATTTAGCGGAGTGTATTTACATTGACCATTTTGGGAATGTGATAACAGGCATTCGAGCGCAAAGCCTGTTGGAGGACGAACAGATTGTAATAAATAATCATCCGTTTTGCAAAGCACGGACATTTTCAGACGTTCCGTCAGGGACGGCATTTTACTACGAAAATGCCAATGGGCTTGTCGAACTTGCAATAAATCAAGGTCACGCGGCGAATCAACTCAACATTAAATTAGGTGAGAAAATCAAGATTGTTAAAAAATGACAAGTCACCCCTCCAATCTACCTCCCCACATATCCCTGTGGGTCGCAGTACTAATACTTCCAGGTACGATTGTCGTAATGTAGTAAACGTTACGTTCTTGCTATAAAATAATCTAAAGCCGTTCTTCGGGGTGACCGATAGATAGGTTTAGTAATTGATTTAATTTGTACAGTGAATCTAGCCCAATGAATGAAGAACGAAAAAATCCTCGCCGACCGGTTTTACTGGTCATATTAGATGGCTTTGGTATTAACCCAAGTCATATTAACAATGCTGTTGCCGAAGCGAATACCCCCAGGTTAGATCACTATTTATCCCATTATCCCCATACAACGCTGCAAGCATCCGGCAAAGCCGTAGGTTTACCTGATGGCCAGATGGGAAATTCTGAAGTTGGACATTTAGCATTGGGGTGTGGGTCGATCATCCGACAAGATATCGTAAACATAGATGATGCGATTTCCAAAGGACAATTTTTTGAGAATCAGGCTTTATGTGCTGCAATAGATACAGCACGCTCTGTTGGTAGACCTATACATTTAATGGGATTGATATCTGATGGCGGGGTGCATAGTCATATAAACCATGCCTATGCCTTGATTGAGCTATGTGCGCAACGGGGCGTTAAGCCCATACTCCACATGATCACCGATGGCCGGGATACTCCACCTCAGTCTGCTCTAAAATATCTTCCTGATCTGGAAGCCACTTTGTTACGAGCCGGTGGTTCGGTCGCGACAGTGAGTGGGCGTTATTATTCAATGGATCGCGACACTCGATGGGACCGTATCGAATTAGCTTGGTCGGCTATGGTGAGAGGTGAGGGTCGCAAAGCAAAATCATTGCGGGAAGCGATTGACATAGCTTATGCTGAAGGTGAAACCGATGAGTTTATAAAACCGACAATATTATCAGGCGCTTTGCCCATTACCATTCAGGATACCGCAATATTTTTTAATTTTCGTAAAGACCGTCCCCGTCAGTTAGTTAAAGCGTTAACTAAAAAAGAGTTTACAGATTTCGAACGAGGAGATTATCTACCCATCACCGTTACGTGTATGACTGAGTATGATAAATGGTTCAAGTTGCCGTTCGCATTTGAGCACGAACGTCCGCGAATTACCTTGGGCGAAATAATTAGTCAGAGCGGATTAAAACAATTCCACTGTGCTGAAACGGAAAAATACGCCCACGTCACCTATTTTTTTAACGGCGGGCGAGGTGATCCATACCAGGGAGAAAATCGTGTCATTATTGATTCGCCTGATGTAGCAACCTATGATCTGGCGCCTGAGATGAATGCCGCTGCCGTGGCTGATGCGGTGATCGATGCTGTTAAAAGTAAACAATATGCCTTTATAGTGGTTAATTTTGCCAATGGTGATATGGTTGGGCATACCGCAATCAGAGAAGCCGTTATTCAAAGTGTAGAAAGCTTAGATAAAGAAGTGGGTAGGGTGCTTGATGCCGCCATTGCCGAAGGGTTCTCAGTGGTATTGACCGCTGATCACGGAAACTGCGAGGAGATGGTGGATCCTGTAAGCGGTGAGCCACACACACAGCATACTGTTTATCCGGTACCTTGTTTAGTGATAGATGAAGTGCCTTGGCAGCTTTCAATTGGTGCCGGGTTAACTAGCATTGCACCGACTGTACTTCAACTGATGGGTTTGCAACAGCCTGATTTAATGCAAGGGCAGTCTCTTTTATTAAAGCCATTGTCCGAATAGTTATTAACTTTATTAGGAAATGAAAATATGAAAATTCTGGTTTTGTCGTTAATAGTGTTAATGAGTTTCGCCCTGAGTGCATGTTCACGCGATAGTGGTGATAGCGGCGATAAAAGTAACGACCAGAAAACCACATTAAATGCAGATCCTATCTGGAAAACACAAACAGATTCGTTAAAACAAGCACAAGAAGTGGGTAAGCTGGCAAACGACATGGCCGAGAAGCAACGTAAAGCCATGGCAGAGTTAAACGATAAACAGTAAATTTCATCAAGAAATTCAGGGAAGCAGATAAGCTTGTCTAAACCCATCTTTCACATCGAATATTCCCCCGTACCCTACATTGATATGAGCTATATACCAGCACGATGCAATTTGTACATAAACTGTCAACCAAACCAGCTCCGCTGCGTTATATAGCATAGAGGTTAGTTAAATCTGCTGTTATATATTAGACAGAAGGCTATAAAATTTTATAGTTACAATGAGTTGCGGTGTTTTTGTAACAAAATACTATACATGGTGTGAACGACGCGACAGAATTTGACCAAGCGATACATTGCAAAACTGTCGTTACAGATTTGGTTTTATATCCGTGTGTGCTGTATCTGTTAACTATAAAACCATTGAGGAGTCTCGCGCTGGATACTGGCCTGGTATTGGAAAATTTTTTAATTCATGTCGAAAAGCGAGCATTTCGTATGGCGTATCTCGCGACAAGTAGCCGTGAAGATGCGCTGGATATTGTCCAGGATGCGATGCTTAAATTAGTCAAGCGCTATCGCGGTCGTAGTGAAGAGGAATTAAGTATGTTATTTACACGTATACTACAAAACCAAATACGTGACTGGTATCGCCGTGAAAAGGTGAGGAGTTCAGTAAATTTTATACTTGGTAATAGGCTAGTCGCTAATAACGGCAAATCCGCGCTAGACAGCAGCAATGAAGACCCACTGGAACAGTTA
Source organism: Gammaproteobacteria bacterium (assembly GCA_013151345.1). Taxonomy (GTDB): domain Bacteria; phylum Pseudomonadota; class Gammaproteobacteria; order SG8-11; family SG8-11; genus JAADIM01. The sequence continues at coordinate 11,200 of JAADIM010000095.1, forward strand.
CCCGACGCAGGCATGCGCGAACCGTTAGAAAATATGGCAAATCAAAAAGCGATGATTACGCTTGATCATGCGGTGAAACAATTACCTTTTCGTCAGAAGCAGGCGTTCTTGTTGCGTATGTGGGAGGGATTGGATGTCGCGCAAACAGCGAAAGCGATGGGTTGCACGCAAGGTAGTGTCAAGACGCATTATTCACGTGCTATACATTCGCTGCGTGAAACACTCGGAGAGCATTGGTTATGGGCATAAATGATAAGAAAGACGAGGCTTTTGCCTCTTCACTAAATAGCTCTTCGTTTAAGGTAAGTAAAGCGAAATCCATACTCGATGACGCCGCTGAAAATTTGGATGAAAAAACGCTTGCACGATTGCGACAGGCCCGAATGCAGGCATTAGAAAGTGTAACTGACAGCAAGGGTGTTAACTGGATGCTTCCCGCGGGTGGATTTGCTGCGATTGCAACTGTAGCCGTTCTTAGTGTATCTATCTGGAGCGCAAACTGGTCCACAAACTGGTCCACAAACATGGTTGAAAGAGAATTGGCGGACGCTTTTAATGATATTGATTTATTAACGTCAACCGAGAGCCTGGAGTTTTATGAAGAACTGGAATTTTATGCCTGGATAGATGAACAAGATGCATAGGGATAAGTTGTCGATACCTTTATTAAAGGCATCAATAAAGGCACCAATAGAAACATCAATAGAAGCGCTTTCGATACAAGCGTGGTGGTTGTTTTTTTTCATCAGCATCATTGTAATTATTAGCCCGCTGGAAGCGCACGCGGTAGAACCGGACGCTGAAGTGGAAGAACCCAGTATCGAACTATTGGAATTTTTGGCAGATTTTGAAACCGAAGATGGACGTTGGATCGACCCATCGGTGTTAGAAGCAATGAAGGAAACAGGGTGGTCAGGTCAAGCATTAGAGGCAGCAAAAGATGAATAGACAAATAATCGTATATCTCATTTTACTTTTTTTCAGCGCAATGGCTTGCGCTGAGTCGGATAATTCGCTAGTCGCCTGGGAGCACTTAAGCGCAAAACAGCAGAAAATACTGAAATCCGTAGAAGCAAAATGGCCTGATATGAGCGGCAAGCAACAGCGGCGACTTCTCAAAGGTGCGTCACGGTGGGCGACATTAACAGGTGATGAACGCAAAATCGCTGTTGAAAAATTCAAAAAATTTCGTGTTATGAAAGGTGAACGTCGTGCTCATTTACGTGAAATGTTTGACAATTATGAAAAACTTCCAGAGCCAGCAAAAAATGCGTTACGCGAGGCTCAAAAACGATTCAATAAATTGCCGGAAGGTAAAAAGACCGCATTGAGAAAACAGTGGCAAACTATGTCTGTACAGCAACGTCGAGAATTTCTAAAACGTCGACAGGTGCAGCAGCGAATAATACAACGCCAGCGACAAATTCGCAGAGACCATGTAGGGAGTAGGAGTAGCACGAACAAATAATCTGGCTTTTGGTATTTCTCTTTGCTTTGGCTTTTAGTCAATATATGTAGTTTATTTATGCGCTTTACAAGAATAATTATAACGCTAATATTAGCATCGTTTTCGGTGAGCTATGTTGCTGCGAGTAATTTTTTTGATGAGCCACTACCGGTAAATGAATCACTTCCATCAGTGGTTACCGTAGAATATGCATCGAATGCGGTCGGTTCACAAGATAAATATTTCTATGTTGATCATGGTTTGCAATTCGGGAATCGATTACAACTTGGTTTTGGATCCACGTCATATGACGCTCAGATTGACGACACTGTATCATATTCTTTCGGTTTTACGGGTGATCCGTTAAATGAATTGAATTTTGGATTTAGTTATAATTTTCTGGAGCGCGATGATATAGTCATCGGATTGAGAATGAGAAAAGATACTGCTCTTGCATCTGCTACTTGGCAACAGGAGGATTGGTTATTTTCATTTAAACCGCAAATTAGCAATATATTACTACAGGCCAGAGATGCAAACGCGAATAGAGGTATTCGTAGCCCTGGTTTTGAATTATCTGCTTCTTATTTTGGTCTGAATGGTTTTTCTCTATCGGCTAATCATGCGAAATTCAGTTATTCGAACAATATAGAGTTCCTAAAAGCAATAGCATTACGTACAGGTCAGTTTGATGAATCCAGAACGTCCGCCGCGATTGACTATAACATCGATTGGGGCTCAGTCGGATTGGAATGGCAACGTAATGTGGCGATTGACAATATTGATGTGTACGATGTCGCGCTTGTTAACGTGTTTCTGATTTTATCTGATAACTGGTTTGCGCAAGGCCGATTAGGTAGTCCAAGCGGTGGCTCGGTTAATACCGAAGGATTCGGTAGTTTGGCTCTAAGCTACAGTTGGTAATCGTGGCCTGGACTTCGTGCCTCATTCCAGGCGACAAAAAAATAAAATTCTACGTCAACGGAATTATCCCTGCTGCGTTGTTATGAGTGTAGAACGTATTTTACGCCCGAGTTACTGATCCCAACCATACCGGGATCGATTTGTAAGGAGATAACGATATGAAATTTATAGAAAAAATGAAAATTGACCGATCAATAACGATTTATCGATCAATGATAAGCCGACTGCGGTCCAGAGCGCGCCTTCTGGTCATAGCGCTGAGTATACTTGGTTTGGGCGCAGGTTTAACTGGTTGTGGCGGTAGTGGGTCAAACAGCATTGCGGGTGATAATGGAGAGGTCGTGATTGGCTTGACCGACGCCCCAGGTGATTTTCAGACATACACTGTAGATGTCGTTTCACTGACCCTGACCAAAGCGAACGGTGATGTAATCGAAACACTACCGGTGCAAACGACAGTGGATTTTGCACAATATACTGAAATGACGGAGTTCCTAACCGCTGCCACAATTCCATCCGGTGTATACACCAGTGCAAGTATGGTATTGGATTACACTAATGCCGATATTCAAGTAGAAGACGAAGCAGGTAATACGACTGCCGTTTCTATGATAAAGGATGAAGAGGGTAATGACATAGCGGTGATGGACTTACGTGTCCAACTGGAAGGCCGAAGCCGACTTCTTATCGTGCCTGGCATTCCTGCTAACTTAACATTGGATTTCGATCTCAAGGCGTCAAACGAAGTGATATTTGATAGCGCAGGTGTGCCAACTGTTATTGTTGAACCGTTTTTAATTGCCGATGTTGATCTTGAGAAAAACAAGACCCATCGCCTCCGTGGTGCCCTTAAAACGGTAAATGTTGACGAAGAATACTACTCTGTCATTGTGCGTCCATTTCATCATCGTATGAATGACCAGGTTGAGCGTTTTGGTTCAATCAAGGTAAACACGAGTAGCGATACCGTTTTTGAGATAGACCATATTTCATATTCAGGCAGTGAAGGCTTGCAACAGCTTGATAGTATGCCAGCGTTTACGGCGACGGTCGCTATAGGTGAAATCAAGCTTAATCCCAGACGTTTTGAAGCTTCGCACGTGTATGCAGGTTCAAGTGTACCAGGTGGCGATATGGACGTTGTTCATGGCAATGTAATTTCACGTGTTGATAACACGCTTACAGTAAAAGGCGCAACGCTTATACGCACTGATGGCACTGCTATTTTCAGAGATGTTATTACTGTTCAATTAGCAGATACCACAACAGTTCGTCGTCAACACTCAAAAGATGAACATACGATAGCCGATATATCAGTGGGTCAGCGTGTTCACATTTTTGGAATATTGACCAACGAAAATCCTGAAAGCCTGGAGATAGATGCAACAGACGGTCATGTCTTCATGCAGTTTACCACATTACGCGGTAGCGCCATTGTAACAGACGGTACGCCGTTGAATGCTAATCTGAAGGCCATTGGCCGGCGCGCGATTGACATTTTTGATTTTACTGGTACAGGTGTAACCGTTGATGATGATGCTGATCCAACGGCTTATGAAATTGATACGGGCGAATTAGATATATCTTCGATTGCAAATGGCGCGTCTATTAAAGCACGTGGTTTCGTGCGCCCATTTGGTCAGGCACCAGCTGACTTTGAAGCACGAACCATAGTTGATGTATCAACAGTAAGAGCAAACCTGAGTCTTAGCTGGGATCCGGCAACAACAACGCCATTTCTTGATTTGTCAGTGTCTGGAATAACGTTAAATCTGGGTGGTCAGGGTATGTTCCATCACCTCGTACGCGCGGGTGGACGTATTGACCTGAATTCTCTGGATCAAAGCCCAATCCTCCAACCTCTTGATAGCGGTGATGGAAAATATATATTGCACATCGGTGCTGTGGTTGAATTATTCACATCCTTTGGTCGCTATGTGGAAGCACTCGATGCACAAATTGCAGCCAGTAAATCTTTCAAAGGGTTAAGAGCAAAAGGCTTGTTTGACGATTCCACAGGGATCATGAAAGCACAGATGATTAGTGTGCGAATAATGTAAAACCCGCTTATATATGTTAAACAGAACGGCCTCTTTTTAGAGGCCTTTTTGTTATGGCCCTTTGAATTATTTATATTTGTTTAAAGATTCACTTAAATGTAATATAGGTGAAAATTGCGCAAGTCATTGTTTTTGCGCTAAAAATTCTAGGAGTTTCACATGAGAGATATATCGGCAACAGGGTGCTGCTTTGCTTGTATCGTGACATTGTTGACCGCTTGCGGTGGCGGCGGTGATGTACCTACTGATCCTTTATTCATCGACCAATGGCATTTAAAGAATACAGGGCAATTAGGCAATAACGGCGTTGCCGCCAAGGTGGGAGAAGATAGCAACGTGGAACCGGTGTGGAATAGTTGCAATACGGGTAATACTTGTCGAGGTGAAGGTATTCGTATCGCTGTGGTAGATGATGGGATGGAAATCTTCCATGAGGATTTAGCTGCCAACGTCGCGACAGGCCTGAGTTTCAATTACTTAACCAATGGTATTGACCCCACACCCCCCAGTGGGACTGAAAATGCACATGGCACAGCAGTGAGCGGTATCATCGCCGCACGTGACTTGAATAATCGTGGTGTACGCGGTGTAGCCCCTCGTGCCAACATGGTCGGTTACAATATGTTACAAAATGCAACTGAGAGCAATAGTGCCGATGCCATGATGCGAGGTTTCCCGGATGTTGATGTTTCTAACAATAGTTGGGGACCGCCTGATGGTACAGGTAACCTTGCTGCATCCTCATTTATTTGGCGTACGGCTATTAACAACGGCCTCAACGCGGGCCGTAATGGTAAAGGTACTATTTATGTATGGGCAGCCGGTAATGGCGCGATAGGTCGAGAAATAGATAACGCCAACTACGATGGAAATGCGAACCATCGAGGCGTAATCGCCGTGGCTGCGGTGAACGACCAAGGCACTAAATCATCCTATTCCGAGCGTGGTGCAAATGTGTTGGTCAGTGCGCCGGGTGGTGAATTTTGTGATACCCACACCATTAGCACTACCGACCGCTCAGAGGAAAATGGCAATAATATTTCTAGCACTGCTGGCGTATCAGATTATGCGGACACTAATTACACAAAATGCATGAATGGTACGTCTGCTGCCACACCGGTGGTTTCCGGTGTTGTCGCCTTAATACTTCAGGCTAATCCTAATCTGGGTTGGCGTGATGTACGCGCTATCCTCGCAAGGACGGCACGGAAAAACGATCCAAGCAATGTGGATTGGTTAATTAATGGTGCAGGTTTCTCCATTAATCATAATTACGGTTTTGGTGTTGTTAATGCGGACGCTGCTGTAACGATGGCAAGAACCTGGAGCAATCTTGGTGCAGAGAAAATACATGTTGCTCCGCTCATAACCGAAAACGTCGCGATACCAGATAATGATGGCACTGGTATTATTTCGACAGCGAATATAGTTGGTACAACTATCTCGCAAATTGAATCTATTGAAATTACTTTCAGTGCGGCAGACCACCCTTATAGCGGTGATTTGGAAATTACTTTAACTAATAATACCACCGGGGTGATTAGCCAGTTGTCTGAAATACATTTTTGCGCCGGTGCTACCTGCGCGGCATACGATGCATGGGTATTTAGTAGCGTACGGCATCTAGGCGAAGGGGCAGATGGAGATTGGACATTAACAGTGAAGGACTCGGCATTGCTTGATACTGGCACTTTCCAATCATGGAGCTTAACATTTTATGGCACCTAATCTTTACAGTTGCTGCTTACATAACTACTTGTTGATAGTTGTTGATAGAAAATTCGATATTGGGCTACAAATTATGAACTACGAAATGGATAAGGGAACACATTATGAATAAATCTTCGATAAGCGCTGCGTCTGTTATGATTATGCTACTCGCAGGCATCTTTAATCTCAACGCAGCCCAGGCAATGGGTTCAAAAAGCACCGACATTAGCAACAGTGAAGAGCTCACAGTGCAACAACCTTACGTCTGGTATGATGGTGACCGGGAACGAACTGTCTGGTTAAATCCACAGCTAGTCGTTGAATTTAATCCAAGCGAAGAGAGTCGAAGTGCGTTTAAAACAGCAAATTCATCCGCTGAGGAAATACCCTTCAAACAAGGATCAATCCGCTTATGGAAGTTAAGCAAAAACGTGACGGCAAGAACAACCATACAAAGTCTTAAATCCATGCATGCGAACGCTAAGAGCCGCTATTCTCCAGTACTGCAGGATGGCCCATCAAACTCTGGCCGCATGCGTGCGTTACCAGGCAATATCATTATCCATCTTGACCCTTCATGGGAACAGGTCGCAGTGGATACCTGGTTAGAAAAAAATAAACTCGTGGTTGTTAGAAAACTGAATATAGGCCCGAATATTTTTGTGATTAAAACCGATTCTGGTTTGGCTTCACTTGAAATTGCTAATAAGTTTCATGAATCAGGAGAAGTAGTAGCCGCCTATCCAGATTGGTGGACAGAAGTGGCTACACGGTAATTAGATTAATATGTTGTAGCATCGATTCAGCAAATCGTAGCAGGCTCTAGCTTCTATATTGGATTGGGTGATCATTGGTGATCGTTACGATTTGCTCCAGTTTTATTCTAAAAAAGATTTATATCTTCGCCGCCTATTGCAAAATCGATCGCTGCTGCTGATTGATCTACACCGGCTAATCTTCTTAATGCACGATGTATATGCGCTGGTGTTAATGTTATGGCATTAGGATTGCTATTGTTAGTATCCACGGCAAGGGTATTGCGATCAACTTTAAGTGCTTTATGGTCACTGGTTGTCGCGCCAATAACGCGATTTCCTTGTATTTGTTGATTAATATTACCGATTAACATCATACTGGTAATAGGCCAGTGGTCTTTACCAAAATTATTATCGTTGTATTTGTTTGTACGGCCGAAGTCCGAGCCCATGATGACGACTAGTCTATCGCTCAGCCCACGATCTGCCGCTTCCTGTAATATCGCATCGACACCTTGAAGATAATCCATTAATAATGGGTAATGTCTGGTATCGTGGTCGCTATGCGTATCAAAGCCACGCATAGAAATATGCGCCGCTGCTGTTACCTCGGTTTCGTAAGTCGCTAATGCAATTCGACCTTGCTGGTAAAGCTCGTGGGCTTTTTTCCTATTATTAAAGAAGGACAGTGGTTTTTCAGGATTGGTGATTGTGTCTGATAAATTTACGGCCAGGTCTTTTAAGTGGCCGTTTAACTGCTTGGTCCCCAACAGTGAACTAATTGCATTTTTGATTCTGGGCAAGCGCTGTTGATTTAATAATGCTTGCTGTCGTGCAACGCTGCTGGTATTGATCAGTGATTCAACCTGATTTGAGAAATACTGTGTGCTTGTAGCGGATGTAGGATTAACACGGTTAGGGAAGGCAATTTCAAATAATGCGCTTACACCTTGAGAATTAAGGCGTACCGGTACGACCAGATCAGCGGTATTTGTGTATCCGCCATTCGCTATAAATGGAATATCCCGTTCAGGCGCCAGCATGCTCGCCACCAGCGCACCAAAACTTGGATAGTTTGTCTTTTGAAGTTCTCCACTCCAACTTGTTCTTCGTCCGTCCGAATGTGCGACCGTACCAACATTGATGCCGTTAATAATTAATAATTTTTGGAAATGTGTCTCAAAAAACTGTTTATTAGTGTACAACGACGTGTTTGTGAGGAAACTATCGGGTGGTGGCGCGTATCTAATAGGACTATTGGGGACTTGACCAATGGGGGTGGTGTATTTGTTAATAGGCGGTCCTTTCGGATCACAAAAACTGGTGGGGTCCCAACCACCCACTGCATCAATCATAAGATACAGTGGGCCAGCATAATTTTCATGCGCTGCGAATAATTTGGTGCTTGGGTAAAAAGGCAGCGTTGCGGCTACGCCAGCGGCACTAGTAAGCTTTAAAAATTCTCGACGTTTCATTTTCACAATCTCGGTAACTATTAGATTATTTATTCATAAAGAAATTTGTAATCAAGTAATAAATAAGACACAAATGCCATCCATGACCGTACAGTATGATTGGTATCTACGGTTATCGGGTTGGCGGTATCCAGGGTTCCGCGGCAAATTGTTGGAATATTATTCCCTGATGTGGCATTCCAAATCGAAGTAAATAAATTCATTGATCGGGTCACTTCCGGGTCGTTAATTGCTAATACTTCTCCAAGTATCAGTTTATGCAAGTATTGTATATTTTGTCTGATTTTTGTGTCAGCAGTACCGGGTGTATCAGCAATTTCAACAAATGGAAAATAGTGCCTATCTGCGGCAGCTAATTTAAAGTCTTCCGGTACGGTCTCACAACTGGTCTGCATCGCTACGCGTTTTTGGACACCACTCATTATTGAATTTTGGTCAGTTATGCGTGTTGTTATATTACTTGAGTTAATACCACCGTAAAGTACATTGTAGGTGTTTAGATCAGACAGTTTTTTATTAGATGGAGATTGCCAGCGGTAACCACCGGTAACTGCTTGAATTTTGTTATCGAGTTGTTCGGGAGTAAGCAAACGTCCGGCACCCACATCAGTAAACAGGGCAGGGTTTTCATTTGCGATCAAATTAGATGCACGAAATGTTGTGCTATTAACAATATCTTTAACAAGTATTTTAAGATTGAAATTACTGTTTTTGAAATTTGTTTTCAAATTTTCAATGAGAGCTGTTTCATTTGTTGTTGGTTGTTTACCAGTAAGCCCTGTAAACATGGTTTTAACAGTCGATAATGCAAATCTATTATCAACGACGATACGACTTGCCAACCACTGCAGTGCGCTTGCTGATCGGCCTGAAGGTAACAAGTCTGTCATCGAAAATCCGGGCGGTAAAAATTCAGGTGGATTAAGTGTATTAGGCCAGTCTGTTCTGTTCCCTTGGTGTCGTCCTCTATCATCCCAATTCTTAAATGTCCCCGCGATTGGATCAATAACATCATGGCATTGCTTACATTGTGGATCTTCAAGCGTTGGGTAAGTCCCGATAATATTATCCAGATCGAGTCCTGAACGATCGGCTAATCCTTCAACATCCGTATCGAGGAAATATTTGAAAATAATACGCGCACGTGCTCGATTCAGGTTAGTTTTTGTTGATGGATATCGAGTTAAAAACACCAGTGTGGTTAATATCCCAGCGTGTGGATATGCACGGCCATTTCTGTCTATTATTTTAGCTTCCCGATAGCTGTTTGGATTATTCGAGGTAATAGTTTCCTGGTAGCTAAATTCAAACCCGTCCGCGAACGTCACATCCCGCAATCTTGCGGAATACGGATTAACCATCGCATAATTAGCGGTTAATATCTCTGTGAACGAGCGATTTTGACGCACAACATGTGCAATCAATTCTAATGGTGCACCTACAAGTCCATAGTTGGCATTTTTCCTGATGCGATTTCTTTCGCTTGGTGTATGTTGAGCATCAAGATTGGCGGCAGTGAAATAGTCTTTACTGTTGAAGTTTCCAAGAGCAAAACTATTTAATGCAACTACAACTGGAAAAGCATTTGTTAATAGCAGGTCGTTATATATGACCTTAAGCCGATCATAAAAGGCGTTCTGAGTAAGTAATGTATCCAAAATTGAATTCATTTCTGATTCAAGCACAGTATCATTTGCTGCATTCATTACCCGGTTTTCTTCTAACGCGGTGGGTAGTCTGCTTGTTAATGCTAACGTGCTTTTTCTTAATCTTTCATAGCGTGTATTTAATACAACGCTTGCCTGGTTTGGAGTATCAGCTATACACGTGGCGATAGCACCTACCATATCAGACAAAGTGGTATATCTGGCATCTGTTACCGAAAACAGTGCTCCTCCAGAATGATCCCCATTCGTATTTGCGGCTTTGGTAAGTATAGTAGATACATTATTGCCGTCTTTCTTGGTGCTAATGTTCTTAAACATGTCAAAGTTAGTGCCATTAAATCCGGCGACAGCGTCAGCAGCAAAATTAAGATCACTAGTTACGCCACCAGCACCGTTGGTGTGGCACCTTAAGCAGTTGTCTTTGAGAACAGGCCAGGTATTATTTAAAAATTCATTGTTTTTTAGTGTTGAACATAGAGCAGCAGTAGTCGTCGCAACTGTTATGGTCACTGAATCCGGCATGCTATTAGCTTTGCCATCATTCACAATCAGTTGAATAATGTAGCGCCCAGTAACTAGAGGTGTGAAATTCGGCGTAACTGTATTCGCATCATTTAGAGTGGGTGCAGTACCTGGACTTGAGATAATCACCCATTGATAAGTCAAATTATCACCGTCAGCGCCACTGCTTGCTGAGCCATCCAGTGTCACCACCGAATTGACGTCTACTGTTTGAAAAACACCAGGGTTTGCGATGGGTATGGGTATAGTATTTACTTCGATATTGACGGTACTTGCGGTACTGGCAATTTTGCCATCGTTTACTATTAGTTGAACGGTGTAGGTTCCAGTGTTTAAAGGTGTGAAATTTGCCGCAGAGGTAGTCGCGTTATTTAGTGCGGGTGTAGATCCGGGGCTTAAGGTAATTTCCCATTGATAAGTTAAATCATCACCATCGGGATCAAAGCTTGCCGAGCCATCCAATGTCACGAGCGTATTTGTATTCGCTGTTTTAGCGTCCCCGGCGTCTGCGCTGGGTTTGGTATTTACGGCGATAATAACGGTCTTCGGGTTGCTGTCAAGTTTGCCGTCATTCACTACTAACTGAGCAATATAATTACCGGCCTTATCCGGTGTAAACTGGGGGTTCGCAATTGTCGTATTGTTTAGCGTTGCTGTACTGTCTAAAGGTTTTAAAATGAAAGCCCATTTGTAAGTTAAAACATCCAAAGGGTCGACGTCGGTGCCGCTACCATTAAGGTTGACCAATGCACCAGCCTCAAACTCTACCTCGATATTTGCGCCCGCATTGGCAACGGGTGGCGTGTTGGGATCAGTAGCTGTTATTGTGACAGTTTTGGGGTTGCTGTTGATTTTTCCATCATTAACAATTAACTCCGCGATATAGATGCCAGCGAAATCTGCTGTAAAGCTCGGGGTTGCAGTCTGCTCATTAAGTAAAAGTGATGAACTTCTCGGTGGAATAGAAACAAAGCGCCATAGATAAGTCAGCGGATCTGAATCTGCATCTGAACCCTGACCCGACAAAGTTTTAGATGTATTAATCGCTATTTCGGCATTATTGCCCGCGTCGGCTATGGGCGGATTATTACCCGCAACGGGTGTTTGAGAAGTAATTACAACGTTGACAGGCAGACTGTCAATTTTCCCATCATTTACCGTTAGCTCAATATCATATTTTCCATCTATGTCTGGCGAGAAGCTGGGTGTAATAGAAGTTGTATTATTTAGAATCGCATTACTGCCAGCAGGGCGGTTACTTAAAATCCATTGGAAGGTGAGTGTATCGTTGTCTGTATCAATGCTACCCCCACCATTGAGTGTAAACGGCGTGCCGGTAATGACAGTGGCGTCAATACCTGCATAAGCTACCGGTGTGGCGTTCGTCGTTGTAGTCGTTAAGGTAATAGTTTCGGCGGCGCTGAGAGCTTGGCCATCACCCACTACGAGCTGTATTTCGTACTCGCCTGGCAAGTCTGCATAAAAACTCGGGTTAACAATATTGGTATTGTTCAAAGTGGCGGTGCTTTCGCTCGGACGAAGCATAATTTTCCACCGGTATACCTTCAATACATCGCCGTCTTCGTCTTTGCTGTTACTACCATCAAGTTGAATAACTGTATTTGCATCTACCGCTTTAGACGTCCCGGGATTTGCAACAGGGGGTCTATTTTGAATTATTGTGAAAGTAAATATGGTGGGCACGCTATCCATGTTGCCGTCGTTAACGATTAGCTGAACTACAAAATCGCCCAGTACGTCTGGAATAAAACGCGCAATAGGTCTGTTGGCATTATTGATAATCGCCTGGCTATCTTCGGGCAGGGATTTGAAAGACCATTTATAGGTTAGTAATTTGTCAGCGGAGGCACTGCTACTAGTGCCATCTAATAAAACAACGGCACCCAGCCTACCATGATTTTGAGCTATGACTGAGACAGGTAGATTGTCTGGAGTTTTATTAGCAGGTTCACCATCGGATCCACCTGAACATGCGCTGATCAAGTTTAAAATCACCAGACCAAGTAGAGCAAACTTTGTTTTCGTTAAAAACGTTTGCGCAAAAAACTTCATTCTTTCTTCCCCGGTACAAAGGGCCCTGCAATCTGTCGAAAAAAGAACAAGTAATTAATTGGGCAGACTACAGTGCTTATGTATGATAGTTGTAAGTTGTTTACATCTGACAGATGCAATATTATTCTCAGGGTAAGACTAAGAAGATATGCGAAGACTTGTTGAATAACTTTGTTGTCTGGCACATATTACAAACCCCATCTATTTAACATAATTTACAAACAATTCCCTTTATATTGATTAATCCCTTTTTGATGGAGATAATAATGCCACTTTGAATCAATCGATGTGACTTGGATCACAAATATTAACACTACCAATCTAAATTTAAAACTAACCGACGTTTATCGAATGTACATTGCTGAACTGAAAATTTGCTTAATAGCCACAAAAGTGTTATCCGGTGCTGCAAGATAGCAGTATAAAATATTAATGTCTTATTCAAATCTGTGCCTGAGAAATGCAACCAGCAGTAGCCGATTTATGTTATTAGTTTGCAACAGGTTTTAAACCCCTTCACATACGTTATGCACAACGCATACAACGCATAAACTGGCAAATGAAAGTGGAAGGGTCATTTGTGGCAAGGCCGATATTTTATATCACCACTGGATAAATCATTATAATTACAGTACAGGTTTATTTTTTTGTTTTATGGTGTATTAGGCGTGCTCTACTTTTTTACCGATGGGTTTTTGGATTGCAAGTGCGCGTTGTAATATTGGTTTGAGATACTGGCCCGTATGAGAACCGCTCACGTTAATAACATCTTCAGGTGTGCCCGTTGCGACAATCGTGCCGCCTTTATCACCGCCTTCCGGTCCCAGGTCGATCAGCCAATCGGCTGTTTTGATGACATCAAGATTGTGTTCAATTACCAAGATCGTGTTGCCACGGTCGCGTAATTTGTCGAGTACACGTAACAGTTGTTCTATGTCATGAAAATGCAATCCGGTGGTGGGTTCATCGAGTATATAAAGCGTTTTGCCTGTATCACGTTTGGATAGTTCGCGGGCTAATTTTACTCTTTGCGCTTCACCACCAGAAAGTGTTGTGGCGCTTTGGCCCAATTTTATATAACTAAGACCGACATCCAATAAAGTTTGCAGTCGCCTTGCAATCGCGGGTACGGCATCAAAAAAAGTGCGGGCGTCTTCAACGGTAAGGGCGAGTACATCGTGGATTGTTTTGCCTTTATATCTGATTTCCAGCGTTTCACGGTTATAGCGTTTGCTTTTACAGACATCACAAGGTACATAGATATCGGGCAGGAAATGCATTTCCACTTTTATCAATCCATCACCCTGGCAGGCTTCGCAGCGACCACCTTTAATGTTAAAACTAAAGCGGCCAGGCGCGTAACCCCGCGCGCGTGCTTCGGGTGTGCCTGAAAATAATTCACGAATGGGTGTAAATAAACCGGCATAAGTTGCCGGGTTGGAGCGTGGCGTGCGCCCGATTGGGCTTTGGTCGATGTCGATAACACTGTCAATAAGTTCCAGCCCTTTTATAGACTTATAGGGAGCGGGTTCAGTGCTGGCGTTATTTATTTCCATGGCCGCGACACGATATAAGGTATCGTTGATGAGGGTTGATTTTCCGGATCCGGAAACACCGGTTATCGCCGTCATTAACCCAATTGGAAATGAAACGCTGACTTTTTTCAAATTGTTGCCATTGGCACCCTTTAAGTGGAGCATTTTATCTTTATCAACGGGGGTGCGTTTATCTGGGATCTTGATGCTTTTAAAGCCTGACAGGTATTGCCCGGTAAGCGAAGCGGAATTACTTAAAATTTCTTTTGGTGTACCCTGTGCGACGATTTGGCCGCCGTGCACACCCGCTCCAGGACCGATATCAATCACGTGGTCGGCGCTTAAGATGGCCTCTTCGTCGTGTTCAACAACGATAACAGTATTGCCTAAGTCGCGTAAATAATTGAGTGTGTTGAGCAGGCGTTGGTTGTCGCGTTGATGTAAACCGATAGAGGGTTCATCCAACACATACATGACACCCACAAGTCCCGCGCCAATTTGACTTGCGAGTCGAATGCGTTGTGCCTCGCCACCGGAAAGTGTGTCTGCTTTTCTATCCAGTGTGAGGTAATCCAATCCTACGTTCACTAAAAATTTAAGGCGCTGACCAATTTCATCTACTATTTTATCTGCGATTTTTCCACGACGTCCGGGCAATTTTAATTCGGTAAAAAAAGCCTGTGCTTTACCGATGGGCAGTGATGTGATGTATGGCAATGATTTACTATCAATGAAAACATGTCGCGCCGCTATTGATAAGCGCGTACCGAGGCACATTGGACACGACTGTGTATTGAGAAATTTAGATAATTCTTCCCTGACGATATTTGATTCGGTTTCTTTATGGCGACGTTCCATGTTGGGAATCACGCCTTCAAACGGGTGTGATCGAGTTACATTCTTTTTATGCTCACCCAGATAAGTGAATTCGATTTCTTCTTCGCCACTGCCAAAAAGAATAATGTTTTGTGTGTGCTTATCAATATCCTTGAAGGGCGCATCAAGATCAAATTCATAATGAATTGACAAAGAAGTTAGCAGCTGAAAATAATACGCATTGCGTCTGTCCCAACCGCGTAATGCACCCGCCGGCAAACTTAATTCCTCATTTGGAATGATGCGTTTAGGATCAAAAAACTGTTTTACCCCAAGACCATCACAATTGGGACAGGCGCCAGCGGGATTGTTAAATGAAAACAGCCGTGGTTCAAGTTCGGCGATGCTGTAGCCACAACTCGGACAGGCAAACTTTGCTGAAAAAATAATATCGGTTTGGTCAGAATCCATAAAGCTGACCAGCGCTTTACCTTCCGCCAGAGTCAATGCCGTTTCAAACGAATCGGCAAGACGTTGTTTGAGGTCTTCACGTACTTTAAAACGATCGATAATGACGTCTATATTGTGTTTCTTTCTTAAATCCAGATCGGGCATCTGGTCAAGCTCAACTACTTCGCCATCGATACGGGCGCGAATAAAACCTTGCGAGCGCAATTCGTTGATTAAGCCGATATGTTCGCCTTTGCGTGCTTGCACAACAGGCGCAAGCAACATAAGTTTGCTACCTTCGGGCAGAGAAAGCACATGGTCAACCATCTGACTGACTGTTTGTGCATCCAGTGTTAAATCATGGTCCGGGCAGCGCGGTTCACCGGCGCGGGCGAACAATAACCTCAAGTAGTCATATATTTCGGTAATCGTGCCGACCGTTGAACGCGGGTTATGCGACGTGGATTTCTGTTCGATCGAGATTGCTGGCGACAGGCCTTCGATATGATCTAAATCCGGTTTTTCCATTACGGATAGAAACTGCCGTGCGTAACTGGACAAAGACTCGACATAACGCCGTTGTCCTTCCGCATAGATCGTGTCAAATGCCAGCGAAGATTTGCCAGAACCAGACAAACCGGTAATTACAACCAGTTTATTCCTGGGGATATCCAAGTCTATACCCTTTAAATTATGGGTACGAACCCCTCTAAGTCTGATCAAATCCATTAAGTTTCCCCGGAGCAAAGTGAAACTGCTAATATACGGCGTTTTACCCTGTGGACGCAAAGGAAAGTCATGAGAAAAACTGGAAGTTACAAGAAGTTATGGTGAAAAACGCTAAATCTTCACCATTAGATAGAATGTCGCCGCTAGAAAAACGCGCAGCAGCGTCTTTAGCCAGTATTTACGCGATGCGTATGCTTGGCTTGTTCATGATATTACCGGTGTTCGTTTTATATGCGGATCACTTAAGTGACACAACACCGGTACTTATCGGGATCGCTATTGGTGTTTATGGCCTTACGCAGGCGGTACTGCAAATTCCATTCGGCATGTTATCGGACCGTTTCGGCCGTAAACCCATCATTTATATTGGTTTACTTATATTTGCAGGTGGCAGTGTCGTTGCCGCAATGTCGGATTCTATTTATGGTGTGATTTTAGGCAGGGCATTGCAGGGCAGTGGTGCCATTGCGGCGGCGCTAATGGCATTAACGGCTGACCTAACACGTGAAGATCACCGTCTTAAAGCCATGGCCGTGATCGGCATGACGATTGGGTTTTCATTTGCGATGGCTATGATCATGGGGCCACTTTTAAATCAATGGATTGGCGTGCCGGGTATCTTCTGGTTAACCGCATTACTTGCGTTATTGGGAATCGTATTGGCGAAATATTGGGTGCCTAACCCGGTTGTTACAAAATTTCATCGCGATACCGAGCCAGTACCTTCACAATTTAGGAGCGTTTTAGCCAATAAGCAATTGTTACGCCTGGACTTTGGTGTGATGGCGCTGCACATGATATTAACGGCGACGTTTATTGTATTGCCGCTGGCTTTACGTGATCATGCACAATTGGAATCAGTAAAACATTGGTATGTTTATATGCCTGTTTTATTATTGTCCATGGCGGCGATGGTTCCGTTTATTGTCATAGCGGAAAGCAAGCGGCGCATGAAGCAGGTATTTGTGTCGTCTATTCTCGTCATCAGCTTGTCGGAGGCGGCGTTAGTCTGGTTTTATGATTCGCTAATCGCCATAACAGTCGTGCTCTTTGCATTTTTTACCGCGTTTAATGTGCTAGAGGCGAGTTTGCCTTCATTGGTGGCAAAAATTTCACCGCCAGACCGAAAAGGCACGGCGATGGGTGTTTACTCCAGCTCGCAGTTTTTCGGTGCTTTTTTGGGGGGTGTGATAGGGGGTTGGGTTTTTCAACATTACAGCTTTGTCGGTGCGTTTTCATTTTGTTCTCTTATTGCTGCAGTCTGGTTTTTATTTGCGGTTTCCATGCAAAGCCCACGTTATTTAAGTAGTCATATGATTAATGTAGGGGAAATAAAAGAATCCGATGTACCGAAATTGGTTGTACAATTAACTCAAATTACGGGTATAGCTGAGGCTATTATCATTCCAGAAGACGGCATCGCCTATTTAAAAGTGGATTTAAAGGCGATGGATAGAGAAGCGTTAAGAAAATTTTCAGTGGATT
This sequence comes from Gammaproteobacteria bacterium, assembly GCA_013151345.1. Lineage (GTDB taxonomy): Bacteria > Pseudomonadota > Gammaproteobacteria > SG8-11 > SG8-11 > JAADIM01. The sequence continues at coordinate 28,848 of JAADIM010000095.1, forward strand.
AAGTAAGATATTGCAGTACTTTAAAGGTTGGGTTTCGCAAGCTCAACTCAACCTACAAGACCTGACTTTTTAGAAATAATTTATTAAAGTAGTAACCGGAGGGTGATGTTATGGCAAGAGGTGTGAATAAAGTTATTCTGATTGGCAACCTGGGTAAAGACCCGGAAGTTCGATATATGCCAAGTGGTGGTGCTGTCGCAAATGTAACAATTGCGACCTCGGAAGGATGGAAAGACAAGCAAACTGGCGAGCAACAAGAAAAAACAGAATGGCATCGCGTGGTGTTTTTTGGTCGCTTGGGTGAGATAGCGGGCGAATATTTAAAAAAAGGATCGAAGGTTTATGTTGAAGGACGTTTGCAAACCAAAAAATGGCAAGACCAGCAAGGTAACGACAAATACACCACTGAAATTATCGCGAATGATCTTCAAATGCTAGATAGCAAAGGTGGGGGCAGTACAGATTTTGCTAAACCCAGCAGTAATACTAATACTGGAGCCACAGCATCACCAGCCGCAACGCAGTCCGCACCGGCTATGGAAGAATTTGATGATGATATACCGTTTT
>JAADIM010000002.1 GCA_013151345.1 Gammaproteobacteria bacterium
ATGACTGTCACTGAGCATAATGTGGATCTCCATGTAATGAATAGCAGTACTAAAAATAATCTACTCAGCGCATTCACCTTTGTCCCAGAATTTAAATACTCTGAGCAGTTACCAAACGTTTTATAAATGTGCTGAATAGTTACAGAAGGAATACCCTCTGGGGCACACGTAGTCGCTCTATCTCAAGTTTTTGTGAGGGAAGAACGGCCAGCGTGAACTAAAGCCTGGATGCAAAATGTATAAGTTATTTCATTCACGCTCCTAAGTGACATCGTTAGAGTTAAGTCGCGCCCAGGTTTTCTTTTTCACCAAATACAACATAAAGGTTAAAACAAATAAATAGATCATCACATAAACACCTAATGTGCGTCGTTCATCGGCTTTTGGGTCCGCTGTCCAAACAAGAAACGCCGCAACATCACGTGCGTTTTGCTCTAACGTTAAGCGATCAAGCTCATCTTTTTCGATGGAATAAGCGAAAACATCAGGCATTTTTATATCGGGGAAAAGACTATTAATAATGACACCGTCTCCACGCTCATGATAACCAAGTAATAAACTATAGATGTATTGTGCGCCACCATTTCTCGCTTTGACCATCAACGATAAGTCTGGCGTTGTCGCACCAAACAGAGCGTTCATTTGTTCTGCATTCATTTTGCTGAGAATCGAATCGTTTGCATCACTCTCCCCTCGAATTTTGTCAATACTTTCGGAAGACAAGCCAATTCCAGCGAGATCCCGAAACCTAACATACTTCAAATCATGGCATAACGTACATAGATTCATAACAACCTGCATGCCGTTTTGAAGATTTTCCTGGCTGTGCTCGATATCATCTTCACGCAGACTAATCTCTTGGCTTTCTCCCCAACTATTTCCTATCGAAAAATAAAAAACGAACAATAAAATGATACAAAAAAGTGATTTTTTTTTCATTTTTTGCCACCGCGCCCATATTGCTCTTCACAACGAATTAATTCTTCAATTTCTTCTGGAAGTCCTTTCTGTCGAAGTTTTTTCTCTTCATATTTTGACAAAAAAGGCAGTAGTGCAAAAGTCAAAAAATAGATCAATGTGGCAATTCGTCCAACCAAAGTCCAAAACTCAGTAGGCATCTGCGCACCCACATAGGTCAAAACAATCACATCGAGAACAAAGATATAAAACATCACTCGGTAGATTGGGCGATATTTAGCTCCGCCAGGAATTTTTGATCGATCAAGAAAAGGTAGAGTCGCAAATATCATCACGGAAAGACCCATCGCAAGTACGCCACCCAACAAATCAGGCACCGAACGTAAAATGGCATAGAAGGGCAAAAAATACCATTCGGGCACAATCTGCGACGGTGTTTGCAAAGGGTTCGCCGGTATATTGTTTTCTGCTAGAATAAGAAATTCTGGGTTAAAAAAAACAAAATAACTGTAGATAATTAAAAATATGCCCAGACCAAAAAGATCCTTGGCGGTAAAATATGGGTGAAATGGAATGTTGTTTTTTGCGCTCAAATTGATGCCCGAGGGGTTGCTGCTCTTAACATGGTGTAAAGCAATCAAATGAATCACAACGATGCTGACAATAAGGAAGGGCAAAAGATAATGTAATGCAAAAAATCGCGTTAACGTCGCATCACCTACCGCAAAATCACCTCGCAACCAAATAACAATCTCATCACCGAAAAAGGGTGCGGTACCAAACAAACCGGTAATAACCTGCGCCCCCCAGAAAGACATTTGCCCCCAAGGTAAAAGGTAGCCCATAAAAGCGGTCGCCATTAATGCCAGCAAGAGCGCTTGACCTGACCACCACATAAGCTCTCTAGGCGCTCGATATGAACCATAATAAAGCGTGCGCGCCATGTGAATATAGATCACCGCAAAAAATGCAGAGGCGCCGACGGCATGCATATATCGAATCAACCAGCCATAATTCACTTCACGCATGATATGGTCAACTGAATCAAACGCCAGAAGAGCATCCGGCTTATAATGCATCGCCAAAAATATGCCCGTGAGAAGTTGTAAAATCAAAACAAATCCGGCTAGAAAACCAAAATTCCACCAATAACTCAGGTTTCTTGGTGTTGGGTATTCGACTAAATCGTGCTTGATAAAAGACGAAAGTGGAAAACGTTGGTCAACCCATTTCTTGACTTTGCTCATTAGGCTTTTCCTAGTAAGAGTTTATCCGCAGAAAGAAATTGATAAGGTAGCAAATGAAGGTTTTTCGGCGCAGGGCTCCGTAATATACGACCACTGTTATCGTAACGGCTACCGTGACAAGGACAAAACCAACCTTCCTGTTTTTTCGATGGCACACAACCCAAATGTGTACACAAACCAATAACAACCAGCCACTCAGGTTTCAAAACACGGTCGTCATCTGCCTGCGGATCGATTTCACTGCCCGTGGAATCCTGCATAGCTGAAATTTGGGTAGGTGTGCGATGAAATATAAAAACAGGCTTGCTTTGCCATTCCACGGTTTTCACTTCGCCAGTTTTAATTGAACCAATATCAATTTCTACCGTGGATTTACTCAGAACATTACTCGCTGGATTCATGCTGCTCACAAAAGGCCAGGCGGCGGCAACAATGCCGACACCCGCAACAGCACAGGTTGCCTTTTCCAAAAAATGGCGTCGATCTTTTGCTTCGGGCAGATCGGCTTCATTATCAGATTCAGATGTACTCATTGAACAACCTCATAGGATAGGCTAGAAAAGTATGCAGCAAGATTCGCAATGTCGTCATCACTCAAACCTTGGGCAATCGAATTCATCATGGGGTTTTTCCGGCTCCCTTCTCGGTAATCTTTTATCGCTTTAACCAAGTAGGCTTCTTTTTGGCTGGCGAGATTCGGCATATCAGGTGTCGAACTGATACCATTAGCACCATGACAACCACTACAAAGCAGTGACTTTTCTTTTCCCGCAACGGCATCCGCAGCCAAGCTTGCACCTGCTGTTAATAAAAAAAACATCATAATAGATACAATATAAAACCGCTTAAACATCGACATTTTCAATCTCCTATTTTGTGTATTTGTGTATTTCTGTCTTCATTATCTATATCAGGGTGAAACCTCAAGCCACCTTTCATTGGACCTCGTGAGTTATTGTGCTGTACTCGGTAACCCGTGAAGTGCAGCAGTTACCAAACGTTTTATAAATGTGCTGAATAGTGACAAAAATAATATATAAATTTTATTCGCTTATTTGTCGTTCGGACAAGTTAAAGCGCTGGACTGTTAATGACAAACATCTTCTCCCTGGTCATTTCATGCATCGAATATTGAATGCCGCCCATACCGATGCCAGAAGAATCTCTGCCACCAAACGGCATCCAGTCCACTCGGAATGCGGTGTGATCATTGACCATGACCGCCGAGGCATTTAAACGACTGATGGTATCAAACGCGGTATTAATATCTTTAGTGAAGACCGATGCCTGGAAACCAAAAGGGAGAGCATTAGCGAGTTTAATAGCTTGCTGGCGGTCGGTGTAAGCGTAAAGACAGACCACCGGGCCAAATATTTCAGATTGAGAAACTGTAGAGTGTTGAGATGGATTTAATAAAACCGTCGGGGCATAACAACTATCCGAAATTCTTTTTCCACCACACAGTACCTTGGCACCTTGTTGTCTGGCTTGTTCAACCCACTGCTCGATTCGATCGACTTCTTTTGGTAAAATTAATGGGCCTACCTCCGTTTTTTCATCCAGTGGATCACCGACGATTAAGCCACGGGCTTTCTCCGCCAGTCGCTGAGCAACCGCTTCGCACAGACTCTCATGAATAAACACACGCTGTACCGACACACAAACTTGCCCGGCATGGTAAAAACCGCCTTTTAGCAGGCTATCGATCATCGGCTCAATGTCGGCATCCGCTTCAACAATGACCGGCGCGGCGCCACCATGTTCCAGTGCGCATCTTGTCCCAGGGGATAATTTAGAGCGAAGCATCCAACCCACACCCGCTGAGCCAATAAAAGAGAGGTAGTTAATGCGCGTGTCTGAAACTAACGTCTCTGTCTCTTGTCTTTCACAAACCAATGCCTGACACCAGCCTTTGGGTAAACCCGCTTGTCGCAGTATTTCCATCAATTTCAGACAAGAAAGTGGCGTGGTTTTGGCCGGCTTAATGATGACGGGCGCTCCTACTGCAATGGCCGGCATAATTTGATGGATAATTAAATTAAGCGGATGATTAAACGCACTAATTGATAGCACGACACCAATCGGTTCACGCATGGTAAAAGCGAGGCGATGGGTAGAAGCGGCGGTTTGGCCCATCGGAATCTGCTCGCCTTTAATTTGAGCCATATGTTCTATGCTTAGTTTGACGCCATTTATCGCTCGTAGCACTTCTACTTTAGAATCCAGGTAGGGCTTGCCGCCTTCTTCTGCTGCGGTTCGAGCGAGCAGGTCTATTTGCTGACCCATGATTTGCACCACGTTTTCTAAAATTTCAATGCGTTGATGGGGTTGTAACCATGTTGAGCGATCCTGGAAAAGCGCATGAGCCATGGTGATGGCATTTTCAACATCGTCGGCATTTTGCAATGGAATCTCTTTGATGAGAGTGCCATCAAAAGGTCGATTAACGCGTAATAAATTCATCATCGTTTCCTATAAAATACAGGCCGATTCTTTAATCAATACGTTGAGTATTGAATGATTGAGTGAATAGTCAACGGGCAAATCAATCACATGTACGCCTTTAGCGTGTAAGGCTTGATTCAGTATTTTTTCAAAGTCACTCGCACTTTCAGGCCGGTAACCTATCGCACCGAAACTTTCTGCGTATTGCACAAAATCAGGGTTGTTATAATCTAAACCAAAATCCTCAAATCCCATCCCTTGCTGTTTCCATTTAATCATTCCGTAGGCACCATCATTGAGAATAATGACCACCAAATCTAACTTCATCCGTACGGCAGTTTCCATCTCCTGAGAATTCATCATAAAACCGCCATCACCGTTGATGGATACCACTTTTTTTTCTGGATACAGATGTTTCGCTGCCATGGCCGAAGGCAGCCCAGCACCCATCGTCGCCAGGGCGTTATCGAGTAATAAAGTATTGGGTTGGTAACACTTATAGTTTCTTGCAAACCAGATTTTATAGACACCATTATCCAGGGTAACAATATCTTCAGCGTCTAATTGGCGACGTAAAATACTAACAAGACGCTGCGGTAACAGGGGGAAGCGATCATCTTCAAAATATTTCGTTAAATGGCTTTCGACTTCGTTTTTAACCTGTTCAAAATAAGAAAAATCTTTATTTTGTTTGATCTCGATCACATCCGTCATTTGTTCGATTGAAGTCGAAATATCGCCAACCACATTGAGTTGGGGGAAATACACATCATCGATCTGTGCCGCGAAGAAATTCACATGGATCACTTCTTTACCGCCTTTTTCCATAAAGAAAGGAGGTTTCTCAATCACATCGTGACCCACATTAATAATCAGATCGGCTCGGTTGATCGCGCAATGCAAAAAATCATGATCCGATAAAGCCGCCGTACCAATGAATTGGTCATGCCTTTCGTCAATCACTCCCTTGCCCAATTGCGTATTAAAAAAGTAGATTCCGGTTTTATCAATAAATTGCTTCAGTGCCTCTCCTGTCAGCTTTCGATTAGCACCGGCACCAATCAGCAATAAAGGCCGTTCAGCCTGTTCAATCATTGCCACCGCTGCTGAAATTGATGATTTATCGGCATCGGGTCTGCGATGCCCTACAATGTCAAATAAACTAGCGTCGGTTTCTTCATTAGCAATATCTTCCGGAAGCTCAATGTAAACTGCCCCAGGTCTTTCTTCTACCGCTATTCTAAAAGCATCTCTCACCATTGAGGGGATATTATTGGCATCAACTATTTGCGCTGAATACTTGGTAATGGGTCGCATCAAGCCCACCACATCTATCACTTGGAAACGACCTTGTTTGCTCTTTCTAATCGGTTTTTGCCCAGCCAACATCACCATCGGCATCGCGCCTAATTGGGCGTAGGCGGCGGCGGTGACAAAATTGGTCGCGCCAGGCCCGAGTGTGGATAAACACACACCCGGTTTGCCAGTTAAACGACCATAAGTTGAAGCCATAAATCCGGCGGCCTGTTCGTGACGTGTCAGGATTAATTTAATTTTTGAATCAATTAAGGCATTTAAAAAATCTAAATTTTCTTCTCCAGGAATACCAAAAATGTATTCTACACCTTCATTTTCAAGTGCTTTTACCATTAAATCTGATGATTTCATTATCGTCTTCTACCCATTCCTCGAACTCGCGTTTACCCAATTCTTCTTTTCCAAGAAAATTGTTGGTGAGTGATGATTTCATGGGTAATTTTTTCCACGCGAGAGGGGGCAGTGTATTATAAAAAAGTTTCTTTTCGGCGTGGTTATCACGGATGGGTTAAAAATTTTATTCGTCCCGTTTTTAACGGTTAAAACCACCGCCTTTTGGCTGGTGAGATTCTGGGTTTTATGTAATTATATTTCCTATAGAACTCAAACAAGGCTTACTGCATGGATCCTCTTTGGTTATTAATAGCATTAATTCTCGGCTTTACTGCACAACAGCTTCGTCTACCCCCACTGGTTGGTTTTTTGTGCGCTGGTTTTGCTTTACATGCATTAGGCATTGAAGGTGGAGAAACACTACAAAAACTTGCTGATTTGGGTGTTACTCTGTTGCTCTTCACCATAGGTCTTAAATTGCGTTTGCGTAATTTATTAGCACCAGAAGTGTGGGGTACTGCCAGTGCACACATGATATTACTTATTGTTATTATTACAGGCCTACTGTTGATACCTGGTTTAATCGGTATTGCTTGGCTAGGTTCACTGGACTGGCAGGCGGCAGCTGTTATCGCTTTTGCACTAAGTTTTAGCAGCACCGTATTTGCGGTGAAGATATTGGAAGATCGCGGTGAAATGAAATCCCGTCATGGACAAGTCGCGATTGGAATTCTGATTATTCAAGATATTATTGCCGTTGTATTTCTTACGTTAGCAACGGATAAATCTCCCACCCTTTGGGCGTTAGCCTTATTTGCTTTGCCTTTCTTGCGACCCTTGCTTAACCGTTTCATGGAGCGTAGTGGTCATGGCGAAGTACTGGTTTTGTTTGGCATGTTCATGGCCATCGGTGGAGGTGAATTATTCGAATTAGTCGGGATGAAAGCTGATTTGGGAGCGCTTAT
>JAADIM010000036.1:0-20483 GCA_013151345.1 Gammaproteobacteria bacterium
ATGAAGAGTCTAATGAAGAGCTTAATAAAGTGCTTAGGCGCTCAGCGACAGGTGCGAGTGAATATTTCTCATCATAAACACCTTCTTCAGGCCGACCCAGGTGAGACATCAACATGACTTTTGCGCCCGCTTTCATCGCATGCTCAATGGTTGGCACGGAGGCACGAATACGGGTGTCATCAGAAACCTGCCCGTCTTTTACCGGAACATTCAGGTCCTGGCGAATCAGAACCCGTTTGCCTGCAAGATCGAGGTCCACCATCTTAATAACAGACATTTAACTCTCCCAACTACTAAATCTTTAAATAGGCACGGGGTGAAGAAGATGCGCTTCACCCCGTTTTCATTACTTTCTGCTACACTTTCTGTACTTAGTTAGCAGCAACGTACCTAACAAAGCGGAGCATGTTACAAGTGTAGCCATACTCATTGTCATACCACGCAACCAACTTTACGAAAGTTCCATCTAACGCAATGCCAGCGCCTGAATCAAAGATTGATGATTTATTGCAACCACGGAAGTCAGTAGAAACGACTTTTTCATCGGTGTAACCCAACGTCTCACTCATTGGACCAGACTCGGAAGCCGCTTTCATTGCAGCACAAATATCTTCGTAGCTAGCCTCATTGTTTAACTCAACAGTTAAGTCGACAACAGATACATCAGATGTTGGTATACGAAAAGCCATACCGGTTAACTTGCCATTTAATTCAGGCAATACCACACCAACGGCTTTAGCAGCGCCCGTTGAAGAAGGAATGATATTTTCCAAAATACCACGACCTCCGCGCCAGTCTTTCGATGAAGGACCATCAACGGTTTTTTGAGTTGCAGTCGCTGCGTGTACAGTAGTCATCAAACCCCGCTTGATGCCCCACTTGTCATTTAATATTTTAGCAACAGGTGCCAGGCAGTTTGTAGTGCAAGAGGCAGCTGATACGATTGCCTGTCCAGCATAGGTGTCATCATTTACGCCAGCGACAAACATAAGCGTACCGTCTTTTGAAGGAGCAGACATGACAACTTTCTTCGCGCCAGCATCGATGTGCTTTTGGCAAGTTTCTTCAGTTAAGAAAAAGCCAGTACATTCGATAACAAGCTCAGCACCGACGTCACTCCACTTTAAGTTTGCTGGATCACGCTCAGCTGTTAAACGTATTTTTTTACCGTTAACGATTAAATCACTATTATCGACGGCGACTTCGCCATCGAAGTTACCGTGAACCGAGTCATACTTCAGCATGTACGCCAAGTAGTCAGCGTCTAACAAGTCGTTGATACCAACAACTTCAATATCACCGAACTCTTTTGCAATAGCACGAAATGCCATGCGGCCAATACGGCCGAAACCGTTAATACCGACTTTAATTGTCATAGGAAAACTCCCGTTTGCAATAGTTATATAAAGTTAAAAATTAGAGAATAGATTCAACGGTCTTCACAACGTCTTCAACGGTGAAACCAAATTCTTTAAATAGATCTTTGTCAGGCGCTGACTCACCAAAGCGGTCAATGCCATGTACGGCATCAGCATATTTATACCAACCACCCGTGACGGCTGCTTCAACCGCAACAGTGGGTACACCCTTTGGCAATACAGATGCACGATAGGCGTCATCTTGCGCTTCAAAGGCATCAACAGATGGCATGGAAACAACTCGAATCTTCTTGCCACTCATCTGTTCTGCCGCACCAACAGCGAGAGCAACTTCAGAGCCAGTCGCAAGAATGATGGCATCAGGCGTATCACAACCGCAGTCTTTAAGGATATATCCACCTTTACTGATGCTGGCGATTTGTTCTTCAGTACGCGCCTGATGAGGCAATCCTTGACGAGAAAAGATCAAACATGTTGGACCGTCTTTGCGCTCGATAGCTTTAGCCCAGGCAACGGCAGACTCTACCGCATCGCAAGGACGCCATAGCGCCATGTTAGGAATCATACGTAATGTAGGAATTTGTTCGACAGGTTGATGAGTCGGGCCATCTTCACCCAAACCAATAGAGTCATGTGTGTAAACAAAAATACTTTGTATCTTCATCAACGCGGCCATGCGTAATGCATTGCGTGCATACTCAGAGAACATCAAGAATGTCGCACCAAATGGCATTAAACCACCGTGTAGCGCAATACCATTCATGATGGCGGACATACCGAACTCACGGACACCATAATTTAGGTAATTAGCATCTTCATTATTGATCATTGGCTTGAAACCGGACCATTCCGTCAGGTTAGAACAACCTAAGTCAGCTGAACCACCAAACAGCTCTGGAACAGCAGGTGAGTAGGCTTCAATTGCAGCAAGTGATGCTTTACGTGTTGCTGGGCTATCGGCTTTATCATTAACAGCAGCAATATAGGCTGCTGATTTTTCTTCCCAGTCAGCGGGCAAATCACCAGCCATACGACGTTCGTATTCAGCCGCTAATGCTGGAAACTCTGCTTTGTAAGCAGCAAATTTTTTATTCCATGCAGACTCAGCTGCGGCGCCTTTTTCTTTAGCGTCCCAACCGTGATAAACCTCACTTGGAACTTCAAACGCGCCATGGTCCCAACCTAATGCAGCCTTGGTTAAGTTAATCTCTTCTTCACCTAAAGGTGAACCGTGACTAGTATGGCTACCTGCTTTATTTGGCGAACCAAATCCGATAGTGGTTTTACAGCAAATCATAGTGGGCTTGTCAGTCATAGACTTGGCAAGCTTAATGGCCTTTTTTACTGCCTCAGAATCATGGCCATCGACATCGGCAATCACATGCCAGCCATAAGCTTCAAAACGTGCAGGTGTGTTATCGGTAAACCAACCTTCGACATGACCATCAATAGAGATCCCATTGTCGTCCCAGAAACAGGTTAATTTGCCAAGACCTAAAGTACCGGCCAGTGAACATGCTTCGTGTGAGATACCTTCCATCAAACAACCATCACCTAAAAAAACATAAGTGTGGTGATCAACGATGTTGTGATTTTTTTGATTGAATTGGCCCGCCAATGCTTTTTCCGCAATGGCCATACCAACCGCGTTAGTAAGACCCTGGCCTAATGGACCTGTTGTGGTCTCAACACCCGGCGCATAGCCATATTCAGGATGGCCTGGTGTTTTGGAATGTAATTGGCGGAAATTTTTCAATTCTTCTAGAGGAAGATCGTATCCCGCGAGATGCAGCAAGGAGTATATAAGCATGGAGCCATGACCGTTGGACAGAACAAACCGGTCACGGTTACTCCAGTTAGGATTTGTGGGATTATGTTCAAGGAAATCGTTCCATAATACTTCGGCAATATCAGCCATACCCATGGGCGCACCAGGGTGACCAGAGTTTGCTTTCTGGACAGCATCCATACTTAACGCTCGAATCGCATTTGCTAAGTCTCTGCGGGTAGGCATGTAGTTATTCTCCTTACAGTCAAATGTTAAATATATTTTTTAAAGCGAAACCAGCGCTACTCGTCATATAAAATAACGAGTACACAATAATTTAATTTGTAGCCTATGGGGTAAAAAATCCAGAAATAACAGTTATCTGGTGGCTAATTTTTTTCTTTTGTTCTTTCTAAAGCTAGCCCATTGATCGGCACTGCCATCTGTACGGACTTAAGCACTTCTTAAGCACTTCTTAAGCACTTCGAATTACAGTTTTACCAACCTAACAACGCCTAAGTCATTGATACTATCAAGTATCAGACCCAGCCCAAAGAGGCTGGCTACTGTATCACTAATAAACCGCTGCTGAAACAACGTGACCGGTAATTTTCCCTCATCTATATAAATTCATCAATAGCTGGGCATTATAAAATAATTAATAACACTATGAAATCTATTGTAATGCTTAGATTTTCCTAATATAGGCCAGGATTTGTCGCTTTTAAGTTGAAAACAGCGACAAAAATACAACACGAATAAACTATGAAATATGTGACACCAATACAGACTTTAGCGCTCGAAAACTATATAAAACACCCGCTACGATTGGCAAAATACTAGGAGCACACTAAATAGAAATTGCGCCAGGAGGGCCCGATGGATCAAGCAGCTAACAATAAATTACAAAACGCGTTCGCATGGATTGGAACAGCAGGGAACGCTATCGCAACATTTGTAATTCTGGGATGTTTTTGTAGCAACAGTTTTGCCAAAACGCTTAATTTGGTCGTCCAACCTATATTAGGAGCAAAACGAAGCATTGATTTTTATAAACCCCTAACCGACTATTTGAGTAAAAAAACTGGCGAGGATATCCAAATCATTGCAGCCACCAATTTTCCGGCCTATTGGGAAACAATGAAAAAAGATATAGAATACGACATTATTTTGGATGCCGCCCATTTTACTGATTTTCGAATCAAACGACTTGGTTACACTGTATTGGCGAAAGTCCCGGACACAGTAAGTTACTCTCTGGTAACCCATCAAGATGAACTGCTCCTGGACCCAGAGGAACTGATCGGAAAACACGTCGCGACGATGAGTTCGCCTGGTTTAGGCGGCATCCGCCTGGCACAAATGTTTCCAAACCCATTGCAACAGCCCATTATTATGGAATCACCAGATTCATTAAATGCCGTTGATAAAGTGCAAAAGGGTGAGGCAATCGCTGCAATTATCCCAACCCCGCTATTAAATACTCTTTCTGGGCTAAATACCGTTGTCACAACAGATCCGGTACCTCACGTCGGGTTTTCTGTTTCGCCACGCCTGAGTAATGAGCTCAAGAAGTCACTTAAGAACGCCCTTATCAATGCTGTAAACACTAAAGATGGGCAGGCAATGTTAAAATCTATAGGCTTCCCTGAATTTGTTAGTTGCAATGCTACACTCTATTCAGGGTACGCTGAACTTTTGGAAAATGTCTGGGGTTATTGATGAGGGAAAGAAAGCCATCACCCAGTCTGAGACAGGCCTCACTGGAATCAATCAGAAAACCTCTTCATGCATACGGTTATTTTAATAACACATATATACGCTATAAAGGAGCAAATATCTAAACATATTGTAAAAAGGACCGTTAAACATTCGGAAAGCTGAAAATTTTACGGAGCAAAACATCGTGATACTAGCGGCAAAAAAAAATCCTGAGAATCGAAGTTCTGACCAACCTGTTAGCTCCGTATCGAAAATTGCCCTATTAGTTTTCCTAGGCTTGTTTTATACAACAAGTTACGCTAAAACTATTAATTTTGTTTTCCAACCCATTCTTGATCCAAAACGAACAATCTTCGTTTATCAACCCTTAGTGGATTACCTGCGCGATGCAACCGGGCTGGATATCAAACTTGTAACTGCGGTTAATTTCCCCTCTTATTGGGAAACAATGAAAAAGGGAAAAGAGTACGACCTTATCATGGATGCCGCACACTTCACTGAATATCGCGCTAAGCGACTAGGCTATACGATATTAGCCAAGGTACCTGACACAGTCAGTTTTTCTTTAGTGACCGGCGAAGAAGAGTTAGTTTTGGATGCCGAAGAACTCATTGGTCGAAAAATCGCTTCTATGGGTTCACCCGGCCTAGGCGGCATCAGATTAGCACAAATGTTTCCAAATCCATTACGGCAACCCATTATTATAGAATCACCGAATTCATTGTCCGCCGTAGAAAAAGTCAAAAAAGGCGAGGCAATAGCCGCGCTGATCCCGACACCCATGTTAAATGGCATTACTGGTTTAAATACAGTTGTGACGACTGAACCCGTTCCCCACATCGGCATATCGGCTTCACCTAATATCAGCAAAGAAGCAAAAAAGGCGATCAAAAAAGCGCTCATAGAAGCCACCAAATCGAAAAAGGGCCAGAAAATGCTTGAAAAAATCAACTTCCCTGGTTTTATTGATGCAGATATAAAGGTCTATGCTGGCAATGCTGTTTTATTAGATGGCGTTTGGGGTTATTAAATTCAACAGACCTTATGACCGACCCTTCTTCGATTGCCTCGCAATATTATTCTTATATTTGAAACTTAGTATTTATCAAGGGTTTTGCGTCAATTCTACCTGCCAAACACTAAACATTCTGTTTAAAAAATAATATTTGAACATTTATGCACTGGCTGTTATATCATTAACCAAAACTGAGCTAAGCGATACAAGTGGCTTTTCTTTCAATATATTTTTATTAGGGAGATATCGCGATGGAGTCAAAAATAAATTCCACCACAAAAGACAAGATAAATTTCGTCGAACCCCCTAAACAAATTTTCTACTCATAATAATTATTTTTTCCTTCAAATTTTCATGCAAAAGAGGGCCCCTTAAGTTCGCTATTCAAACAATCTTATTTACAAAACGTATCAGAACAGCATAGTAAGCCGTTAGCAGATTATCTATAAAAACATATCGGGAGTAAAATTACCGTGGTGACTGCCAGTAACTGGCTGAGTGATTGGAAAACAATGTAGAAGGGTGATGATTACGATATTATAATAGATGCTGAACACTTTACCGATTTTCGTATAAAACACCTAACGTATACAGCGCTGACGAAAGTAGTAAATACAGTAAGTCAATATACTCGTGACAAATGAATTAAATTTGATGCTCGACCCAAAAAACTCGCCCCTAGACAAATTGCTACAACAGGCTCATTCCTGCCTGAATGGCATTCGCCTGGCAGAAAAAAGGGCCGTTGCGCATTCGGAAAGCTAAAAATTTTAAGGAGCAAAACATCGTGATACTAGCGGCAAAAAAAAATCCTGATAACCGAAATTCCGACCGGCCTTTTACCTGGGTATCGAAAATCACCCTCTTAGTTCTCCTGAGCTTGTTTTATACGACGAGCCAGGCTCAATCTATTAACTTTATATTCCAACCTATATTTAGTCCAAAACGAACAGCCTTATCTTATCAAATATTAGTGGATTATTTACGCGAAACAACTGGCCTGGATATCAAGCTTGTTACTGCAGTCAACTTCCCATCTTATTGGGAAACAATGAAAAAAGGAAAAGAGTACGACATTATCATGGATGCCGCGCACTTCACTGAGTATCGTGCCAAGCGACAAGGCTATACGATATTAGCCAAGGTACCTGACACAGTCAGTTTTTCCTTAGTGACCGGCGAAGAAGAATTAGTTTTGGACGCCGAAGAACTCATTGGCCGAAAAATCGCCTCTATGAGCTCACCCGGTCTGGGCGGCATTCGACTAGCGCAAATGTTTCCAAATCCGTTACGGCAACCCATCATTTTGGAAGCAGCGAATTCATTGGCCGCAATTGAAAATGTCAAAAAAGGTGAGGCGGTAGCCGCACTGATCCCGACACCCATGTTAAACAGTGTCACGGGTTTAAATACCGTTTTGACGACTGAGCCGGTTCCCCACGTTGGTATTTCGGCCTCACCCAATGTCAGCAAAGAGGCGCAAAAGGCAATCAAAAAAGCACTTATAGACGCCTCAAAATCGAAAAAAGGTCAGAAAATGCTTGAAAAAATCAACTTCCCTGCCTTTGTTGATGCAAACATAAAGACCTATGCCGGTAACGCTGTTTTATTAGATGGTGTTTGGGGTTATTAAATTTAACCAGCCTTATGACTATAACTGCAACCGGCTCGCAATAATATACCCCGACACCCCCATCCTGGTGAATAAAAGGTTAATGTAGCCACCACTAGCCTAAGTAGAGGTGGCTTATTTATACTATTAAATATAAAGTTTTTAAAGAAAGCTCGATCTTAGCTTAAGTGCTTTGCTTAGTTCTTTGATAGTACGAAACGACCGTTGTCTGCCTGAACTGGTCGTGCATTATTGCCGACGATAGCAAGAAATTCCTTGACCTGGTCTTTAGATACATCTACGGCATCTTTCATCACAAACCAACTAACGCCTTCGCTGCATGGGGGAGTAGTTAATGATCCTTTAAAATGGTAGAAAGATTTGTTCGCTGGTAACAAGTCCTTGGGATTAATACTCGCTGTCAGCATTTTCTTGTCTTTCGACTTAGGCATCTCTTTCCAGAATTTACTTAACTGGTTATTTGCACCGCCCGTTTTAAGGAAAACACCGACCACAGCTAATTCACCTTGATCATTTTTATGCACCAAATGCATTTCCATATCAAAAGGTTTATTGCCTACAGTATTTTCACTGGGGCTGTGAAAATGAAATTGCAAAAGTTCGAATTTTCCAGCGCCTATTTTGATGGAACTATCTGCACTGTTGTTTACTTGAATTGTATGCCCATTATTAACGACTTCAATTTTTGTATCGTTATAATTAAACTCAATGGTTCCGAGATCAGCCGATACAGAACGATCTATGTTAATAGGTGACTGTCGTTTACCTTCACTACAAACTGCAAATTCTTGTTTCATTGCCGCCCAATGATCAGGACCCGTCGAACCTTCATACCCCCAGTTAGCAGAATCGCCTGGTGGACTAGCAACTGCATTTAAAGCAAAACACATAGGCACTACCAACAGAGCTGTTTTCATAGTTTTCATAAGGCTTCCTTGTCGTTGTATCTAAAGTTATATTTAACTTTACTGTACTGTTTATGAACTTTTTATAATTAAAACTGTAATTAGCTTTTTGTAATAAATAATTACGTTTAACTAATCTCTAAAATGCGCAATAAAAACACACGCCACATAAAAAACATAAGTTACTGCTATATAGATATAAGGTCAATAAATTAATATATATAATAGGGACATAGAATAAAATATATACACATGTATACTAAGCATTTAATAACGTGTATTTTGCAAGACAAATTCTAACGAAGGGTTAGCGAACAGGTTGGCCTTGGAAAATCAGGGAGAACTGCGCCACTATCTCGGCACCAACATGGGCATCCATTTCCGGCTAATAAATTATATAGATGAATTTATCCAAAAAGTTTCAACATCGATAACAAGGGGATCAATTGAATTGTTTACTTTTGCATCACTAGCGTTGCTGTTTTTTGCCTCTTTATCCAACACAATTGGTCGCCAACGATAGCTGATATGTAGTTTTCCTTCGTAATCTCCATTAATATCCAGTGATATGGTTTTTTCTTTATAAATACGGTTATGCAGTTTGTAAAACTTAAATGATTCTATTTCTGTCTTGGGATTAACAACATTCGGATTAAGTCCCTCTGCATCGTCTACACTCAAGTTAGACGAATACCCCCCTAAATCAGACTCGTTCGTTAGCACACGCTGAATCAAAACAACTTTTGAATCTTTGCGAAAAATCGCAAAATATGCGTCGTTAGTTGCTACTTTTTCAATAAATTCCGATCCAGGTAACTGCTGTGCCTGCCGGTCTGCAACCCACTCTTCGAGACTTTCAAATTCATTTTCAGAACTACACGCCACCTGAAAAATAAAAATAAACAGTACTGTCAAATATACTAATAATTTACTTAAATTCATAATGTAAACTTATTGTGCTAGCCATTGTCTATAGCGCTAACCATAATTGCTCTAATCATATTAGAGTGCCATGCACACTATAACATTGAAATTGAATTTTCTAAAAAATCTAAAAAATCAATATTTATCGTAATTGTAATTGCGCTAGATCAAGAATAGCAAACAATATTAGGGGACGCCTGATAAATAAATATTTTCATGCGCAATCGGTCATAAAATAACACCTAATATTTACTTTTTCTTAAAGCTAATAGAGTACAATGCGAACACAAATTTTGAACAATGAATAACTTGACAGGTTAATATATTTGTAGATAATTTTGTCCCCAATAATGGATTAGGCACTTATAAAAGGTAGGATCAGATGATCGAAGTTAAGCACCTATCGAAACAATTCGGCGCATTTAAAGCTGTTGATGATATCTCGTTTTCCGCAGGCAAGGGTGAAGTCCTGGGTTTTCTGGGCCCCAATGGTGCCGGCAAGTCTACTACAATGAAAATGATCACAGGTTTTCTAACGCCCACATCCGGTGATATATCCGTCTGTTCCAACAATGTTTTAACTGATCCAATTAAAACAAAAAAATCCCTAGGTTATTTACCTGAAGGTGCGCCCTCTTATCCGGACATGACCCCCCTGAGCTTTCTGCACTTTATTGCAGAAATTCGCGGCTTTCGCGGTAATGAAATTAACAAGCGCGTCGTCGACGCTGCAAATCGGGTAAATTTGCACAGCGTCATGAATCGCCCTATTGAAACATTATCCAAAGGGTTCAAACGACGCGTAGGCTTTGCACAGGCAATACTGCATGACCCTGATGTACTCATTATGGATGAGCCAACTGATGGACTGGATCCAAACCAAAAACACGAAGTGCGCTTACTCATAAAAGAAATGGCGAAAAATAAAACCATTGTGGTTTCAACTCATATACTTGAGGAAGTACAATCCGTTTGCACCAGGGCAATCATTATTGCTCATGGCAAGCTTTTGTTTGATGGCACGCCATTCGAACTGGAGAGCCGCTCTAAATATCACAATGCAATTACCTTAACAGTACAAACTGACTCACCTGACACGCTGTCAGATCAACTTATGGCCCAACTTAAAACTCTGCCTTCAGTTGACTCTGTAGAAAATATTACAACTGAACAAGGCAAAGCTAGCTTTAGCATTTTCCCTAAAAAAGGCGCTTCTATCTCCAAAGAAGTACACAGCTGTATAAAAACCAATAATTGGGAGATTGACGAGTTTCACGTTGAATCCGGGAGTCTGGATGAAGTATTTCGAGACATCACAACTAGTTCTGATATCTCTGCAAAAGGTGCATTAACGTGAATAATATTTTAATAATTTCAAAGCGTGAATTAAAAAGTTACTTTGCAACACCTGTTGCATATGTGTTTATTGTAGTATTCCTGATGATGACAGGTGTATTTACATTTTACCTCGGTAATTTTTATGAACGTGGCCAGGCTGATCTTCAGCCCTTCTTTCTTTATCACCCCTGGTTATATTTATTTTTAATTCCAGCTTTATCTATGAGACTGTGGTCGGAAGAACGCAAAAGCGGCACAATCGAATTACTCGTTACATTACCGATTTCCATTACTGAATCTGTGCTAGGTAAATTTCTGGCAGCGTGGGGGTTTACCACGATTGCGCTATTACTTACTTTCCCAATATGGATAACTGTAAATTACCTCGGCGACCCTGATAATGCTGTTATTTTCGCGAGCTATCTTGGTAGCATTTTAATGGCCGGTGCATTTCTTGCAATTGGATCATGTATATCAGCGCTAACACGCAACCAAGTCATTGCGTTCGTCGTATCGGTCGTGCTGTGTTTTGGCTTTATCCTCAGCGGCTTCCCGCTTGTGCTCGATTTTTTTAGCAATTGGGCTCCACAAACAATATTAAACGCCATTAGTGACATGAGCTTCTTAACGCACTTCAATGCTATTGCAAGAGGTGTGATTGACTTGAGGGACTTGATATTTTTTATATCATTCATTGGCTGTTGGCTTTTTGCAAACGTCATAATAGTAGAACTAAAGAAAGCAGACTGAGGTTGTATTCCGATGAATAAACGCTACATCTCTTCAACAGGCCTAATTATTGCTGGTGTGCTATTACTCGCGATAAATGTTCTTTCAAATATTATTTTTAAATCTGCCCGTATAGATTTAACCGAAAATAAACTGTACACCTTATCCAGCGGCACTGAAAACATACTCAGCAATTTGCAAGACACGATCACCCTACGCTTTTACTTTTCAGAAAAAACGGCTATCAATATTCCTGGCCTGATGAATTATGCCCGTCGAGTACGTGATTTGCTCGAAGAGTTCAGGGCCGTTTCAAATGGAAATGTAAATCTTATCGTCACTGACCCGGAGCCTTTTTCAACCGAAGAAGATCAGGCGGTGCAGTATGGGTTACGAGGCGTCACCATTGATTCAGCCGGAAGCCCGCTGTATTTTGGCCTGGTTGGTATAAATTCTACAGATAATGAGAAAGTGATTCCTTTTCTGCAGCCGGACAAAGAAGAATCTCTCGAATATGAAATCGTAAAAATTATTTACGAATTAACTGACCCGGAAAAGAAGACCGTCGGAATAATGAGCACATTACCTATCGAAGGAAATGCGGCATCTCAAGCCATGATGCAATCCCCCCAAAACCAGGAATGGGCAATTGTTTCTACATTAAAAAAATCATTTAATGTAAAAAGCATTGATGTAAACACAGATAAAATTCCGGATGACATTGACGTATTAATGCTTGTGCATCCCAAAAACCTCAGCGATGTAAGCTTGTTCGCGATTGATCAATATGTATTGAATGGCGGAAGAACCATTGTATTTGTTGATCCAAATTCGGAAATGGATTTTTCGCAACACAACCCCGAAAATCCGATGGCAGCGATGAATGTACAAAAAAATTCTGACCTAAAGATATTATTTGATAAATGGGGCATTGAACTTGTGGAAGGAAAAGTTGTTGGCGACATTAACGCAGCAACGCGGGTAACAATTAACTTCGGCACGCGCACTCAATCAATCGATTATGTTGCGTGGCTTACACTGAAACAGGCCAATTTTAATAGAAATGATTTTGTAACTGCAAACCTTACTCAAGTCAACATGGCAACCGCAGGGCGCATCATTGCAAAAGAAGGTACTGAATTGGAAGTCACGCCAATGATCGAGACGAGCAAGGAAGCGATGGAGTTTCCGCAATCAAATTTTCAAATTTCACCCAGTCCAGCGGCCTTGTTAACCCAGTACCAGAAAGGCGATGATAAATTGATACTGGCTGTACGCATAAGCGGTAAAGCTAAAACCGCCTTCCCAGAGGGTGCCCCAACAAATGAACCTGAAGAAGAAAACAAGAGTGACGCAGATAGCAACACAAGTAACGAGACCGATAGCGACACAGATAAACATGAAGACGGCGTGTTAACCGAATCAAAGGAAAACATTAACGTTATTGTCGTCGCCGACACCGACATGCTCGCCGATCGTTTTTGGGTAGACATGCAAAATTTCTTAGGACAACGTATGGCTGTTCCCCGAGCCAATAATGGTGTGTTTGTCGTCAACTCGGTTGATAACTTAAGCGGCAGCAATGACCTTATCTCCCTGAGAAGTCGCGGAAAATTTTCTCGGCCGTTTACTAAAGTAGCCGCAATACAAAGAGATGCCGAACAAAAATTTCGGGAGAAAGAGAAAGTACTTCAAGCCAAGTTAAAAGAGGCCGAAGACAAGTTGGGCGAACTACAACGTAAAAATGACGGCAGTAATACCTTAATACTTAGCCCAGCACAACAAAAGGAAATAACGCTATTTCGCGAAGAACAGGTTAAAACACGTAAAGAATTACGCAGTGTTCAGCACGAATTAAAGAAAGATATTGATTCTTTAGGTTCATTTTTAAAATTCGTTAATATTGGCTTAATTCCAATTTTAATTATTCTGTTTGCTGCCGGTTTCGGCATTTACAAACAGAGATCAAATAAAACTCTTGCTTAACAATTGACACTTTGCAGAATTTTTTACTTATAAGAGCAAGTAGCAACATTAACAACTTTAACTAATTTTATAAAAAGCATTATCTATGAAATCGAAAAATTTGCTAGTTTTGGGTGCTGCAACAGTCGCAATCATCTTCATAAGTATATTTGCCACGTATACCGAGCAAAGTAATGTAACAGACGAGGCAATCGGAAAACGGCTATTTAAAAATCTGGAATCCCAAATTAATGACATTACCCAAGTCGAAATTTTAAACGAAACAGATAAAACGTCGATTTCAAAGATGGGTGATACATGGGTTGTTAACGAAAAATACAAGCAGCCCGCCGATATGCAACAATTAAAACAGCTCTTTCTTACCCTGGCTACCTCAACAATAATCGAACGAAAGACAAAAAAACCCGAGCAACATGCTAAACTCGGTGTAGAAAATGTCTCCAATAAAGGCGCTAATTCGAAGGCAATCACGCTTAAAAACAGTAACGGCGATATACTGGCCTCAGCCATTCTGGGAAAATCTCGTCCCCCCAGAGCAGAGGATAGCAAGGACGCACTATATATAAGAAAAATAGGCGACCCTCAATCATGGTTGGTCACTGGCAAGCTAAAGGTAAGCGTGGTCGCCGCTAAGTGGCTGGCTAGTGATTTAATAAACATCGGTCAAGAGCGGATTAAATCAGTCTCGATTGATCATCCAAACCAGGATGATCAGCTAGTAAAAATAGAAAAAATCGACCCATCGGCTAAGGACTACACGTTGTTAGATATCCCTAAAGAGAAAGAAATCAGAAACACGGCGACGGTGAACAACCTCGCCCTTGGGTTAAAGGAAGTCAAACTGGAAGATATGCTCCCAAAAAATGAAATAGAATTTGTAGAAAAATCTACAACTAACGCTAAGTACGAAACCTTCGACGGCTTGATAGTCAATGTTAAGGTCATGAAAAAAGATGAGATCTGGTACACACAGTTTAGCGCCTCCTCTGCAAACAATAGCTCTGAAGAGGTATCTGAAGAGGTAAAAGCAGAAATTGCTAAATTAAATGAAAAATTTAAAGAGTGGGCATACATTCTTCCAAGTTACAAAGCGGTGAACTTTCGCAGGAAGATAGGTGATCTTGCTAAAGACAAGCGTACTTAAGATTAAAAAATTGGCTTGTCTTTCTGGTTTATATTTTTTTGTTGGGGTGAAGGATGAATCCAACAGCAGAGTTTTGTTAAGCATCTGTGTTGGTGCTTCGCAAGCCCGGCAAATGCTGCTCCTCGATAACTGCTCCAGGCGCAATTCTACCTCCTCCATCCCCATGGAATCGAAGATACGTACTTAATATGAACCTCTGGAATGAGACCGACATTCAACACGCAATCTACTCAGTGAACCTGACTTTTCTGAGTTAGCCTGATTAGCCGCCCCGCTGCGCCGAACGAAATTTGCTCGTTTTGTCTTCAATATTAATACCGTGTCAACATACAAAAGCGCCAACTAATGTACAGTGCCCATCGCTTGGGCGGAAAATCACCTAGTAAAACTATTTGGGTGCTCTCCCTGGGTCCTAGCGCTATTTAATATAGTTTACATAGTTTAGTGTAAAAATCATTATCATCGCGATGCAGTCCTGTTAGAATTCCCCCCATGGACGTATCCTATATTCTCAATGACCTAAATGACGCACAACGTCAAGCCGTGTGTTCAACTGAGCGCAATTTACTTATTCTGGCAGGCGCTGGAAGTGGCAAAACCCGTGTATTGGTGCACCGTATTGCCTGGTTGATCCAAGCAGAGAATGTATCCCCATTCGGCATACTCTCGGTCACATTTACCAATAAAGCAGCAAGTGAAATGCGCGGCCGCATTGAAAGCTTACTCAACACGCCGACCAAGGGCATGTGGGTCGGTACATTTCATGGTCTGGCCCATCGTTTGTTACGCACACACTGGCGTGAGGCCAATCTCCCACAAAATTTTCAGGTAATTGACAGCGAAGACCAACACCGTGCAATTAAACGTATTGTGCGAGAACTTGAACTCGATGACACGCAGTGGCAACCAAAACAGGTCCAGTGGTTTATAAACGCAAGAAAAGATGAAGGTCAACGACCAGACAATATTGAACACCACAATGATCCTTACCTGGAACAACTTATTGTCATCTACAAAGCCTATGAAACTATGTGCCAACGCTCAGGATTGGTAGATTTTGCTGAATTATTGTTGCGCGCCCATGAGCTTTGGCTAAAACAGCCTACCGTCCTGGCGCATTACCAACAACGTTTTAGCAACGTCCTGGTTGATGAATTTCAGGACACCAACGCGATTCAATATGCCTGGTTGCGCATGCTAGTCGGCACAAGCGGGCGCATATTTGTCGTCGGAGACGATGATCAATCTATCTATGGCTGGCGTGGCGCACGCATAGAACATATTCAAAAAATCCAGAATGACTTTCCTGAAACAGGCGTCGTTAAACTTGAACAAAATTACCGCTCCACAGGCGTTATACTCGAAGCCGCCAACGCATTGATCTCCGTTAACACCGGTCGCCTCGGTAAAAACCTTTGGACTGACGGTAAGAAAGGCGATCCTATCAGCCTGTTCAGCGCATTTAATGAAATCGATGAAGCTCGTTTTGTGGTTAACCAAATCATGAAACATGTGCAAGAAGGTGGTACACGCGCAGAAACGGCCATTCTGTATCGTTCCAATGCACAATCACGCGTCTTTGAAGAAGCCTTGTTTCAACTTAATATTCCCTACCGCGTTTACGGTGGATTGCGTTTCTTTGAACGCGCTGAAATAAAAGACGCCTTATCTTATCTGCGTTTAATCGCCAATCGCGCTGATGATGCCGCATTTGAACGAATAGTTAATACACCAACACGTGGTATTGGCGCGCGCAGTATGGAAGAAGTGAGAATGCATGCAAGACAATACCAGATCTCGTTATGGGAAGCTTCCAAAGCGATTGTGTCCGACAATCGGATGTCCGGTCGTGCTACCAATGCAATAGCAACATTCCTGACACTAATAGAACAACTCTCACAAGAAACAAAAGAACGAACTCTGGCCGATAAAGTTGAACAAACTTTAAAATTAAGCACATTATTGCATTACCATAAAAATGATAAAAGCGAAAAAGCGCAAACACGCCTGGAAAACCTGGAAGAACTAATTACTGCCGCTAGCCATTTTCGCTACGAAGAAGGCGATGAAGAGCCCATGGACGAGCTTTCAGCATTCCTGTCGCATGCTGCTTTAGAGGCAGGTGAAAACCAGGGCGACCAATGGGAAGATTGCGTTCAACTCATGACATTACATTCAGCAAAAGGCCTGGAATTCCCGCTGGTATTTTTATGCGGTGTAGAAGAGGGCTTATTTCCACACCAACGCTCCACCAGTGATGAAACAAAACTCGAGGAAGAAAGACGCCTCTGCTATGTGGGCATGACACGTGCGATGAAACAACTGTATTTCTCACATGCGCAATCGAGGCGACTTCACGGTACAGATACCTACCCAAGCAAATCCCGCTTCATTGAAGAACTACCCACCGAGTTAATACAAGAAGTGAGGTTAAAAGGGAAAGTGACACAACCAACACAGCATCAATCCAAAAAAAGAACGTACGCGTCAACAAAAACCAGCTCTTATAACGGATTAAGGCTCGGTCAACGCGTTTCACATGGTAAATTTGGCGAAGGCGTGGTACTTCAATTTGAAGGTGAATCAAACCAGGCAAGAATTCAGGTTCAGTTTGACCAGGCTGGCAGCAAATGGCTTGTCATGTCATATGCTAATTTACAAGGCGTTTAATCCTCCATTAGCAAACAATCCCTGATTAAATTCACCTACAAGTCGATTATAAAAAAGGAAAGTCTTATGGATAACTCTATATGAAAATAAAGTATGAAAATAAAGCTATTTCATTTTTGTTTATTCTTGTCCTATCACTCACTACTTTAAGTTGCAACAAAAACCAAGAGAGCGATAAACAAAATACCCAATCAGGGGTGACGAAGTCAGCAACAGAATCTGGCTCCACAATTAATTCCACAGCTGATCTCACAAAAACGTTTAACTGGAAAATGGTAACAACCTGGCCGCCTAATTTTCCAGTGTTCCAGGAAGGTGTTGACCGCTTCGTCAACGACGTAAAAATAATGAGTGGCGGTCGCCTTAATATAAAAGTTTATGCGGGGGGCGAACTGGTTCCGCCATTACAAACCTTTGATGCGGTTTCACAAGGCACTGTTGAACTAGGGCACGGGGCAGCCTATTACTGGGCTGGAAAAATTCCTGCCGGGGTTTTCTTTGCATCTGTTCCTTTTGGGTTAAACGCACAAAGCATGACGTCGTGGTTATACGGTGCTGGCGGGTTGGAGCTATGGCGGGAACTTTATAAGGAATATGGGCTGGTACCCTATCCGATGGGAAACACCGGTGTACAAATGGGCGGCTGGTTTAATAAAAAAATTGATTCACTGGCTGATATAAAAGGCCTGAAAATGCGTATTCCGGGGCTGGGCGGTAAAGTACTGGCAAAAGCTGGTGGCGTACCCGTTCTCCTTGCTGGCGGCGAAATTTACACAGCGCTGGAAAGAGGCACAATCGATGCTACTGAATGGGTTGGTCCTTTCCATGATGAACGGCTAGGCTTGAATCGCGCAGCAAAATACTATTATTACCCCGGTTGGCATGAGCCTGGCACAGAACTGGAAATGATTATGAACCAAAATGCGTACGATCAATTACCCGAAGACCTGCAAAAAATCGTCGAAAACGCAGCACGCGCCAATAGCATGTGGATGTCAGCGCAATTTGAAGCACTCAATATTAAGGCGCTCGACATGCTCCAGGATAAAAATATCACCATGCTTAAATTCCCGGACGATGTTATTCGAGAATTGCGAAAACTATCAGAACAGGTTTACGAGGAACAAGCTGCTAAAGATCCAAAATTCAAAAAAATCTATGACGCGTTTAATGATTATCGCGTAAAGGCACTGGAATGGAGTAAATTGTCAGAAATAGCATATCAGGAAGCATTGATGTTACCTAACACATCAGTTGAACCATAGTGAGAGCGACAACTAACTTAGGTTAAAATAAGCTAAAACCCCTGCATTTCATCCATCCAATTCGGTAACCAAAGCGTTACTTGAGGAAATATTAGCATAATAATAATGGCAAATAGCTGTATAGCAACAAACGGTATGATACCGCGATAGATATGGGTGATTTTAATACTCTCAGGGACAACGGCCTTGAGATAAAACAATGAAAAACCAAATGGCGGCGTCAGAAAAGAAGTTTGTAAATTTACGGCTATCAGTACCGCAAACCACAGCAAATCAATATTAAAAAATAATGCTATCGGCGTTAGGATAGGTACGACAATAAAACATATTTCAATAAAATCCAGGAAAAAACCTAAAACAAAAATTAATAACATACTCACCGCGATAAACCCCCACATACCGCCGGGCAAATTTGTCAATAACTCATGCACCAGTGTATCGCCACCCATACCACGAAAAACCAGTCCAAAAGCAGTCGCACCTATCAGTATTAGAAATACCATGCTGGTATAACGCGTCGTTTGTAACATAGACTCTTTTAATTTATCCAGCGTAAACCTGCGATGTAACAGCGCAAGAAGTAGAGCACCCAATGCGCCAAATGCGGCTGATTCTGTTGGTGAAGCGATACCAAAAAATATTGTGCCTAAAACTACGATCATTAATACCAACGGCGGCAATAAACTTTTTGAAATTTTTATAAAAAAATCTATACCGCCTGGTGTATTATTATTTTGAATGGACGGGGCTACTTGCGGATCCAACCAGCTTTTAACTAAAATATACAGTATAAATAGTGTAACCAGTAATAATCCCGGCGAGACCGCCCCGACAAACAAGCGCCCCACAGGCACACCCATCACATCTCCAAGCAATATGAGAACAATACTAGGGGGTATGATTTGACCCAGGGTACCTGATGCGGCAATCACGCCGGTGGCTAATTCCGGTTTATAAGCGTGCTTTAACATGAGTGGTAACGCAATGACTCCCATCGTGACTACCGTCGCACCAACAATGCCAGTCGTTGCCGCTAATAGGGCACCCACTGCAACAATGGAAACTGCCATGCCACCACGCAAACCACCGAATAGCTCAGCCATCGACTCCAGTAAATTCTGAGCAAGACCTGACTTCTCCAACACAATACCCATAAATATAAACAACGGCACAGCTAAAAGGGTAAAATTGGTCATAATGCCCCATATTCGCAGAGGCAATAACGAAAAGAAATCAAGACCCAGTGCAATACCGCCAAACAAAAATGAAACTGCACCCAAAGTAAAAGCCACTGGATAGCCCATCATTAACAAAACCATGATGACTAAAAACATCACTAACGCCCATATTTCCATCAGCTTCTATTTTCTTCCTGATCGAGTACAACAACAAAATTATGAATTATTGAAGCCAGTCCCTGTAACAAAATAAGCATAAAAGAGATAGGTATGGCGGATTTCAATAAATATCGATACGGCAAGCCACCTGGGTCTGGCGAGCTTTCTGAAAATCGGAATGAATTACTAACAAAATCGATTGAACTGATAATAATCAGCAAACAAAAAGGTATGAGAAAAAAGACGCCACCAAAAATATTAATCCAGGCTTTGCGCTTAGCTGTCATCCAGTTGCTGTGTGAAATTATATCGACACATACGTGACCATCATGTTTGAATGTATACGCGCTGCCCAACAGGAAAATAAGCGCAAATATGTGCCACTCTAACTCTTGTAAAGCAACCGATCCCTGCAAAAAGACAAATCTCATTGTCACGTCGTAACAAACCAGCAACACCATAACAATAACCAGCCAGGAAACCGCGCGACCAATCCATTCACTCAAACCGTCAATATAAGCGGCTAATTTAACAAAACGGTACATTAAAATAACACTTTCATAAATATTATATTATACCTAGGAGGCTGTCCGAGAATAGAAGCCGTCGCGAGGGGAAGTCATTTCAGTCAGATTTTTCGATAAAATAAGGCGAATATTGGGTATATT
>JAADIM010000036.1:20491-51741 GCA_013151345.1 Gammaproteobacteria bacterium
ATATTGGGTATATTTAACGCATTTTATCGGAGAATCTGACTGAAATGGCTTTTCCGCAGTAGGCTCCTCTATTCTCGGACAGCCTCCTAGTGCTCCAGCCTACAATACGTCAACACATCAATTCGCTGTTGAAGTATAGGATATCACCTCTTGGCGCGCTTTGCGCCTTTGCGGTAAATAACCCTCTCTAGCGTGCTGTTAGTGCGAGTTTAGCCTGCGATACAAATTGGATAAAGCCGGAAAAATGATTTACAGATATATTGCTTTGGGTCGTGCCAGTATCAGCAAAGAAAAATCCGATAGGTTTGTCTCCTAATTTAAGCGAAGCAACCACAAATAACCTTGCATTCGTCTGCAACAGAAAATCTTTTGGCAGTAAGTGCTTCCATTTTTCAGTTTCCGCATCCTGCACAAAGACTTCCTTTCCCCCGAGAAGGATTTGCGAAAATATATCATTTTTTACATCAAGTTCAAATGAAAAATATTCTTTTAATTTTTCTATGTTGGTCCCTGAGCCGAGCCGAGCCTTGTACTGTTTACGATCCGGACTAAGGAAACACAGAATTGCCCTGTCAAAACCAACACCATAGTTTATTCCTTCCAATATTTTACCAAATATTGAATTGATGTCTGACATTAGTAATATAGAATTTGTGATTTCATTTAGCGTGGAAATAATAACCTCGGGGTCCCTTTCTTTAACGCACATTGGTTCATGGAATTTATTCTGTTGAACCGCATTTGTACCATCCGTCGTTTCTTCAGTATTTAGCGCCCCCACTTCACTTTCATCTTCTTTCAAATTTTCCCTTTTATTGCCTCCGACAAAAAATGATAATGCCATTGCAATTTTTTCTCGTGCAGGATCGCTGCCTCCGTCATTAGATACTTTCGGGGTAAGGGCTTTCTTATTCAAGCCATATTCTTCTGCTAGATCACAAGATATTTTAAAAGAATCTACAAGACTTGTAGAAACCACATCTATTTCCAGTCCACTCGCTTCAGATAGATCAGATATTAATTCATTATATTCTTGATCTTTTGCCGTATCCGGTGAATAAATCGTTCCGATAATACGGTTGCTGATTGAAGCCAATGGGCGATTTAACTGCGTTTTGTCTTTTACCGGGCCATCATTTTTTTTACTGTAATTTTCTACTGTCTTGATGACCGTGTCGGGGAACTTCCATTTTTTAAATACAGCCATGGGCAATTTCATTTAAAGTTGCACCCAGTACTTTCTTTTGCGCCTCACCCCAGGACATATCTTCACTTGCAACCAGCAAAAGCATCTCGTCATATTCTTTGGTTAAAATTGTTGCTACTATTATTTCCCCCAGATTATGTAATAAAGCACATAGATAGCATTCTTCGGGATTTTTAACGCTGCTTTTCACCGCAATATCTTTTACAAATCCGGCGGACATAAATGACTTTGCCAAAAGCCCGTTTATGTCAACTGAACCATTTTTATGTTGGAAACTATCAATAACCTTTAATGCCATAGTGATACTTTTTATAGTTTCATAACCAAGAATCACAATTGCCCTGGAAATAGTACTTATTTTTGTGTTGCCATGATTGTACTGTGATGAGTTTGTGACTCTTATTAGTTTAGAAGCAAGGCTCGCATCCTTCATAATTTCATTGGCTAATTCCATTACTTCGGTTTCATCACTGGAACTCATATAACGGATACGATTTACTGATGCGCTGAATATTGGCAAACTACCCATCTTACTCAGCCCATTCATGACCTTTTCCAACGTAGAGTCATACGACACGCTGGAGATCGGTTTTTCTTTTTCACTAGTCGCCATGAGTAATCATTCTATTGATAGGGAATTGTTATTTTTTGAGCAAGCTGTTATTAACATCGACCTGAATAAGGGGTCCTTTAAAAACAAAATCAAAAAAAAATAGATAACGAGCTAACGTACTACTTATTTATACTTTGAAAGGCTGACTATCAAGTTCAAACCAATTGTTTTATGTAACATACCCGCAAAAAACAATATGTTACATACTTTACGGAAATTGATTTCTAACAAAAACCAGCTAAAGTATTTCGAATCATATACCGATGCTTTATGCACAGCGGTGTATTAAACTAACACCTAGCAAATGAACTGACAGGGATAGGCAGTTTAGTCATACCCTGATTTTCACTTCTGATTGAACAGGAATAAAATGAAAAAATTAATCAGCCTCAGCGCCGCAATTATTATTTCTACACCTTCTTTTGCAACACCTTTATATCATCCATCGGGGTCCAATCTAAGCTATGGACCGATAAGTAACGGTCAAAACATAATGTCCGATATAACTAATCCGGCCGCCGGTGCGTCAATATTCACTCAAGATAATGGTCAATTTCGTTTTGGCGTGTTGAGTTCGGTAGGCGGAGGTTATGAAATTGGGGATATCGTGAATTTGGTAACCGAAGTTGATAATACAATTGATACTTTCACCAATGGGTTGAGTGACGCAGACCCGAGAATAAGACCCGTCGATACAGGCCTAACGTTACAGCAAAACATAGATAATGTTCTTTCAGATATAAATTCAATTATCCAGGATACAAATATCTTGGTAAACAGCCTACAAAGAGATGGATATTTTAAAGGCTTTGGATCACTACACGCGCCTATTATGCCACTGGTCGTATCCCATAAAGCTATCTCTGGTAGTTTTGTTCTTGATGTCAATGGAAGTGTCGTAGCATTAGCTTCATTTTTATCAGACCCACTCGATCCGCTTATACAATCAGATGTGCAAACACAAGTAACAGCAGCCCTAGCTAGCGGCCCATTGGATCTGGGAGATCTCATTTCAAGTGACACAGCGATAATTATTAAAGGAGCGGGCGTTGCAGAGCTGTCATTCGGCTACAGCACATCTATGTGGAAAACGGACGATAGCCAGTTATTCGCGGGTATACGTGCAAATTACTACAAAGTCGAATTAACTCGTTTTGCACAACTTATTGATAATGCAGACAATCAGTCGTTGAGAGACATATTTGACGATAACAAAGATAATAATCTTATCGATAGCACAGGATTTGGCGTCGACCTTGGTCTGCTTTGGGTGAGCGAACATTATCGCGCTGGAGCAACATTTAAAAACATAAATAAACCAAGTTTTGATTTCAATTCATTGGACACCTCTGGATTTACAGATCCAATCATACTTGCGGAACTTCAAAAAAGTGATACGTATGAAATGGAACCGCAATTACGTCTGGAAGGCGCACTTTTTTCTGCAAACCAAAATTGGGTTTTTGGTGTGTCGCTTGATGCAAATGCCATCGACGATCCGGTCGGCCAGGAATTTCAATGGGCGACCGCCAGCGCCGCTTACGCCACTGATAGCTTTTTTCTACCGGGCTTTCGCGTGGGTTACCGCGCTAATCTTGCTGGCACGGAGCTGACTTACTTAACGACAGGAATAACCCTGTTTGACTCATTTAATCTTGATATTGCCTACGGACTGGAAGATGTTAAAGTTGAAAAAAATGACTTAACATCTGTTGATGGCACCATACCTAGAAGCGTTATCATAAACCTGGGTTTGGAATTGACTTTTTGACAATTAGCTTTTTGGCTATAGCGAATTAAACAAGATTAAAAATTAATCCCAAATTGGCCTATAGCTCCCTGCTCTTCATCACCTTTGAACACAGCAGCTTCTAGTTGATAATCGGCACCGATTCCCAAGCCGACAGAAATAGTCGCGTCATTGTCTTCTAACAAATTTTGACGATAACCCGCTCTGATTCGAAAGAAGCTCGTTAACTTAAATTCAGTGCCCATTGATAAATAGGCTGTTTCATTGGTAAATATCACCCCATCATTTGGTGTTAAATCAAGATTTATTTCCCAGCTATTTTTTCGTTTCTCATTAGCAAGTCCTACACGCAGTTGTGGTTTTACTTTTATTTCATCACCACCGGGCAAGTCAAATTCCATCGGGATCAAATTTTTAATAACAGCGCCGAATCTATATCTCCCTAATTCCTTAATAACCCCTATATCAATATTAAATGCTGAACTTGATTTACCATCTTTAAAGCTAATATTGGTATCCGTATTTTGTATCTCGCCACTCACAGATGATGTTTTTGCAAACATAAACTTTGGACTAAATCCAAGCGCCCATGAATTAAAGCCTCGACCTTCTTCATTAATGACCCGGGCAAACGAAACACCTTGCTCTATTACCGATAGACCTACTTTCTCCAGTGTCGAATTAAACGCGGGTGTTGCCAGCACTGATACATCAATCGCGCCCACTGTGGCTCTCATCGTTTTAACTACGTACTTGTTAATAAAAACAGCTCCACCCAATACCTTGCTTGGAATAGATACCGCAAGTGATTTCAGTTCGATTTGGTCGAATTTTTTATTTACCAGTTCCTGTAATTCACTTTGTGCCACATTGGCATTTGCAACGGTAGGTGAAGATGCGAGTGAACTGGCGGCAAACTGAAAATCACGTAACTCTTTTACAAAACCATCTGGATCGGTTTCTGAACGACCATCACTGAGCAATAAATACCAACTCACAAACTCAATGTCGAACGGCAGTAATGCCGGATTATTAAACTGCCCATATCGTTTTCCACTTGCTACACCAATACTACCCATACCAAGAGAACGAGCATCATAAGTTAAAAACGGGGTTGCGCTTACAGGAGAACACAGAAAGGAAGTAACAATGATAATTAATATAGCTTTACGTTGCATCGGATTATACTTCACTCAATAATCGATCTAGCATGGACTCACACTGCGACAGATATCCACTACCAAACAAATTTAAATGATTCAACATGTGGTATAAATTATACAAGGTTTTTCTGCTGTTATACCCAACATCCATTGCATAGTTCTCATTATATGCTCGATAGAATTCTACGGGAAAACCGCCAAAGAGTTCCGTCATTGCGATATCAGCTTCCCGATCGCCGTAATAAACTGCTGGGTCAAATATAACAGGCTTGCCCTGTGCGTCAATCGCATAATTACCTGACCATAAATCACCGTGTAACAGCGAAGCATCCGGCACATAGTTTTCATAAAAAACGGCCAGAGAGTCCTGTAATTTTTCACCTTTGCGTTGTAATTGCTGGGCGAAACCATTTTCCGCTGCCAGGCGCAATTGAAAACCAAGTCGATGATCTCGCCAGAATGATATCCAGCTATTATCAAAGTGATTTATTTGCGGTGTAGATCCGATCGTATTCTCACGATGCCAACCATATTGCGATTGTGTGATCCGATGCATCGCTGCTAATTGCCGTCCCAATTCAACAACACTGGACCCGAAACCAGGCCTCGGATTGAATTCAATATGCTCCAACACGATATAAGCGCTGTCGCCTGAAATACCCCAACAAACTGGTTTGGGCACTTTTATTACGTCGGCCTTGGCAATTTCGACCAATCCCGCAGCCTCAGCTTCAAACATAGTCAGTTTGTTAGCCACGTTGTATTTAACAAAATATGTTTGATTATCCCCAACTAACCGATATGCACTATTTATACTACCACCGCCCACAGGCCGGCTACTAACAATAGAAAACGAGGATTGCGTTTGTGCAGATATGTCTTGAGTAATTGTTTCCCAGAAAATCATCGACTCATTATTTTGACTTATAAAACAATGCCTTTATAAAACAAAAAAGCCAGCAACAAGTGCTGGCTTTCATAGTAAAAAAATCGAAAAAAGTTAGCTAACTATTTTCTATTCTTTTATTTCACAACAGCTTATTTCACAATAGTTATTCCGACATTGTCAATACGAAACCAACTAGTGCTTCGATATCTGCGTCAGCTACGCGAGGTGAATATGGAGGCATTGGAACCTGGCCCCAAACACCTTTACCACCCGCTTTAATTTTGCCAACAAGCTTTTCTTTCATAGATGCATCGCCTTTATATTTAGCGGCAACATCTGTCCATGCAGGACCGACAACTTTCTTATCAATACTGTGGCATGCAAGACAACCACTTTTCTTAGCAAGTGCCATTGCGTCATCTTTACTAAGTTCAGCGTTCACTTGACCAGCTACCATGCATGCAGCCATTGCTGGAATACATAACCAACGTGCTTTCATATTTCCTCTCCTAATTTTATCACAGATATTGTAAATACCGCTTCCCTCCCAAAGAGGACGGTTACACGGCCTACCCTTACTTTTTTTGTACCCCCGGAACTCTGAATATCCTTGAGTGCAACTAAAAAGTCGAACAAAATTCGCTATTGTTATACTTTCCCGAATTTAGCGCATGACTTTATGCCACGCCACTCGCACCGCTGTCAAGGTCAACAGCCGTATATTAGTATGCAGGAATAAACAAATTTTATACAAAAAACTGTTGCGGCCCAATTGCTTGAATTAACTGCATGGGCAAAATACAGCTCACACCATATGACCAAAACCGAGCTAAGGATTTGTGTATAAAACACTTTTTTTGTACAAAGACCAAACACACCTAGAGCGGGTGATTGAATAGAAATAATTTACATAAAAATAATTATGTGTAATAAAGTATAAGGCTAGTGAATTATATAGCCAGTAATTATTACAAGCTCTTGCCCCTACGCCTGGAATTACAAGGTAACCTACGGATGTTAGACTTAACCTAACAAAACCATTAGCAACGATGGCGACCTAGTTTACAGCTTTAACAACAATTCCTGCTCCTCGGCCGAAGGCTCAAACCCACGATGTTCATAATGACTAAAAATTGCATCCACCACTTCTTGAGGGTCGTCCAGAACCTTAAAAAGATCCAGGTCCTCTTCGCATATCATGCCTTCTAACAACATTTGCTCTTTAAACCAGGCCAACAACCCCTGCCAATAGTGGGAACAGACAAGAATAATCGGTATGCGACGAGTTTTGCGTGTTTGAATAAGCGTTAGAATCTCTGCTAGTTCATCTAAGGTACCAAAACCACCTGGCATCACGACATAAGCAGCCGCGTATTTAACAAACATCACTTTTCTGGAGAAAAAGTGGCGAAATATTAATGAAATATCTTGGTATTCATTGGCGCTTTGCTCATGGGACAGCTCTATATTTAAGCCAATACTCGGGGATTTACCTGCAAAGGCACCCTTATTCGCCGCTTCCATAATACCCGGCCCACCGCCACTAACAACACTGAAACCAGAATCAGATAGCTTGCGCGATATTTGTTCAGTTAATTCGTAATAAGGATGGTCAGTCGCCGTACGCGCAGAACCAAAAATACTTACCGACGGCTTTATTCGGGCTAATTTTTCAAATCCTTCGACAAACTCTGCCATAATCTGGAAAATTTTCCAGGATTCCCGGGTAAGCATCCGGTCATTAATAGGCAGTAATCCGGGATGTGAAGATTTCTCTTGATCGTTCATAATTGTACTTCTCTCACTAACAGGTTATGGAGCTTTTGATTTATGCCCAAGGATAAACCATTTATATTAATAGACGGCACATCCTACCTATATCGCGCGTTTCACGCGATGCCCCCATTGACCAATTCGAAAGGACAATCGACGGGTGCCATTTATGGCGTGATAAATATGCTGCGAAAAATGCTTGAAGAACACTCACCCGAAAAAATGGCCGTCATATTCGATGCCAAAGGTAAAACTTTTCGGGATGATATGTACGCACTATACAAAGCAAATCGCCCCCCCATGCCTGATGACCTGCGCGAACAGATCGAACCTTTGTACGCTGTTGTCAGGGCGATGGGCTTACCCGTTTTAATTATAGAGGGTGTAGAAGCGGATGATGTTATCGGCACCCTTGCAACCCGGGCCACAAAATCGGGTATATCAACGCTCATATCCACCGGCGACAAAGACATGGCGCAATTAGTCAACGAACATGTCTCGCTGGTTAACACGATGCACAATACCTATATCGACACAAAAGGGGTAGTGGATAAATTCGGTGTTTCTCCTGGGCAAATTATTGATTACTTAACGCTCATTGGCGACACCGTTGATAATGTGCCCGGCGTACCTAAAGTGGGGCCTAAAACAGCAACAAAGTGGCTAGCTGAATACGGCTCGTTAGACGCTATTATCCAGCACGCTGACGATATAAAAGGCAAGGTCGGTGAAAATCTTCGTGCCACCCTGGAGCAACTCCCGCTGTCACGTAAACTTGTTACCATAAAATGTGATGTAAAATTACCCGCCGCGCCACAGGAACTCACACTTGGTAATCCAGACGAAAACACATTAAAGCAACTCTATACGGACCTGGAATTTAAAACCTGGTTGTCGGAGCTATTGTCGAATAAAGAAGTATTAAATAATAAAGTGCCTAATAAAAAAGTACCAAACAACAAAGCAACAGATAATGACGAAGAACAACAAATAGTCATTAATGAAAATTACCAAACTATACTGACTGAATCCGAATTTGATTCATTGTTAAAAGAATTGCAACGTGTAGATGTTTTTGCTTTTGATACTGAAACCACCAGTTTGGATTATTCCGTTGCTGAAATTGTAGGTGTTTCATTTTCTTTAGTCGCAGGTCATGCCGCCTATATACCGGTCGCGCATCGCTACGAGGGTGCGCCAATTCAATTGTCCCGTGACTTCGTTTTAGAAAAATTAAAGCCCTTATTAGAAAATCCAAAAAAACTAAAGATTGGCCAGAACATTAAATACGATATGAGCTTACTGGCAAATTATGCTATTACCTTGCGCGGCATAAGCTATGACACGATGCTTGAATCTTACGTGTTGGACAGCACAGCGTCACGTCATGATATGGATTCATTAGCACTTAAATATCTTGGGCATCAAACTATTAAATTTGAAGACGTCGCAGGGAAAGGCAAAAAACAAATTACATTCGACCAAATCCCGATTGAAGCAGCTGCGCCTTACGCTGCGGAAGATGCGGATATTACACTGCAGTTACACCAGGCGCTATGGCCGAAATTACAGAAAGAAAAAACATTAATAAAATTATACGATGAAATCGAAGTGCCGCTTATATCCGTATTATCGCACATAGAAAGATACGGCGTATTAATCGACGCCGATATGCTGGAAAAACAAAGTGTCGAATTAGCGCAACGCATGGAACAAATTGTAAAAGAATCGTATGAGGTCGCGGGTGAAGAATTTAATCTAGCGTCACCAAAACAAATTCAGGAAATTTTATTTAACAAACAAAAACTACCCATTTTGCAAAAAACCCCCAAAGGCCAGCCCTCCACTGCCGAAGCTGTACTACAGGAACTGGCCTACGACTACCCTCTGCCAAAATTAATTCTTGAGCACCGTGGTTTAAGCAAACTTAAATCAACCTATACAGATCGCCTACCCGAACAAATCAGCCCAAAGACCGGGCGCGTGCATACTTCTTACCATCAAGCTGTCGCCAGCACAGGTCGATTATCATCAAGTGACCCAAACTTGCAAAATATTCCTATCCGGACCGCTGAGGGGCGACGTATTCGACAGGCTTTCATTGCACCGAAAGATCACAAAATTGTCGCTGCAGATTACTCACAAATCGAACTACGAATACTGGCACATCTTTCAGGCGACGAAGGCCTACTAAATGCATTTGCTAACAAGGAAGATATTCATAAAGCCACCGCAGCAGAAGTGTTTAGCGTTTCGACAGACAAAGTAAGTAATGAACAACGACGAAGTGCCAAGGCAATTAATTTTGGTTTAGTTTATGGAATGTCTGCTTACGGTTTAGCAAAACAATTAGGAACCAACCGATCAACCGCACAAGAATATGTAGACCGTTACTTCGACCGTTACCCTGGCGTTAAAACATTTATGGACCAGACACGAGAACGCGCACACGATATCGGCTATGTCGAAACCGTTTTTGGGCGTCGGCTTTATTTGCCGGAAATCAATTCAAAAAACCATCAACGGCGGCAGTATGCAGAACGGACCGCAATCAACGCACCAATGCAGGGAACGGCAGCGGATATTATCAAACTCGCCATGATCAATTGCGATCGTTGGATATCACAAAGCAAACTTGACATAAAAATGGTAATGCAAGTACACGACGAACTGGTCTTCGAAATAGCAAATATGGAATTGGATGATGCCCTGGCATCTATTCCTGAATTAATGGTGAGTGTGGCCAAATTAAAAGTCCCACTGGAAGTCGATGTCGGTGTAGGCAAAAACTGGGACGAAGCCCACTAAAGTAACCCTTACTGGCCTACGCTGCATCCAGGTTACTCCATGGCGAGGCCAAAAACTGAACGGGATAAACTTAACAATAATATTGTTTTTATTTTAAATCAAAACGAAGCGAAACTTTCTCTGCATTCATTACTCTATATAAATACACCGTGAAGGTTAGTAGCCTATCCCGCTCTCCCTAGGCGTGGATGGTTAGACTACTCCTGACCCAACACGATAAATGTTGGGTTTATTTTGCCCCGATTATTTTTAAAATCGGGGCACTTTTTTTAGCCTGGATGCAGCGTAGCGCAATCCGGGTTTTGCGCTGGCACTTCTACTCTCACACTCCCGGATTACGCTGCGCTGTATCCAGGCTAATTACTAATTTAGATCAAACCATTTGTTTAGCGCGGTGTGCAGTTCATCCACACCACCTCGCTTTAGAGATGAAAATAATTGAACCGTTGTTGAAAACTCTTTTTCTTTTAACCAACGATCTACCTTTAGGGCGACATCTTTCGCTGGCCCTCTTTTTAGCTTGTCGCATTTAGTCAACACGACATGAGAAGGTAAGTTGTTGTGCGAACACCATTCCAACATTTGAATATCGTATTTTTTCAACGGATGGCGCACATCCATTACTAACACTACTCCCTGAAGACATTCTCGTTCACTAAAATAAAGATCCAACAATTTTTCCCATTTCGCTTTTGTCTTGCCCGACACCGATGAATAACCGTAACCCGGTAGATCAACAATATAACGACTTTCGTCGATTTGAAAAAAATTCAAACTTTGCGTCCTGCCTGGTGTTTTGCTTACCTTTGCCAGCTTATTCTGATCTGCCAGAGTATTTATGACACTTGATTTACCGGCATTTGAGCAGCCGGCAAATACTACTTCATAACGACTATTTGGCGGCAATTGCACCATACTCATAACACTTATTACAAATTTTGCGTTTCTATACAATTGGTTCATAAAATACTGCGTTCATAATAATTTTTAATTAATTGACTTGCCCATGCCCAGTAACCTATCCTGTTTGGTCATAGTTGAAGCACCTGTTTCACGATGATATTTTAACAATAAATAATATAGCTCCTGGTAAGCGTTTAAGATGAGAAAGTCGCATGTCCGTTTGATCACGTTCTTTATATTGTTATTAAGCGCAACGACCAACAGCCTCGCCGCTGGAGATAAAGAGAAGGGAAAATCAAAAGCCATTCATTGCCAAGTTTGCCACGGTAAAGAAGGTTTCAGCTATAACCCACTGTACCCCGTTCTCGCTGGCCAACATGCAGAATATATCATCAAACAGTTAAAAGATTTTAAAGCCGGCAGACGCTTAAATCCGATAATGAATGAAATCGCCAAACCATTAACGGCCCAAGATATGGAAGACCTGGCCGCATATTTCAACAGCCGTAGGAGGTAATTTTTGCTATCCGACAACTTATTACTCAACAGCTTACTTAATAACTTATTTAACAATATAAGGTTACCCTAGAACAAAAAGCCTCTGATTAGAGTTAAATCACTTTCTTCCAGGGCCAAAATAATAATTTGAAAAAGTGGCGACATCCGAACTAACCCGCCTGAACAAGTGGTCCAAACTGACAATCGCATGCTCCAGAAAATTTACCGCAATATAGGGGTGCTCTACGCGCAAACGCTCGTACATCGCCCGGGAGAGCTTAAGTAATTGTGTGTCATTCACAATGGCGCGGGCACTCACCGAACGCGGAGTCCGGTCAAAGAAAGACATCTCCCCGACCAATTCACCCTCTTTCATCCTACCCACTTCAGTCTCCTGTCCGGCATCTTGATAATAAAGAGCAGCTTCGCCCTTTATTACAAAATAGAGCGCTTCACCTACTTCACCGATATCCGCAATAACGTCTCCCTTTTTGAACTCAACCAAATCCGTGTAATCAAGCAAAGTTTGAACTTCCTTGATAGTCAGAGACTCACATAGGTATTGTTGGTTTAAAAAGGAAGCCAAGTCTATTTTTGCTGTCATGAGTAATCCCCTTCACTAGCTAATTCAGTACGACCCTCATGATAAATCATTGAGCGATAATCTGAAATTGGAAAATGCACCTACATTGTTGCCATAGGTCTAAAATTTGGCTACGCTGCCCTCAAATCATAGAGAATAATGGAGATAGAGTATATGAAAGCAACTGTTTGGAGATCTTTTTTCAGCTTATTGAGCGCATCGCTGTTAAGTTTGTTTGTTTTTTCAACAACAGTGAATGCCGCCCCCTTTGAAGAAGGAGAACAATATGAAGTAGTTTCGCCACAACAACCCACGTCCACCGGAGATAAAATCGAGGTCGTTGAAATGTTCTGGTACGGTTGCCCCCATTGTTACCAATTTGAACCTTTTGTAAACCGTTGGCTAAAGACCAAGCCTGACAATGTTGAATTTATAATCATGCCAGCTATTTTTCGACCTGAATGGGCGATCCATGCCAGGGCTTTTTACACAGCGCAAGTACTTGGCGTCTTAGATAAAGTGCATAGCGCAATTTTTGAAGCAACCCATGAACTGAAACGCCCGCTCACTACAGAAGCTCAATTGGCTGATTTTTTTGCCGAACAGGGCGTTAAAAAAGAAGAATTTTCTAAGGTATTTCGCTCCTTCGCCGTTGAAAGCAAG
The DNA here is from genome assembly GCA_013151345.1 of Gammaproteobacteria bacterium. Taxonomy (GTDB): domain Bacteria; phylum Pseudomonadota; class Gammaproteobacteria; order SG8-11; family SG8-11; genus JAADIM01. Next base: position 33,342 of record JAADIM010000036.1, read on the forward strand.
GTCAGGCGTGCGATGGATATGAGCCGCCGATATGGCATTAAAGGCGTCCCGGCCCTAATTATCAACGGTAAATACCGCACGGGCGGCCATATGGCTGGTAGCAACGCGAACGCGTTTAAAGTTGTTAATTATTTAATCAAAAAAGAAGCAGCCAAAACGAATTAACTAAACAATAAACAAGGAGTATATGGGCTAGACTGCCTTAATCCTCATTAATACAGGGAGTTGTATTATCTATAATGCCATTTGCAGGCGTATATAAGCTAAAATGTGACCATATTGGTAAATTATTTCTAAATATCTGCCAATCTGCCCCGATAAAAACTTGTAGCCAGCGAGCAACGCCCCTAATTTATATATAAATAGCAGGCTGATTTTTCATTGCGCTATCTATAATTGTCTGTATTAGGATAGCTATGGAAACATAACTTATTGATAATAATTAAATTAATATACATATAGCACAAACAGGCGTAAAAAAAGAAAATGACGGCCGCCCCAAAATTACCGAACGTACTACCTGAGCCACAACCTGAAAGAACGCTAAGACTCCTTAGCTATAATATTCAGGTGGGAATCGGCGGAAGTCGGTTGCGTGACTATTTCACACATAGCTGGAAACACGTGCTACCGCATGCGCAAATTTATAAAAATCTGGACCAGATCGCCCGGCTGGCGAGTGCCTACGACGTTGTTGCCCTACAGGAAGTAGACGCAGGCAGCCTACGCAGTGGTTTTGTTAATCAAACTGAATATTTGGCCCACAAAGCACTTTTTCCATTCTGGAAGCACCAGGTAAACCGAAACTTAGGCCATATTGCTAAGCACAGCAACGGCCTGTTGAGTCGTTTTAAGCCCGCAGAGATCATGAATATAAAACTGCCAGGCTTTATACCTGGCCGCCGAGCGATGGTTGTTCGTTTTGGTGACGAAAAAAACCCGCTCATTTTAATTGCAATGCACCTCTCGCTGGGGCAACGGGCACGACACAATCAAATTGACAGCATTTGCGACATCATCGGCCATTACGACCATGTCGTGTTGATGGGCGACTTAAATTTCCAGCCTGGCAGCACTGAAATGAACTATTTACTGAAAAAAACTAAGTTGTGCGAACCAACGCATGGATTGAAAACATTTCCCAGCTGGCGGCCAAGAAAGAAAATCGACCATATTCTCGTAACACCAAGCCTGGTAGTCAGTGACGTGCATGTGCTGAATTATGTCTTCTCAGACCACCTACCCATCGCGATGGATATCCAAATCCCGGACTGCATCGAATTACCTTAATAAAACGAACCCTACCTATTAGAACTTGGCGTAGAAGCCATGCAAACACATAAATTACCATGTAAGATCCTGTTTTAATCAAGGGATCCCACATTATCCCTACCGCTGACATCCGTGCGGACGTCAGCGGCTAAACAGCGGCTTTAGTGAAAAATTAAACAGGTCATAAAGTGAGCACAATACGCCTAGATAAATGGCTATGGGCCGCGCGTTTTTACAAAACACGTTCCCTGGCAGCGGGTGCAATTAAGGGCGGCAAAGTCTCGCTCAATGGGCAGCGGGCAAAACCGGGAAAAGAAATCCAGGTAGGGGTGTCACTTAAAATAAGCCAGGGCATTTATGTAAGAGAAATTGTCGTGTGTGAATTATCGCAACAACGTGGCCCTGCGCAGAAAGCACAATTACTCTATGAAGAAACAGAACAAAGTCGGCAGAAAAACATGACACTAAAAGAACAGCTAAAAAATCAAGCAATCTATTTGCCACAACACCATTTATCGCAGCAAAAGGGCCGACCCAATAAACGTGATCGGCACAAAATAATTCAATTTACCCGAAAAGCCTGATCTGGTTAACTTATTTTGATTACTTTTTTTGAATACTTTTTTGAATAAATAATGCGTCATGACCAAATATATTCTTGAACGCTATAAGCAATATGCGCTACTCATGCGCCTCAATAAGCCAATCGGGATTTTCTTGTTACTTTGGCCAACATTATGGGCGCTGTGGATCGCGGGAGAGGGGCATCCGGATTCTTTAATACTTATTGTTTTTATAGCCGGGGTCATATTAATGCGATCGGCAGGTTGCGTAATTAATGATATCGCTGACCGTAAACTGGATACACAAGTCAAACGTACCGAAAAAAGACCTATTGCCAGCGGCCAGATAAAGGTCAAAGACGCGCTCACCTTGTTCACGGCATTATGTCTGATTGCCTTTTTTTTAGTTTTGTATATGAACACGCTGACCATATTGCTCTCCATTGGCGGCCTAGCGCTAGGCATTATTTATCCGTATACAAAACGCTATACCTATTTACCACAGATTTTTTTGGGGTTAACGTTTGGGTGGGCGGTACCGATGGCTTTTGCTGCCCAAACTGGCGAGATACCAAAAGAAGCCTGGCTGTTACTTATTTCAACGGTACTCTGGGCAACGGCTTACGACACGATGTACGCGATGATGGATCGGCCGGATGACATTAAGGCAGGTATTAAATCCACGGCAATACTTTTTGGCAATGCCGATCGCTTCATCATTGGCATCATCCAAATCACAATGCTTCTCGTTATGGTATTGGTTGGCCAACAGTTAGAACTCAGCAGCTTCTATTATATGGGACTGGTAACCGCAGCAGGGCTGGCCCTTTATCAACAGGCACTGTTAAAAGAACGGGATCCAGCTTTGTACTTCAAGGCATTCCTCAACAACAATTGGTTTGGTGCGGCCATATTTGTAGGCCTGTACTTACACTATCTACTTATCTAATTACCAGGAAAAAATATGCTGATGTTCTGGATTGCTTTAATCGCCGGATTTTTACTATTAATGTGGAGCGCAGACAGATTTGTTTTGGGTTCCGCTGCAACAGCACGAAACCTGGGTGTCGCACCTATTATTATCGGCATGACAATAATGGGCTTTGGTACCTCTGCACCAGAAATATTGGTCGCCGGTATCGCGGCGTGGAACAACAATACCGGTCTTGCCATTGGTAATGCCATTGGCTCAAACATCGCTAACATCGCATTGGTACTTGGAGTAGCGTCGTTGGTGGCACCAATGTGTATTGATTCAAATACCTTACGGCGAGAATTTCCCATTTTATTATTTGTTATGCTGTTAGCATTAGCTCTCATGATAGACGGTGAGCTTAGTCGACTGGATGGGATCATTCTTATCTCTACATTTACCGCTGTCATTATCTGGATGATACGCCTGGGCTTGCAAACCCGATCGAAAACAGACGCCTTGCAAACCGAGTTTACTGACGAAATTCCGACTGGCCTGTCAATGAAAGCAGCCATACTTTGGATTATCATCGGACTAGTCGTTCTGGTACTCAGTTCGCACCTCCTTGTTTGGGGTGCAATAGGCATTGCAAAGTCATTCGGGGTGAGCGATCTGGTTATCGGACTTACTATAGTCGCGATTGGCACCAGCCTGCCCGAACTGGCTGCTTCGGTAATGGGGGCCCTAAAAGGCGAACATGAAATGGCGTTGGGCAATATTATCGGTTCGAATATTTTCAATACCTTAGCTGTACTGGGGTTAACCGGCGTAATAAGACCAAGCCAGTTTATGCCCGAGGTGTTGCAACGAGACTTCCCTGTTATGATTGGCTTGACAATTGCGTTATTTTTTATGGCTTACGGGTTCCGAGGAGGGCCAGGCCGTATAAATCGTATTGAAGGCGGTATATTAGCCTGTTCATTTAGTGGTTATATGCTTTTCATATTCCTTACAACCACGAGCTAACGTGGATATTTATCGTCGTTATTGACTTTGATTGCTTTTATAACTTATGCCGAAACTAAGGGGCAATAATATTAATCACGAAATTAACCCAGATAACCTTAAAAAACTGGCAAAAAGTGTGCTCGAAGTAGAATCAAGGGAAATAACCAATATGCTCTCCCGGATTGATGATAATTTCGTCCAAGCGTGTCAGTATATGCTGGCGTGCGAGGGGCGCGTGGTGGTCATTGGTATGGGAAAATCGGGACATATTGCCGGCAAAATTGCGGCGACCTTTGCGAGCACCGGTACACCGGCATTTTTTGTTCACCCTGGCGAAGCAAGCCATGGTGACCTCGGCATGATTACGCCCAAGGACGTTGTACTGGCAATTTCATATTCCGGCGAAACTGACGAAATATTGACCATATTGCCCATTATCAAACGCCTCGGTGTGCCCCTTATTTCGCTTACTGGGAAAAACCAATCCACTTTAGCTAAAAATAGTAGCGTAAACATCGACGTACGCATCGATAAAGAAGCATGTCCGCTCGGATTGGCGCCTACTTCAAGCACCACCGCTACCTTGGCAATGGGTGATGCCCTGGCTATTTCATTATTGGAGACACGTGGATTTACCAAAGATGACTTTGCACGCTCCCATCCCGCCGGCCAGTTAGGTCGACGCCTGTTATTATTAATCGGCGATATTATGAACAAGGGAGACGGCAACCCTATCGTTTACAAAGAGACACCACTGAGTGATGCATTAATCGAAATGTCCCAAAAAGGCCTCGGCATGACATCCGTCATTGATGATAAAAACAAAATTATCGGAATTTTTACCGACGGCGACCTGCGGCGATTATTCGATACAAAAACCACTGATATACACAGCACCGCGGTGGGTGATGTCATGATTCCCGATTGCAAAACAGCCAGTGAAACAATGTTAGCGGCTGAAGCACTACAAATGATGCAAAAATATAAAGTGAATGCGCTACCCATTGTAGACGATGATAATAAACTGGTAGGTACTTTAAATATGCATGATTTGCTAAGAGCCGGCGTTGTTTAATAAGAGGTCTCTCTCTAACTGGCAAAATTATTACTGATTAGATTTTTACTGGCTAAACTCTTATTGACAAAAACCTTACTAGGCAAAAAGTGTCACATGCAAGAAATTATAAAAAAAGCTGCAAAAATAAAACTAATCATTTTTGATGTGGACGGTGTATTAACTGATGGCAGTCTTTATATCGATGACAATGGAATGGAATACAAAGCATTTTACTCTCGCGATGGCCTCGGCATGAAAATGATCCAGGAAACTAACGTCAAACTAGCGGTTATTACCGGTCGTACTTCCGAACTAGTATCTCACCGAATGAATAATCTGGGTATAAAGTATGTTTACCAGGGACAAAGTGACAAAATACCCGCCTTCGAAAAACTAAAAAACGATTTACAACTTGAGTCGCATGAAATTGCGTTCGTTGGTGATGATGTTATTGACCTGCCGGTAATGAACCAAGTCGGCCTGTCAGTTGCGGTTCAAGATGCGCATCCACTGGTAATACAATACGCACATTGGCGAACACCCAGCGCAGGTGGGCGCGGTGCTGCGAGAGATATTTGTGAACTTATTATGGAAGCACAAAATACGCTTGCCGACAGCATGAATCAATACCTTAACAATATCATTTGATAAAATAATTGACACAGAAACTGAAACTAAATAATGAAGCGAACATTGATTTCACATAGCTTCGCCAAAACAGCTTTAGCGAATTATTATAAATATGCCAAACACGATTTTTAAGCGGGTGGTCCCCATCACAATATTCGCTTTGCTTGCGTTGCTAAGCTGGTGGTTAAAGGATACTACATCGCCTACACGCACCACCGTGGACGGCAAAGTTCACCATGACCCTGATTATTACGCAGAAAACATGACCATTTATTCGATGGATAAGACGGGCGACCTTCAATATCAACTGGAGGTGAGTCACCTTGAACATTATCCTGATGACCAAAGCATGCTACTTTCCTATCCTCAAATGATCCTTTATCAAGACCAACACCCTAGCTGGACAATTACATCTGATAACGGAACCGTTACCGCGAATGGAAAAGAAGTAACGTTATCGAATAATGTTATTGCAAAACTAACAGAAAAAGAAAATGTCACGCAAATGAAACTTACAACAGAGGATCTTCTTGTTCGTCCAGATAAAAAATACGCAGAAACGGATAATAATGTACTTTTACAAGACGAAAATGGTTCGACGCGTGCAAAAGGCATGAAAGCAGATATTGAGAAAAATAGAATCCAGCTTTTATCCAATGTACGAGGCACTTATGTTAGTCCATGATATTGCTCGTAATTATTTCGCCTCCACGCTTTTTGCTGACAATAATTTTTCTCATAAGAATTTTCTTCATAACCATTTTATTCATAACAAGGAGAAAATATTTAACGTTCTAGTACGTTTACTATTGTTACTCTGTTTTTTTACAATAGCTGGGCTATTTTTGGGAAAACAAAGTTGGGCAATAGAAGGCTCGGGAAATCCTGGTTCAGAAAACCAACCTGACCAAACCATTTACCTGGAAGCGGACCAGGTTGATATAGACAACAAACAAAAAATCAGCACTTACCAGGGCAACGTAAAATTATCGCGTGGCGACATAATAATTCTTGCAGATAAAATTACTGCCAAAAAAAATAAAAAGGGATTGGGTAAACTTTTCGCCACTGGCAATCCGGTAAAATTTAACAAGACACAACAGCGCACAGGACAAAACGACAGCGGGCAAAAAGAAATAAAAGGCCAAGCACTGGAAATAGAGTACGACACTGAAAAAGAAATCATGACATTAAAAAACGAAGCCAAACTTTGGCAATCAAATGATCAATTTAGTGGAAACTTAATCATATACAATATCGCCCAGGAATCAGTGACCGCAAATAGAGGCAGTGCAAAAAACGGCCGTGTACAGGTTATTATTCATCCTGGTAATAATTCCTCAGAAAACAAGCTAAGGGCCAACGACTAAATCGATTATGGATAAATTGAATACCTTATCTGCAATTGAACTTGCAAAAAGTTATCAATCGAGAAAAGTCGTGAAATCTGTATCGTTAAATGTCACAAGTGGTGAGGTAGTTGGCTTACTCGGGCCAAACGGCGCGGGCAAAACAACGTCGTTTTATATGATTGTTGGCCTTGTCACCTGTGATCAGGGCAAAATCAAACTTGATGAAGAAGATGTCACGCAACACCCATTACATATGCGAGCAAAAATGGGTTTAGGCTACTTGCCACAAGAAGCGTCTATTTTCCGTAAACTCTCCGTATCTGACAACATAATGGCAATATTACAAACCAGGCCAACGCTGGACAACACACAGCGCAAGGAAATACTTAATCAATTATTGGGTGAGCTGAATGTCACCCATTTAAGTGATTCAATGGGTCAGAGCTTGTCTGGTGGTGAGCGTCGCCGTGTTGAGATAGCACGCACGCTCGCCGCGGAACCTAAATTTATTTTGTTAGATGAACCATTTGCTGGCATTGACCCCCTTTCAGTCGTCGATATTCAGCAGATAATCAAACAGTTAAGTGAGCGAAATATTGGCATTTTAATTACCGATCATAACGTAAGAGAAACATTAGGCATCTGTGACCGGGCTTATATCATCAACGAGGGCGAAGTCATTTCTGAAGGCAAGCCAGACGATATTCTTAAAAATGACCGAGTCAGAGACGTCTATTTAGGGCACAAATTTAAAATGTGAATAATCTCGCGACGTTATACAACTCCCGAATTAACAAGAATTTCCCTATGAGTCCGTCAGAATTAGTTAATCCGAGCATAACTTCGTCAAATCACAGAAAAAAATAATGTTCAATCACGTATTTAGATTTTTTATATATCCGACTCCCTAGAGAGGGAATGTCTATTTAATCTGTATTTGACATACATTTACTGTAAAATAAAACCAATTAAGTAAAATAATCTACCCTCGATCAAAATATGAAACAAACTCTCCAACTAAAACTTGGACAGCATTTAACCATGACGCCGCAATTACAGCAGGCGATTCGGCTATTGCAATTGTCCGGCATTGAGCTCCAGCAGGAAATCCAACAAGCGTTAGATTCTAACCCAATGCTCGAATCCGAAGAAGAGGGTAGTAATAGCAGTGAGCCCGGCAACCAAAACGAAAGTAAAGAACCAGAACAAAATGAAAGTAGCGAATCGATCGACACAGACACCAGTCTACAACAATCCGATATACCCGCTGATCTCCCGGTTGACAGTAATTGGGACGATGTCTACGAATCATCTGCTTCTTATACTCAATCACAAGACCAAGAGCGTGACTACGAGGTGCAGGGACAAACCTCCCAGTCACTCAACGAACACCTTATCTGGCAACTGGAAATGTCAACGTTAAGCAGAACAGACGAAGCTATTGCCATTGCCATTATTGACTCCATCGACGACGATGGTTACTTACCCGTTAGCATTGAAGAAATCCACCAGGGACTGTCAAAAGAAATAGAAGACCTGGAACTGGATGAAGTTGAGGCCGTATTACACAGAGTTCAAAACTTTGACCCACCAGGCATCGCCGCTAGAGACCTGAGGGAAAGCATGCTGCTCCAAATCAAACAATATGACCCTGAAACACCGTGGCTAGCTGAAGCAACACTCCTGGTGAAAGATTATTTCGATCTACTTGCAAATCGAGAATACCCACAGCTCATACGAAAAATTAAGCTCTCAGAAGCAGACCTTCAGCGAGTAGTGAGCTTAATACAAACATTAAACCCTCGACCAGGCAGTATCATATCTAATAGCCAACCTGAATACATTGTGCCTGATGTATTTGTAAAAAAAATCAATGGGGCATGGAAAGTTGACCTAAATCCTGAAGTAATGCCAAAACTTCGTGTTAATACTCTCTATTCAAATATGATTCAACGTGCTAATAACAGCAGCGACAATACCTACCTTAAAAACCAGCTACAAGAAGCACGCTGGTTAATGAAAAGCCTACGAAGTCGCAGCGAAACATTACTGAAAGTAGCGACGTGTATTGTTGAACGGCAACAGGCTTTTCTGGATCATGGTGAAGAAAAAATGACCCCGATGGTCATGTTTGATATTGCTGAAACCGTCGAGATGCATGAGTCAACAATTTCTCGTGTCACAACAAAAAAGTATATGCATACACCAAAAGGCATATACGAATTAAAGTATTTTTTCTCAAGTCACGTCAGTACCTCCGGAGGAGGGGCGTGCTCATCCACTGCAATACGCGCAATGCTAAAAAAACTAGTCGCAAGCGAAAATCCGACAAAACCGTTAAGCGATAGTAAGTTAGCTAAGCTACTCGAAAACAAGGGAATTAATGTGGCACGTCGAACCGTTGCAAAATATCGAGAGGCGATGTATATACCTCCTTCTAACGAACGTAAGAGATTAATATAAGGAATCGCTGATTAAATCATGATCGGTACCAATGAGAATTAATCAGAGGCTCCCCAAGAGGACTACAGTATGAATATAGACATATCAGGGCAGCATATGGATATTACCCCAGCATTGCGCAGCTATGTTGAAAGTAAACTGCAAAAACTGAAAAGCCATTATGACAAAATAGGAAACAGCCATGTAGTTTTGTCTGTTGATAAGTTACAACAAAAGGCCGAAGCCACGGTCTCATATGATGGCGGAAACAATCTGTTTGCTAATGCTGAAAATGAAAACATGTATGCTGCAATTGACGCGTTGGTCAACAAACTGGATCGTCAGGCAAGAAAAAACAGCGAAAAATCGAATAGTTACCGTGATAAAACAAATATAAGCAAAGATTAGTGCATTTAGTAAACATGTGCAATTATTTATAATTTATTGTGTGGAATCTAAAATGCTTGTAAAAGACATTATTACCCCAGATAGAATCGCATGCAAAGTAAATACAAGTAGTAAAAAGCGGTTACTAGAATCGATCTGTGATTTGCTTGCAAAAGATCACCCTACTTTAAACCCTCAGAATATCTTTGATAGTTTTATCGCAAGGGAAAAACTGGGGAGCACCGCATTAGGGCATGGTGTAGCGTTACCGCACGGTCGAACAAAATTGTCAGAAAATACTATTGGTGCGTTTTTTCAATTAGAGAAGGGAATCGATTTTGATTCAGAAGACCAACAACCAGTTGACTTGGTATTTGCTATGTTGGTTCCTGAAGAATCGACCGATGAACACTTAAAATTACTTTCGCAGCTTGCTGAAAAATTCAGCAATGAAGCATTTAGAAATAAATTACGTAACACTAACAACAACTTAGAAATTTATGGTTTTTTTGACAGTTGGTCGCCTGAACAATAATGACTGACACAATATCAATTGTTGATCTGTTCGATTACCACAAAGATCGATTAGATCTTAAATGGATCGCAGGCGAAAAAGGAAAAAATAATAAGCTCGATAAAAAACAAAATGATGGCAAATATGCAAGTCCGATGCAAATTGGGCACATGAATTTTGTTCACCCTCATCGTATTCAGGTTATAGGGCCGACAGAATTAGAGTATATACAAGAGAAAAAGAAATCTGGCCTGAAAGAGCTGCTCATTAAAATATACCAAAATAACCCGATCGCAATACTAATAACAAACGATTTAACTATTCCTCAAGAGATTATTGATAACGCCGAAAAAACAGCTACGCCATTAATGTCCTCCAGCATCGACGACCAAGAAGTCATAAACCATATAGCGTATTTTCTCAACAGTGTGCTTGCTGAAAAGACTACGGTGCACGGTGTATTCATGGCAGTCGCTGGAATCGGCGTATTACTCACAGGAAAAAGTGGCATCGGCAAAAGTGAGCTTGCGCTAGAGTTATTAAGCCGGGGACACCGGCTCATTGCAGACGATGCACCCCAGTTTTCCCGCACAGGGCCGGACTCACTAGTGGGTACTTGTCCACCCGCACTGCAAGACTTTCTTGAAGTAAGGGGGCTTGGCGTACTGAGCATCCGCTCTATTTTTGGTGACAGTGCTGTAAAAAAACGAAAAAATTTACGTTTGGTCGTCGAACTTAAACCCGTATCAGAAATCGACTACGCAACACTTGATCGACTAAAAAGTCACTCTGAACCTACAAATTTACTTGGCGTTAAAATACCTAAAGTAATACTGCCAGTGGCACCTGGACGCAACCTTGCCGTTATAATTGAAAGCGCTGCACGGAACCAGATTTTACTTGATAAAGGCTATGACGCGACCGCTGTTTTTATTAATCGGCAAAAAGAACTTTTGGAGCGCACGACACCATGAAGCTATACATCGTCAGTGGTGTATCCGGTTCCGGAAAAAGTACGGCCCTGCATGTTTTAGAAGACCTGGAATATTACTGCATAGACAATTTACCGGTTGTACTCCTACCCGCGTTCGCGGAACAATGCACCACAGACGTTTTCCCACAAAAAGCAGCCATCGGCATCGATGCTCGAAATGTACGCAAAGACATTCAACAATTTCCTGAAATTTTAGAGAAACTAAAGAAGACAGGGATTTCTTGCGAGTTAATTTTTTTTAATGCAGATGACAGCATCTTAATAAAACGCTTTTCAGAAACACGGCGTAAACACCCCTTGACGCAAAATGGTGTCACACTCGCCGAAGCAATAAAAAACGAACGTAAACTTCTTGATCCGATATCTAATTGCGCTGATTTGATTGTTGATACCAGCCATTACAATATTTACCAACTACGCGATTTGGTGAAAAGCAGAGTAGCCGACAAGCCGCCAGAAACGCTGTCTATTCTTTTCCAATCATTCGGTTTCAAACACGGCGTGCCGAGCGACGCTGATTTTGTGTTCGATGCTCGTTGCTTGCCTAACCCCTATTGGGAAACTAACTTGCGAAAACTAACCGGTCTTGACAAAGATGTTAGCGATTTTCTGGAAAAACAACCGCTGGTTAACAAACTGATTGAGGATATTACTGGCTTTATGGATGACTGGGTACCTCAATATGAGGCAGGCAACAGAAGTTATATCACCATTGCTATTGGCTGCACAGGAGGTCAACATCGTTCAGTCTATATTGTCGAACGGTTGGCGCAGTATTTCATAAAAACAAAAAATAATGTATCTACACGACATAGGGAATTGTGATGACGATTGGCTTGTTGATCATCGCCCACGACAAAATTGGTACAGCGATAAAAAATACGGCTATATCACTGGTGGGGTCATGTCCGTTACCTATTGAATCATTGGAATTATGCGGAGATTGCGACACCGAGGAATCTTTGGAAACAGCGCAAAACCTGGTTAATACACTTAATCAGGGTGACGGGGTATTAATATTGACCGATCTCTTTGGGTCAACGCCTTACAACATTACGGCAAAATTAAGTTCTAATGAGAACGTCATTATTATTTCAGGCCTAAACTTGCCAATGTTAATCCGCGCGCTGAATTACCCTTCATTACCACTATCCGAAATCGCCGAAAAAGTATTGGATGGAGGTCGAAATGGTATTCTTATTTGCAACTAAAATGACGACTAATTAGTGAAAAAAATGCTGCAACAAGAAATTACTATTATTAATAAACTAGGCTTGCATGCGCGCGCGGCTGCCAAATTTGTAAACCTAGCCTCCGGTTTTGATTGCGAAATAGGCTTAATAAAAGACGACAATACTGTTAACGGTAAAAGCATTATGGGGATAATGATGCTCGCTGCGTGTAAAGGAACTAGCTTAACGATAACAGCATCAGGAAAAGACGAAACAGAAGCAATTAACGAATTAAAAATACTCGTTGAAAATCGATTTGATGAGGAAGAATAAATATTTCGCTCAATTACACGGTACTTTTCATTTGGCTAACTAGAAAAACTAGGCAATATCATGACACTTGCTTTATATGGAACCAGCGTCTCCAAAGGCATCGCGATTGGAACTGCACATATCCTTGAAAGTAGTGAGCTGGAAATACCACAACGAACAATTCCTGATTATCTAGTTCAGGCAGAAATTTCACGCTATCAATTTGCGCTACAAGTCGCTGCCCAACAATTAAAAATTATTCGGGATCATATACCAAAGCATACCCCGGAAGACATCGCCTTATTTATCGATACCCACTTGTTAATGCTGGACGACCCAATGCTTCAAGAACGTCCGCTTGGTATTATCAAAGAAAAGAAATGTAATGCCGAGCACGCGTTACAAACACAATGTGATTCCATTGTTTCTGTCTTTAATGAAATGGACGACCCATATTTACGCACAAGAAAAGACGACATAGAACATGTTGTAAATCGAATTCAACGCATTCTGCTAAACCAGCCGAGCGAACATACCAATGTCGTCGATCGGCTGAAAGGTCAAATCATCATAACCGATGACCTAAGCCCGGCAGATACTATTCTTATGCAACACCATGATGTAGTCGCGATTGTATCGGAGCAAGGAGGGCCTACTTCCCATACCGCCATACTTGCGCGTAGTTTGAATATACCCGCTATAGTGGGTGCAAAACATGCCAGACAATACGTTAAAGATGGCGAATGCATTATTATTGATAGTTTGGCAAACGTTATCCTGGTCGATCCTGGCAAACAAATCCGCGAACACTATCTTGCCCTCCAAAAACAATTAAAACGTAAACGAACAGACTTACAAGCGCTTAAATTAAAACCGGCAAATACACTCGATAATAAGAAAATAACATTGTGTGCAAATATCGAATTGCCTGAAGATTTATCAAGCGTAAAAAGCGTCGCTGCATCTGGTATTGGCTTGTTCAGAACAGAATTTTTATTTATGAACAGAACAGAACTGCCTGATGAAGACGAACAATACCAGGCTTATCTTAATGTCGTAAAATCGTTAAAAGGATTGCCTGTCACAATTAGAACACTCGATATCGGCGCAGACAAACATTTTGCTGGCACCGTCTATAAAGAACATATCGAAAAATGTTCAGCACTTGGGCTTCGCGCTATTCGCTTATGCCTTAGAGATCCGGCCCTTTTTAAGCCACAATTACTAGCAATTTTACGAGCATCAGCCCATGGTCCCGTAAAATTAATGATACCGATGATTTCCAACTTGCAGGAATTATTACAAGTCCAGGCGCTGATAGAAGAATCCAAGCAGGAATTGAAAAAGAGGAAAATCAAATACAATAACAGATTACCTGTCGGCTGCATGATAGAAACACCGGCCGCTGCGATGCTCGCGTCTACACTAGCGGTGCACACAGACTTCTTTTCAATCGGCACTAACGATTTGATCCAATATACACTCGCAATCGACCGCATTGACAACGAAGTAAGTTATCTTTATGACCCGCTACACCCAGCGGTATTAAACCTGATTCAAAATACAATAAAAGCCGCTATCAAAGCTAATATCCCGGTAGCGTTATGTGGGGAAATGGCCGGTGAACCAATATATACCCGTCTATTGTTAGGGATGGGCCTTTGTGAATTCAGTATGCATACTTCTACGTTGCTAGAAGTAAAACAAGCAGTAAAATTAACTGACACAAAAAAACTAGCTGGCATAACGAAAAAAATATTAAAATGCCCGACCTCACACGAAGTTTCCCGTTATCTTGAAAAAATGAACAACCTTTAAAAAAATACCCTTCTCATTTATCAACTCACAATCACGCTCAAACTGAATGGAATAACAGCAAAGAAAACTATATACTTCGATGTATAAGGACCTCTGCTGTATTTGGTGATCGGATAAGCGCCAAAATATACGCAGAAACTCCTTCAATAATCACTTTCCACTAAATCATACATAATAGTTATCAGGTAATCGCCATGGCAGATGTGAAAGAACAAAGCATCTCTCAAACTCATTTGCAGACATTTTCGGAACTTCTAGAAGAGGGCACGCTTTCAGAAGTAAGAGAAAAACTCTCTGAATTACATTCTGCAGAAATAGCGTTTTTGATTGAGTCAGTACCATCGGAAACACGATCCACCATCTGGGAGTTAGTCCCGCTTGACAGTAGCGGTGACATCCTACTACATGTAAACGATGAGGTTCGTGCGGAACTAATTAGTCAGACTGACAAACAGGAACTGGTTGCCGCGACCGAGAAACTGGATACAGATGATTTAGCAGACATTTTCCAGGATCTACCGGACATCGTAAGTCGAGAGGTCCTGCAATCCATGGACCTACAAGACCGGCAGCGACTTGAAGCGGTCCTATCCTTCCCGGATGACACGGCTGGCGGCTTGATGAACACAGACACCATTACAATACGCCCGGATATTTCGCTAGAAACCGTGTTTCGTTATTTGCGTTTTCGCAGTGAAATGCCAGACACTACCGATAACCTGATTGTAGTAGACCGAAAAGACAACTACCTGGGTGTTTTATCTCTGACAAAACTATTAACCAATGACCCGGCACTTAATGTAAGTGACATCATGGGGAAAAAAGTCCGGGCAATACCGGTAACACAGTCCGCGAAAGAAGTCGCCAGCATGTTCGAAAAACATGATCTGGTTTCTGCGCCGGTGGTCGATGAGAACAATATATTGATGGGACGTATCACTATTGATGACGTAGTCGACGTGATACGAGACGAAGCAGACCATTCTTTCATGCGCATGGCGGGCCTGAATGAAGAAGACGACATGTTTGCGCCAGTTGTTGTCAGCTCACGTCGAAGAACTATCTGGTTAGGTGTAAATCTTGTTACTGCCTTACTCGCAGCCTGGGTAATCGGCTTATTTGATGCGACAATCGAAAAAATGGTCGCACTTGCCGTATTAATGCCTGTCGTTGCCAGCATGGGCGGCATCGCCGGAAGTCAAACATTAACACTTGTGATTCGCGGCATCGCCCTTGATCAAATCGGCGATACAAATGCCAGACAATTACTCATGAAAGAACTCGCCGTAGGTGCGCTAAATGGATTAATTTGGGCATCGATAATTGCTGGCATAACTATACTGTGGTTTAACGATTTCCTGCTAGGCGCTATAATCGCAGCCGCTATTCTAATCAATCTAATAGTTGCCGCACTAGCTGGCGCCACCATACCTTTATTCTTAAAAAAATTACACATTGATCCTGCGTTGGCGGGCAACGTTGTATTAACCACGGTTACCGATGTCGTCGGCTTTTTCGCATTCTTGAGCTTAGCAGCATTATTTTTGGTATAAGTGCTTATTGTTGCTTGCAGGTACATCCTAAAATTAAGCGTAACATTTTTTAATTTTTGTCAGAAATCGATTTCAAAATATTTTCGAGATGGGTAATAAGTGGTGCACCCCATCAAGTAAAACGGTGTGCAGCCGCTGATAGTCTATTGCACCGTATTCATGGGCCAACACATTACGGAAACCAATAATTCCGGTCCATGGGCTTGTCAACAAATAAATTGATCATATTGCGCCGGATATCGTTTCGTATTCAAGGCGCTGAAAGGGGCACATACTCGTTGTATGTAACCCTTTCAGCAACGCGAAGACGCAAGGATAGACAAGCAAGATGATCAATTTATTTATTGACAAGCCCATGGTATTTCTACATATTTATCTCTTGTATACGGTGACACCTGTTTAGCCGCTTCACCAATAATTTCTAGTGCGCGCTCTATATAGCGTAACGCGTACGCATGTCATCCAGTAAGGTTTCAAGGTCAATTTGATCAGACAGAATAACCGCATGCTTTGCTGCCCCCAGCATATCCCAAAGGTAAGCCGCATCTCTTTCAAGCGGCTTCATACAAAACCTTCAAATCCGCCTCGATTGTTTTTCTGCGATATGGATTACGTAAAATTTCAGGCGAAGCAATATCCACAGACCGGCCACCGAACAAATGGGAAAAGTCATCCTCTAATTCCTGAGATCTCCACAAAGAAGGCGCCTGTCCGGCTTCAAATTCAACCATTAAATCGACATCACTTTGAGGTCCGAATACACCACGTGCCACCGAGCCGAATAAATTCAAACGTTTTATATTGTACCGTTTAACCTAAATAAATCAGTTGAATCGTAGCGAGGGTGCCTAAGGCGCTGAAGATAGCGTGTTTTTCCATTTTTTAAGGCGATCGCGTAGTTACTCTACGGGTGAGTCTTAAAAAATGGAAAAACACGTTAGATTCAGTGCGTTAGGCGTCCGCAGTAGATTCAACTGATTTATTTAGGTTTAACAAGCGCCAACATTGCCTTTCTGGAAACAAGCATTTCATTCCCTAGGCTTATAATATCGCCCTTGTTCTGATCAACAACCTCCAATTCGACCAATACTGACGCCTTACGCACAATGCTGACCAGCTCTTCGAAAACCGGACAATCGGGATTCGCCTGATAGTGTATCTGGTTACCGACACGTTCTATTGTCAGTATCTCAGCTGCTTTCAACTTCTCCAGTTCACGTTTGATAGTGCCTTTACCTACACCAGCAAGGCGTACGATCTCATTTAAATAAAAGGTATTTTCTGGTTTGCCATAAAGCAAACCCAGTACCCTTTGCTGTGTTTTTGTGAAAAGCGCTGCGCCTATGGATACGGAATTCATATTTATTCACCCTGATCGGTCCCAATATGGGTATTATAGGTCCCATTTTAGCTGTTTTTAAGCATAAAAAAAGCGCCCGGAGCTCCCCTTGGCTTAGATTTTCTACCCCAATGTACTTTCAATTTATCTTATATTTAACAACAACTGTCGCTGTCACAGATATTTCTCCAGGCTCAAAAGCGCCTTGTTGTTGAGCCATAGGAGACTGACCTGATCTTTCCATAAAGTCGTATGAACCAACCTCAAAAGGGCTGCTGCCCTCCTTAACATTAATCACTTTGCCGAGTTTCACGCCAGAATTCTTCGCTATAATTTCTGCTTTATTCCTGGCAACGTCGATAGCAGCACCAAGCGCTTTATTTTCCAGCTTGCTTCGATCTTTTATATCAAGCTCAATACGTTTAATCGTTGTAATGCCAGCACCTATTGCCCCATTTAACAACTCTGAATATTTAATCAGGTCGTTTAGAGTTACCTTTATATCCCTAGATACTTCATAACCAATAAATTTTTTGGTTTCATAATTATATTGAGGGTAGATAGACATCTCTGAAGAAGAGATATTCTTTTTTTCAATACCCAATTTTTTACACAGACTGACCAGACTTGCCGTTTTCTTATCAATTTTTTCTTTCAACTGCGCAAGTATGTTCCCTCTATCATTTATTGAAAAAGAAAATTTAGCCATATCAGGCACAACACTGACTTTTTCTGTTCCAATGACCTCAATACCACCTTCATTTGCGTATGAATATGGAATCAGGACCACTAAACTAAGTATTAATAAAATCACATTCAGCATTTTTTTTATTACCATATTTTGTATACCTCTAATTGAAATTTAGACTTAATTACTTTTTCCATGAAGTCCGGGCGCCAGGTTTCTTGTATCGCCTACAGGGAGGTTGGCGACGGGCGTAAGCTTCATTTATCTCAGACTGTCGAATCACGATAATGATTATCCTAAATTAATCAGTAGAATCTACTGCGGGTGGCTAATGCACTGAATCTAACGTTTTTTTTCATTTTTTAAGACTCACCCGTAGAATGACT
>JAADIM010000036.1:51792-55567 GCA_013151345.1 Gammaproteobacteria bacterium
CCTTAGACACCCTCGCTACAATTCGCCTACAGGGAAGTAGGCGAGGGGCGTGAGCAGGAGCGGAAGCTTCAACTGATTAATTTAGGATTATATAACTATCCTGATCTCTTGCCTTCTTTGTGGTGGCACCTAAAAAGCCTAATACATGAGATCTTTTCCGATGAAACCTCAGCATTGAGCCATGGAAAAACAGCGCGATCTCCATAAATTATCTTTATTTATCATATAATTGACTATTTTAAGGTGCCAGCTTAATATTGTTAACTATATGGATTGAAAGAGAAATTGCCCCCAGCCTCAAACAAATAAGCCAATCTTTTCCGATTTTGGTGCTTGTAGGCCCACGTCAGGTAGGCAAAACCTCTCTGATTGAACGAATTTTTTCAGAATATACTCATGTTTCTTTGGATGTAGGCAGTTATGCTGAAATGGCGGAAACTCAACCTGAAGCATTTTTAAATCAGTTTAATCCCCCCGTCGTAATAGATGAAATTCAATACGCACCTTCTTTTTTTAGATATATCAAAACCTATGTAGATCAGCATCGAGGGGAAAATGGATTATTCATTTTAACGGGTTCGTAAAATTTCGCGCTGATGGATTCAGTTGCTGACAGCCTTGCTGGTCGAGCGGCAATTATCCCGATGCTTGGTTTGTCCGGCGCTGAATGGCAAATCTGTGAACCATTAAAAAACAAATTCAACTGGAAAGAATTTCTATGACGTGGTAGTTATCCAGCTTTATGGGCCGAGTTGGACAACTCACC
The DNA here is from genome assembly GCA_013151345.1 of Gammaproteobacteria bacterium. GTDB lineage: Bacteria > Pseudomonadota > Gammaproteobacteria > SG8-11 > SG8-11 > JAADIM01. The sequence continues at coordinate 52,559 of JAADIM010000036.1, forward strand.
TTCACGTAATCGATGATATCAAGGTTATGTTGTTTCTCAATGGTTGCGCTGGCGGGACTCGTTTCATTCTATTGGAATATGGTATTGGCGCGACCAACAAGGTAATGAGGTGGATATATTATTGGAAGTGGATCAACAGATCATTGCCATTGAATGTAAACTATCTGAAAAACCCATAAGTAGAGATATACGTGGCATAGAAAAGTTACACACTCGAAATATGTATAAATTTCTGTATAACCAGGTAAATTGACATGGATCGACATAAGCACGTTAAAAAAGAGGGCGGGCTACTTGCGTAATATCCAAGAGATACAAATTGCTTGTTTAATTGTTTTCTGATTATTATACAAGTAACTTGACCCCTGACTTTTCAGTTAACAAAACGTCCCTGTTAACGCTCATTCACTGCACTACATTCACGCAACTGAGCTTTGTCGTGATATGTTAAGGAGGTAATTTGGGTATTTTAGATAAAGCAAAAGAGCTATCAAATAGAGTTGTTGAAAAAGCCGTTGAATTCAGTAGCGATGAATTAATTGCCAATACAATAATAAAAGCTGTTGAGAAACAAGAAAAAGTGAATGCCATTCTTCAAGAAAGAGGATCAAATTATAGAGTGAATGATATTGATTTGGCAATGGGCATACCACCGACAGTCATATTTGGCATCCGCCGTATACCTGATGAAATGTCTAAATCTATCGTTCGTGAAAAAGAAGATAAGGAATTATAAACGTGCAATTCAATATAGACAGCCACCCTCTAAATAAAATTTGCCGCGCATTTGGCTAAACAACTGTTATGGAAGATAAGAAGCTAAGCCGTCAAGTTACTTGTATAATAATCAGAAAACAACTAAACGATTAATTTGTGTCTCTTGGATATGACACAAATAACCCGGTTTTTATTTTTTTTAGTTACCTGTTTGGAGAAATAAATGACCGGTATTAAAATGCTTTTTAGTATGGCGAACCGCGCCAGTGTCGTGCCCATTGTGAAAGATACCTTATCCGGTTCCCATTATCATTAAAAAACCACCCACACTTTATCTTAAACGCTCTTTTTTAATACCAAGAACGCCTTATTAGGCCTTGAAATAAACTATTATTTTAATAGATTATTTTAACAATTAATTACATAGCTTGGCCCAAATTGCGAAGCTTAGTCCAACCTTAGTTTCCTTCCTATTGTTTCGTATTAGCTAACTCAGTATTATTCCAGATTCACAAAGACTAACAGGGAGTTATGCATTAATGACTATTAAACTAAGTGTTGGACAAGAAGGAATAAACGTTAATACTGATGTTAAAGTAGTTCAAGCTGCTTTAAATCTATCTCAATCGCCAAAATTCAATCTAAATGCTAAGCTCGTGGTCGATGGAAAAATCGGAGACAAAACCATCGATGCGATAGAATCTTTTCAAAAAAACATTGCCGAGTTCCAAAATCCAGACGGTCGCGTTGATCCAAATAGTAAAACATTCACCGCACTTAAGAAACATCTTACCAAAAGCTTAACCGAAGATGCGTTAATGGCTATCATGGCGATGGGAGTAACATCCACCATTAAAACGTATTTACCTCTCTTTACGACCATGTTGCCTAAGTACGCAATTAATACTCCCCTTAGAACTGCCCATTTTCTTGCTCAGGTGGGCCACGAAAGTCTTTCGCTTTTGTATACTCAAGAGCTGGCCAGCGGAGCAGCTTACGAAGGAAGAAAAGATTTAGGCAATATTCAAAAAGGCGATGGCGTAAGATTCAAAGGCCGTGGCCTCATACAGTTAACTGGTCGAGATAATTATTCACAATATGGCAAGTATGCCTCCATGGACTTGCTAAAAACAGGCAATGAGCAAATCATTGCAAGCACACCAAAATATGCACTTGATGTAAGCCTTTGGTTCTGGAAAAACAAAAAACTTAATACATACGCTGATGATGATAATTTGAGAGCAATTACTCGGCGAGTTAACGGAGGTTACAACGGATTGACTGATAGACAGGATTATCTCGAACGTGCAAAATTTTTCTTAATTAGCTAAGCGTATCTATTATGAGATTATTCTGGTTCTTGTTTATGCTATTTCTTACAGGATGCTCCAATGATGTCTCTGAAACAGAAGAGTACCCTCAAAAATCTCAAGTATGCGAGTTTGGTTATCAGACTAAAACGTCTTGCGCCTATGGTGACTTTACCGTTGAAATGCACGCTGCACAGATAGGATCCGGCGAATTGCTCATGGAATCCCTGGAAGTCTCTTATCGGGAAACACGTCACACACTAAAAATAATGCCTGACACAACCTTTATTGAAGGTGACAAGGGTTATATCTCGTTCGAAGATATAAATTTTGACGGAATCCCTGATATTGCGGTGACTACCTCTTTTGGTCTTGCGAATCTTTATTTGAATTACTGGGTATTTAATTCACAAAAAGGCAAATATATCCGATTAGGAAATTATTGCAAGCTCTCGATAAATACGTCAAACAAAACTCTGGGCAATGAAATAAAAATAAATGCTGCGAATTATGATAAAAATGAATACTACTGGCAAGGCTATGAACTCATTAAAAAAGATAGTAAACAAGAAAAAATTAGCAACGATTCGCCAGAAAAATGAGTGCCAGAACACAATTGCACTTAGTTAAGCAAAACAGACCTTATTCATCACGGGGCATCCCCTGGTACGCAAAAAATATTTATTATTGGGATGGCGCTAGGAACCCCAACAGAGAAGTTTTTAAATACTCCGCTGTTGTTGGACTTCGCTGCACCCGGCAATTGCTCCTCGATAACTGCTCCTGCGTTATTCTCGATTGCTGTTCCAGACGCAACCATGGCTTTTTGTCCACCCGACTGCGCGCAGAAAAAGTATTGGTAGGGAGCTTTTAGCATTTGCACTGGCTAACTTAGAAGGGGTAGCCACACTAAATGTAACAGCCACTAACACTGCTGCACGAAATCTCTACAACCAATTTGGATTCATAACTGAAAAAGAGT
>JAADIM010000054.1 GCA_013151345.1 Gammaproteobacteria bacterium
ATGCAACAAGATCAGCCTTTAGCTCCCGATTCTGTAACAGATATCTCTATGGCCGCGGCGCTTTCTGCTTCGATACCTGTGACAGAGGTTCCATCAAGCGAAACCATTTCTGACGAGCTTTCAGCTAGCGATTCATCTGAAGATCATATGTCTCCAGTAATTTCTGCTACAGATCAAAGTACTATTACAAGTACTACGAGTGAGTCTGGAGCAGATTTTGACAACAGTTCTGACGACACCCCCGCATCTTGAATTAGCCCTGATCTTTCTTTCGAGCAATTGCGTAATTAGCGTCACACGAGGCTAATTACGTACTTTCAATTTATAGTTCGCGCGGCCGCTACACTTTATCGATTCAGGTTTTCCGACCAAAGCCTTTGATAATTCGTTTATTGTGAAGTAACCTAATATAGTGCTTTGACGGTTTTATACTGTTTAATAGTCTTTTCTGGACTAAGGCTGGGTCCGGAGTGTTGTATGGGGCTCATACAGATACACCGCCAAACCAACATATTAATTGAGGATTGTCATCTTTTGTTGAAAGCGATTGAAAAAAGCGAGGCTGTTGTGTTTTTAATTGGCGACTTGTGTGATTTGCTTGAGCAATATCTTGAGCATGATCAGGTGGCAGAAGTTTATCGTGCTTATTTATTTAGTGCCGAGGCTCATGAAGGCCAGAGCCGAATGAGTGGCGAGCCCTATATACATCACCCCTTAGCCGTTGCCCGTACATTAGCTGAAATGCGTATGGACCAGAAGAGCATTATTGCGGCAATTCTGCATGATGTTATAGAAGATACCCCTACTGCTAAAGACCAAATTGTGAAAGAGTTTGGCGCGGAAGTTGCCGGATTAGTTGATGGGGTGAGTAAGCTTGCTAAAGTAAAAATAGAAGATCGGGCACAAGCTCAAGCAGAAAACTTCCAGAAAATGATTCTAGCGATGGCGGATGATATTCGGGTCATTCTAGTAAAGCTTGCAGACAGGCTTCACAATATGCGAACAATTGGTGCCATGCCGCATGATAGCCGACGTCGAATTGCGCGTGAAACTCTTGATATCTATTCTCCGATTGCCCATAGACTGGGAATGAATAACATACGAAATGAATTGGAGAATTTAGGATTTGCAGTTCTTTATCCATTGAGATACAAAATATTGGATGAAGCCGTTAAAAAAGGACGTGGAAACAGAAAAGAAATTATTCAAGGAATTGAAGATTCGATTCAAGAGCGATTAAAACAAGACGGGTTAAACGGTCAAGTAGTTGGCCGGGAGAAGCATTTATATAGCCTTTATAAAAAAATGAAGGAAAAGACATTACCTTTTACTGAGGTCTTTGATGTTTATGCATTTAGAATAATTGTTGATAAAGTAGAATTTTGTTACCAGGCTCTTGGTGTAATACACAATTTATATAAACCAGTTCCCGGAAAATTCAAAGACTATATCGCCATTCCTAAAACGAACGGTTATCAGTCACTCCACACGGTTCTTTTTGGTCCCTACGGTGTACCTATTGAAGTGCAGATTAGAACACGTGATATGGAACGTGTAGCTGAAGTTGGCATCGCTGCCCATTGGCTGTATAAAACTGGCAAAGCAGGCAGCAGTATAGCGCAAGATCGCACAAGACAATGGTTGCGCAATGTTTTAGAGATGCAACAAAATGCAGGTGATTCACTTGAGTTTTTGGAAAATGTTAAAATCGACTTGTTTCCAGATGTAGTTTATGTTTTTTCACCTAAAGGTGAAATCAAGGAATTATTACGAGGGACAACCGCTGTTGATTTTGCTTATGCAGTACATACCGATGTTGGTAATACATGTGTTGCGGCTAAAATAAATCGACGATTAATGCCACTGCGGACAGAATTGTTAAATGGCCAAACAGTCGAAATTATTACCGCCCCTGGTGCTAGACCTAATCCATTGTGGTTGGACTTTATTGTTACAGGTAAGGCTCGATCCAATATAAGGCACTATTTAAAAAATCTAAAAGTTAAAGAAGCAGTTGAACTTGGAAGACGATTATTGAACAAGGCTTTATTAACATTTGCAAGTTCATTGGATGAAATATCTTCATCGACAATTGGTAGTATAATTAAAAGTCACAAATTGAGTAATCTGGATAGATTGCTTGAAGACATAGGCTTGGGTAACAGAGCGGCATTGTTTGTCGCGCAACAATTATTAAATATTGAAAATGAAGATGAGCATAACGTGGATAATAAAAAATCCAGCGGACGTCGTCATCAGGGGAAAATAAGAAACGCACTTGGTCGCTACGTTCCATCATTTTTAAGGGGAGAGAAACAAATGTCTCGCCCACTATTAATTACCGGTACAGAAGGCATGGTGATGAATTTCGCAAAATGCTGCCGGCCTATTCCTGGTGATCCTGTTCTTGGTTTTATTACAACAGGAAGGGGTATTGTTGTCCATACAGAATCATGCAAAAATGTAGTCGAATTCAGAAAAACACCGGAAAAATGGATAGATGTACGTTGGGAGCCTGATACCAAAGGTGAGTTTCCTGTCGACATAAGAGTAGAAGTAATTAATCAACGTGGTGTACTTGCTACCGCTGCAGCGACTATAGCTGATATGGGTTCGAACATTGACAATGTTAATATTGAAGAACGGGATGGTAAATTTAGTACCATAACATTTACGATTGAAGTTAAGGACAGAAAACATCTCGCGAACATAATGAGGCAGTTGCGATCGCTGGAGCAAGTAGCAAAAATATATAGAGTGAAAGGTTAGTTTTGCCGCGCAAAACTCGAAACGCAAGGTATTACGCGAAGCGCTGAGTATTCATTACGAAGTATTAACTACGGGCATCAAGCGTATTATATTATCAGGAGAAAATAGTGGAAAAAGAAATAATTCAAACGCAAAACGCACCCCAAGCTATTGGTACTTATTCACAAGCCATAAAGGTAGATTCTACAGTTTATCTATCAGGGCAAATAGCATTAGATCCTAAAACTATGGCTTTAGTTGGTTCTGATATAAATATGCAGGTGAGTCAGGTGTTTGATAATTTAAAAGCGGTTGCGCAAGCTTCGGGTGGGTCGCTGGCAGATGTTGTCAAATTAAATATATTTCTAACCGATATGAACAACTTTCCTATTATAAATGAAGTTATGGCGAAATATTTTAACGAGCCTTATCCCGCAAGAGCCGCGGTAGGCGTTGCGTCACTTCCCAAGGGAGCAGATGTCGAAATGGACGCGATAATGGTAATAAATAGTTGATAAATCAATCCGCCCCATGTTTGTTGTTGAATTATTGATAATTCGTGTCTTCAGATCTAGAAAAGCAGTTGACCACTGGAGATAAATCATACGACATTATGCTTTTAAAAGGTGTCGGTGAACAAATAGCAAAACGTCTTTCTTGCTTAGGTATATCTAATATTCGAGACCTGTTATTTCATTTGCCTTTGCGTTATCAGGATCGGACACGGGTTGTCCCCATCAATAAACTAACTTTGGGCAGTGAAGTTGTTGTTCAGGGGACGGTAAAGTCGTCTTCAGTGCAATTTGGCAAGCGCCGTTCTTTATTGTGTAACATTTATGATAACACTGGTTCATTACGATTGCGTTTCTTTCATTTTACGGCTAATCAAAAAACCGCTTTAGTAGAAGGTGCCGCTATAAGTTGTTTTGGTGAGGTTCGTTCTGTTGGGCCGCATTCACGTTATTCGGCTTATGAAATGATTCATCCGGAATATAGAGTCGGAAATAATTATTCATCATTGCAAACAGCTAACCATCTTACGCCCGTATACCCAACTACGGATGGGTTGCAACAGCGTTCTATTCGAACTTTAGTCGAACAGGCCTTGATATATTTAGAGGCTAATCCGGCATTATTACACGACTGGATACCTGAAGAATTACTCGATAAAATGGACGTGATGTCTTTAGTAAGCGCAATTTATTTTTTACATCGACCACCGGAAAATACATCGGCTACGGAGTTAGCCGATGGTCGGCACCCCTCGCAACAAAGACTACTGTTTGAAGAGTTATTAGCTCGACATCTTTGCTTGCGCCAGTTGAGAAACAAAATACACAAAAAAAATGCGATTGCTATATCAGCCGATAATTCGATGACCTCCCGAATTGATAAAATTTTACCTTATACTTTAACCGAAGCACAAAAACGTTGTATCAGCAGTGTGCTTGACGATATTAGTATGGACCATCCCATGCAGCGACTAGTCCAGGGAGACGTGGGTTGTGGAAAAACCATGGTAGCTATATATAGCGCTTTTCATGTTGCGGCTAAAGGCTATCAAGTTGCCATAATGGCACCAACAGAAATATTAGCAGAACAGCATTTTATAAATATAACATCTCTGGCAAATTCGCTTGATTTGCAAACTGTGTTAATAGCAGGAAAAATTAAAGGGAAAGCGCGCGACCGTGTTCTAAACGATATCAAGTCGGGAGCTGCACAGATTATTATAGGCACACACGCAATATTTCAGCAAGAAGTTCATTTTGCTAAATTGGCCTACATTATTGTTGACGAGCAGCAGCGATTTGGCGTGTTGCAGCGATTGAGTTTATTGAAAAAAGGATTTCAAAATGGCCGTTATCCCCACCAGTTGATTATGTCTGCAACGCCAATTCCACGTTCATTGGCTATGTCTATCTATGCCGATCTTGACTGTTCGATAATCGATGAAATGCCGCCGGGTCGTTCGGCAGTGAGTTCAATTGTTGTCGCGGATAATAAGCGAGATGAGGTTTTATCTCGAATTCATAAAGCATGTAGCGAAGGTCGACAAGCTTATTGGGTTTGTCCTCTTATAGACGAATCTGAAGTTTTACAATGCCAAGCAGCGGTGGAGACTTTTGAACTATTAAGCAATACGCTTTCGAATTTATCTATTGGACTCATTCACGGACGTATGAAACCAAAAGAAAAAGAACATGTTATGTCTCAATTTAAACAGAAGAAGCTAGACATCCTGGTGGCAACAACCGTTATTGAGGTAGGCGTCGATGTGCCCAATGCATCTTTGATGTTAATAGAAAATACTGAACGATTGGGATTGTCGCAACTTCATCAGCTCCGTGGCCGTATAGGAAGAGGAACTATTGAAAGTAGTTGTATCTTTATGTATAGCCCTCCGTTATCTAAACTTGCCTATAAACGTCTTAGCATAATACGCTCGACTAACGATGGCTTTGAGATAGCACGAGAGGATATGAATTTACGAGGCCCAGGTGAAGTTTTTGGAACGCAACAAACAGGTTTGATGCAACTAAAAATTGCTGAACTGCCTCGCGACGAATATATATTACCAAAAGTAAAAGAGGCAGCCGAATATTTGCTGGAAAAATATCCGCAAGCCAGTCATTCGTTAATAGAGCGTTGGGTAGGTCAGTCAACTCAGTACTGGGAGGCTTAAATGCGTAATTCCAATTTGTCCGATCGAGATTTATCCGTGTTATGGCATCCCTGTACTCAAATGAAAGACCACGAAAATTTGCCTTTGATTCCGATAAAAAAGGGCAAGGGTGTTTGGCTGGAGGATTATGAGGGTAGGCAGTATATCGATGCAATAAGCTCGTGGTGGGTAAATTTATTTGGCCATTCGAATACGTATATTAATGAAGCAATAAAACAACAACTTGACCGATTAGAACATACATTATTTGCTGGTTTTACACATGAGCCGGCCATTACGCTTGCGGAACGTCTTGTTAATTTATCGCCCAAAGGACTCAATAAATGTTTTTTTGCAGACAATGGTTCCTCTGCAGTCGAAGTGGCTTTGAAAATGAGTTTTCACTATTGGTTAAATAAAAATGCTGAAAATAATTCAAAAATAAAGACGAAATTCGTTTCGTTATCCAATAGTTACCACGGTGAAACATTGGGAGCCCTGGCTGTTGGTGATGTCGCTTTATATAAAGCGACTTATGGGCCTCTGCTTATGGAGTGCATTACAGTTCCGTCACCGGATTGCTATCACAGAGAAAATGGCGTTACGTGTGAAGAACATTCACGAAATATGTTTGATCACATGGACAAAACTTTGTCCGACAACGCGGATGATATTTGTGCGGTTATTGTTGAACCGTTGGTTCAATGTGCCGGCAATATGCGTATGTATCACTCTGTATATTTGGAATTATTACGCAAGGCATGTGATAAATACGAAATATTATTGATAGCGGATGAAGTTGCCGTTGGCTTTGGGCGAACAGGCAAAATGTTTGCCTGTGAGCACAGTAATATTAGTCCTGACATAATGTGTTTATCTAAAGGCCTCACGGGTGGGTACTTAGCCTTATCTGCTGTTTTAACGACAGATGATATATATCAGGCCTTTTATGACGATTACTTAAATGGCACGGCCTTTCTTCATTCACATAGTTATACGGGGAATCCGTTGGCATGCGCAGCAGCGAATGCAACGCTGGATATATTTAGACGTGATAATACAATAGAAAAAAATGTCGAGTTAGTTAATGCACTAAAAGCGGAAACCGAGAAATTTGAAGACCACCCTCATATATCTGAAGTGAGGAGGTCGGGAATGATTGTGGCGTTGGAAATGGTTAAAGACAAAAATAATAAGCTAGCATTTCCTTGGGAGGAAAGGCGAGGGATTGAAGTTTATAAATATGCGCTCAGTCAAGGCGTTTTGCTGAGGCCATTGGGTGACGTCATATATTTTATGCCCCCTTATATAGTTACGCCTGATCAAATTAAAAAAATTACTAATGTTGCTTTTCAGGGGATTACCAACGCTACAATATAACGTTACGATGATGCCTAGTCAGATGTTCTTTAACTTATTCTTGAGTTTTCCAAACCGGTTTCTTTTACCAGTGCCTCTATGGCATCCAGGTTTGGAATAATCGATTCTGACTCATTGATTAGTACATTACTTAATACAAGTGGATTATTCGCTTCATTTGTTGATGGCATAATTTTCTTTTCATCAATGTTTATCAGTCTAGGTAAACCTATCGTTACGATTCCATAGAAATGAAGAGCCGAATCAGCATCCAAGCAGTTTATAATAGCGATATGATTGTTGGCATTGCGTGCGGGCACGTTATCGCCCATTGCTTGTTCTAATGACATCAAAGGTATTCTTATCCCACGCCATTCCATTGTGCCTAATAGCCATTCAGGCGAATCATCAACCGGTGTTGGATCGCTGTAATGTATTATTTCCGCGACAGCGGTATTTGGTAAAATGAGTTGGCCAACTTCGAGAGTTAACAATTGACTATGTATAAAAATTGTTTTCTTTGCCATAGTTTTGCTCCTTCTATGTTAAAGCTACTGTTGTAGATACAGAATTGTAATTTGATTAATTTTGCGCTAAGTACTTAACTAGATTATTTGCAAGGCCTTCGGGTGTATCGCTATAAGAAACATAACCAGTGCGACGTGCACAATCAGGCATACTGCTTATAACGCAGCTTTCAGAATCTTGCGCCCAAACCACGCCACCGTGTTCGCCAATTACCTTGCTTCCCTCTTCGCCGTCGTTGCCCATGCCACTAAATACGATCGCGCCAGACAAAGCGTGGTATTTCTCGGCGATGTCAGTCATTACCTCATCAATCGATGGTGAATATATAGAATGGTGAAGAATTGGTGCCAGTACTATTTCTCCTCTGTCATTTATGACAATCCTTTTTTCTATCGGTGCGACTACAACTTCATTGTCGCATAAAGTATGCCCTTCTTTAGCCGTCATCACCTTTAATTGTGTAGCGCGGTCAAGTTGCTCGCTCAATAGGGTGATGTGACTTGCACCAATATGTTGGACCAATACAAACGCGATAGGTAAGTCAGTTGGTAAACATGACAGAAATACTCTAGCCGCCAAAGGCCCACCTAACGAAGCGCCCAGTACCCAAACTTGTTCAGCCCCTTTATGTGGTTTAGCTATCGTTTGTTTTTGCGACGATACTATTGGTTTTGGTATGGTTGTAGCGGGTATTATTTTCGGTATGTCATTCTTAACACTAACGGTAGATTGCTCTGCGGAAGAGCGTATATTTCCGGAAGATTTTTCAACCAGCGCTCGTAGCTTAAGTGCCAGTTTTTTACCCCAGTCTGCGCCGGATATTGAAAGATTAAATTGTGTTGTTCCGCTATCGTTAAAAAGTAACGGCAGAGCAGATTCTTCTAACAGATTTTCCAGTACATCCAGCTCCTGACCGACATTTTCATGCAGGTCAACCAGAATGACATCTGTACTGTTAGCGTCAATTTCGCATAGAGACCGGTTAGATAGCTCTGTTATCGCAACGACGTCGATATTATACGCTTTAAGTTTATTTTTTAACTCTTCCGGTTTATGAAGCGAAGTGTGGATGATAGCAACACGGAGTAGTTTTTGATTATCGTAGTGATCATTCACTTGTTTTTAATATTATTTCAATATTCTCAAGTAATTCAGTTTCTTGGAAAGGTTTACCTAGGTATGCATCTACACCAATTTTTGATGCACGTTCGCGATGTTTGTCACCAGTTCGCGAGGTGATCATTATAATAGGGATATTTTTCAACCGACTATCATTTCTCATGGCTGTTGCAAGTTCAAATCCATCCATACGTGGCATTTCTACATCCAACAACATGAGGTCTGGAATTTGATCCTGCAATTTATCCAATGCATCAATACCATCCTTCGCCGTTATAGGCTCCATATTGTGTCGCTTAAGCAGGCGTTCGGTTACTTTTCGAACGGTGATAGAGTCGTCTACTACCATAATAAGAGGTATTGCGGAGCTCGCCACTCTTTCTGCTTCAAGGCGTTCCCTTTCAACCACGGCCTTCGCTATGTGCGCCATACCTTCGCGAATCAAGGATGAGATATCTAGAATGAGTGCAACACCGCCATCACCCATAATAGTTGCACCGGAAATGCCGTTTACGGTACTAATTTGCGGGCCGACAGATTTAATGACAATTTCTTGTCGTCCTACAATTTGTTCTACCAGTAACGCGACATTGTGATCGCCGGCCCTGGCTAATATGAGCGGTACCTTCACTTTTGGGTCTGTCGGTAGTGGCGAGGATAAGCCCAAGATGGAGCCTAAGTGAAAGAAGCCGTAATCGCGTCCACCATACTTATACATTGGTTTGTCTTTATTAAATAAATTATCGAGTTCTTTCCCCGAAACGCGAATTACGCCGTCCACAGATGATAGTGGGATTGCAAATTTATCCTCTCCTGTCTCAATGAGGAGGGCCTGGTTTGCTGATACAGTTAATGGTAACTGAATTGTGAATATAGAACCTTTGCCTTCTTTGCTATCAATATGGAGCGTGCCCGCTACTTGTTTAATTTCGGTGTTGACGACGTCCATTCCGACGCCACGTCCTGATATTTGAGTTACTTTTTCCGCAGTACTGAAGCCAGATTCAAGTACAAATTGCATTACCTCGTTATCGCTAAGGTCAGCGTCACTGATCATTAAATCGCGTTCGATAGCTTTGGCTCGAATTGCTTTGAGATTCATACCGTGGCCATCATCTTGAATGCGAATAACGATTCTAGCGCCTTCCTGCTTGAAGCTCAGCATTATACGACCGGCCTCTGGTTTTCCCGACGCAGTACGTACATCTGGCATTTCAATCCCGTGATCAATGGCGTTTCGTAACATGTGCTCTAGCGCCGGAACAACTCGGTCGAGAACGGTGCGATCCATTTCTCCTTCCGCACCCATGACTTTGAATTCTGTTTGCTTACCAAGTTCCTTAGCGGTTTGCCTGATAATACGCCTTAATCTTGGTATCGCATTTGCAAATGGCACCAGTCGGGTACGTATCAAGCCTTCTTGTAATTCCGAGCTAACGCGTGATTGCTGGAGCAATAAAATTTCTGTTTCCCTGGTATAATTTTCAAGTAATTTTTTGATGCTATTTAAATCACCCAAACTTTCTACCAAGCTTCGCGACAATTGCTGCATGTTGGAAAACCTATCTAGCTCCAACGGGTCGAAATCTTCTTCTCCAGAACCGAGATTGCTCCCCTCATATCGAAAAAGAATTTGTGCTTCCGCCTCGATTTCGAATTTTCTTAGCTGTTCTTTTACACGAAAAACGGTTTGGTCAAATTCTGTTAAATTGTAACTGATCGAGCCTAGTTGCTGGTCCACCCGGGAGCGGTAAATACTTACCTCGCCAGCGAAATTAACCAGATTGTCCAATAGCTCAGCCGATACTTTAATCTGGCCATCTTTTTGTTTGGTTTTTTGTGTTTCTGTAGATGTAGTATCTACAAACTCGGCCATATCGAAATCGGCTATTTCTTTTTCTTCCAAATTATCTATAGCGAAAGCTTCAGACAGTCTGTCCGATTGCTCGTCTAGGGTGGTTTTGAAAGATTTTTTGAGGGGTTTGTCTTTTGTCTCAATAATTTCGGCGCGTTTTTTCAGGCCCACCGATATTTCGATTTCGTCCATTAAATGTTTTGCTGGCGGTAATGTTTCGTTACGACGAACTTTATCCAGTGATTCATTTAGCCAGTCATATGACGATTGGACGACCTCAACAAGTTGTGGTGTTGCAGACAAATGACCACCGGTTATTTTCTCCAGTACAGTTTCAATGCTATGGCTGAGGTCACCTATAGGCCCGATGTTCGCCATGCGAGCGCCACCTTTGATGGTGTGCAAAGCGCGTTGGACTTCTTCAATAAGAACCTTACTTTCTGGGTCCCCTGCCCACTGTTGAAGCAAATCATCCATTTTATGTAGGATTTCAGACGCTTCTTCAAGAAAGATATCCGCTAAATCATCGTCGTAGTGTTCATCATTTGAGTCGTCTATGTTCCAATTGGAGTCGAAATCGGACAAGACGATTTCTTCTTCAGGTTTTTCCAATTCATCTGGTGCTTCATCAAGATGACTTTCTAAAGAAACGTCTTCTAAAGAAATATCTTCTAAAGAGAGTTCTTCATCCAGGTTGATGCTGATTTTGTCTTCTAATAATCCTCTCTGAGGATAGCTTGACGCTTCCGTGGTAGTGAGGTGGGATTGAAGTTGTGATAGTAATTCGTCATCAACTGAAATGTTTCGCGAGTTAACAAGAGATTCTAAGGCATGGGCCGTCCAATCATGCGCTAGGTATATAGTATCTACTACTTCTTTACTAGGCTGAAGCGTAGCATCTGTAATTTGCGTTAAAACCATTTCTACAGCTTGGGCAGTATCGCCTATGGGGGTTAGTTTTGCCATTCGTGCACCGCCTTTTAGCATATGCACGGCACGCTGCAGGTTTTCTAACAACTGTAAATTATCTAATTGTTCCGACCATTGCTCCAAAATCTCTTTTGTATTTGCCAATATGCCTTGAGCTTCCGTCACAAATATATCTACTAATTCAGCATCAGTTTCCAAATAGTCGCTGGACTTTGCTTCGCTGGATATTGCTTCAATGGAGATAGTCTCATCGGATAAAACTTCCATAGAAGGTTCATTAGAATAAGGATCTGCTGCACTGGTTTTTTCTTCGCCATACCCAAGCGAGAGTGCATCGGCGCGATTAGCGATGTCCACTTTTTGCAGCGCAAGAGTTGGTGTAACCGGCGACTTGCTAACTTGTAATTCTAAATAGTCATTTATCCATTTATACGCATCTTCAGTGAGCTTTACTAACTCCTGGGAGACCGAAATCATATTATCTATCGCTTGCGTTAATAACGCTTCAACATGGCTGCTTACTTCAGCAATGAAGGGGAGATTAGATATTTTTGCTCCTCCTTTTAAGGTGTGCATATGACGCCTTAATTCATCAGCCAACTCCATATTTTCTGGTGATTGAATCCACAAAGACAGGGGGGCTTTACCTTCATTCAATATCTCTCTTGCTTCTCTCAAAAATATACCGATTAATTCATCATCGATGTTTGTTTCGGCTGTTGCATCTATTGCGTCATCTAAGCCGCCAAGGCGATCTTTTTGTGAAGATAATTCAGCGTCAATTAAAGCTATAGTTTGTGCTATTAAAATATCTTTATCGCCTAAGTTTATTGTTCCTTCAGACAGGCCGCCAATCATTGTTTCAATTGAGACGATGCTCTTATTTAGCAGAGTAATAATTTCTTGGGTTATATCCGTCTGATTTTCAAATGCTAATTTCACATATTTTTCAAGTTGGTCAGATAGTTCGGCGATATCTGATACGTTAGCCATATGTGCACTGCCATGCAATGTATGAAGCGCACGTATTAGGTCGTTATTGACTTGACAAGGCAGTCCCTCGGTATGGCAATTTTCGATATAGTGTCGAATTGACGCAATATGTGTGTTTGTTTCATTCGTGAAAATTTCGACTAATACGGGATCATAAACGGGAGGTCTGTCCAGCTGCTCGTCAATTTCTTGTTCACTAGCAGGTTCTGCAAATTTACCTGGCTCTCCACCAAGAGTACCAAGAGGTTCAACTAAGATTGATTCCCCTTTCTCGAGTTTATTTGCATTGTCTACTATGAGTTGATAATTGGAACTTGGAGCGCCTTTGCCCCTAATTTGATCAATAAATTCGGGTAGGACATCTTTGGCCTGGCCTAATACAGTAAAAATAGCTGGAGATATTTCTATCGTTTTTTCTATGATTCTGTTGAGCAAGCTTTCAATCGCCCAGGCAAACTCACCAATTTCTATCGCTCCTACAATCCGACCGCTGCCTTTTAGGGTATGATACGAACGACGCAAGGATAACAAGGCATTGTCATCGTTTAGATTCGATTCCCAATTGGCTAATTGCTCAGTAATGGAAGCCAACTCTTCTTCTGCTTCTTCAAGAAAAATATCGAGGATTTCAGGATCTGCACCCTCGTCATCATCATCTTCTTCGATAAACTGCGATGTCGCTTCTGATTCTTCTGGTACTATTTTAAACTGGTTTGGCGCTTTTTCTTCAGATACATGGTGTTCATTTGTGGGGGCGTCAACGGTCTCATCCAGTGAACTGTCTTTTTTCAGACTATCTAAATCAATTTTTTCATATGCCTTTTGTTCGGTATCGTCAGCGACTGGTTCAATGTTTTCAGGCGGAAATCCGAGTTTAACTAAACTTTTTTGTGTTATATCCAAGGATTTACGCGCACCGCTACTGTCATGCGCAAAATTTTCAAGAAAATATTCAATGCCTGAAATGACGTCTGCCAGCGCATCGAGTTCGTCTTTATCAGGTATTGATTTGGATTCTAAAAGTTTTTGTGTAATGTAAATACCGCAAGAGTTAATCAAATCTGCTGCTCGTCCAAACGAGACAATAACAAAAGCACCTTTAATTTCACGGATCAAATTAGGTGTGTCTTCCAGCAGTTCAGATTTTGATGTATCAGCAGCGAACGCTATAAATGCATCTTTTACTCTCGCGAGTACAGATTTGGCCTCTGTAATGGTAAGTTCGACAAGTTGGTTGTATTCTGCATCAGGTAGCAGCTTTGAATTATCTTCGGTATCATCATCCTCATTAATACTCGCTAGTCGCAAATCGTTTACAGACGACTCAACAAAAAGCAAGGCACTGGCAATGCCCATTATTACAGAATCATCCAAATCACTATTGTCTTTTATTACTGCAGAAACAACCTGTTCCTGTTCCTTAATGAGTTTGCGTAACTTGCCCATTCCCAGTAAGCCAAGGGTATCTGCAACGGCGCAAAGCTTTTGACATAAAGGCTCTAAATCTGCTACGCAGGCATCTTCAGAGCGCACAAATAAATCCAGACTTTCCTTAATGCTTAGCATGTCTTCTTTAATTGCTTTAGAGACATTTTTAATTACATCAGCGCCCAAACCGGCAATTTCATTTTCTTTTTGTGATCCATCGGTATTTGGTAATAAATTTTTCAGGTTAAAAGCTTCTTTCAGCTCATTTACGCGGTGGCCTTTAGGCTTGGTTTGTGCAACGTAATAAAGTAGGTTTTTTAATAATTCTTTTGGTATATCATTACTTAACGCTTCTTCACCTTCATCAATCAGTTTTTTAATTAAACGATCTACCTGACCAAGGAGCGATTTTAGGGAAACATTAGCTTCAAGTCCTTGGTTATATAGGCCTTCTATTACACCACCACATATCCAGAGTAATTGGCTCGCTTTTTGGCTATCAACAGAATTTTCCAGTTGTCTAATGACGGTAGCAATGAGTTTCAAATTATTTCGTACGTCAGTATTGCGGAACAGGCCGACCAATCCAGTTTGATAAAGTGGCCGTAGTTTTTTTGCAAACTGAGGTAATTTTCCTGCATTGGATTTCGTAGTGGTTCTCTTATTTGGAAAGATGTCGAGATTTGGTGAAAAAAATGCGTGTTCTGAAAGTAGTTGTTGTCCGCGTGTAGTACGCAAGTCATTCATAAGGGGTAGCAAACTAACCGGATTATCTTTATATCCTTGTTGTATATGATCCAGATACACAGGTAGTTGCAATATGGCGCGCATTATTACTTCATATGCGTCTTCAGGTATCTTTATGTTGCCTTTAATTAGATCATTAACCACAAGCTCGGCTTCTTCTGCGAGCAACGCGGCTCCGTAAAGTTCGACAATCTGCAATGTGCCGACTACTTGGTGAAGGTGTGTTGTAACAAAGCGTAATTGGGCTTCATCATTCGGGTTTTCTACATATACCTCAAGCGCTTGACGCGCTAATGTGAGTGTTTCGTCCAGTTCTGATTTAACCCAGCCTAAATTAGAATCTTGTTCACTGCGCGCGCTCATGGTGTAGTCCCTGGTATAATGCTTGGCGAACTCGGTATGGGAGGAGCAGTTGCGCCAGATTTACGATAAGCCAAATTATTTTCATTATTTATCAAGCTCATTTCGGCATTGGCCCAGTGGTAGATTTCACCAGGCCCCAGTATTAATAAACCATTTGGGGCAAGGTGGGGAACAACGAGGTTGTTTAATATTGTAATCCGGGTTGAATGTTCAAAATATATGAGCAAGTTTTGGCAAAAAATAATATCCATTTGGCCAATGTTATTGTGTTGGAAATCTAGAACATTTTTTTTTGTAAAACATATCCGCCTTTTTAAGTTATCGACTATTTGATACTTATTATTATCGTATTCTGAAAAATATTCTCGAATAAGGCT
Organism: Gammaproteobacteria bacterium; assembly: GCA_013151345.1. GTDB lineage: Bacteria > Pseudomonadota > Gammaproteobacteria > SG8-11 > SG8-11 > JAADIM01. The sequence goes on from JAADIM010000054.1 coordinate 15,113, forward strand.
TTTGTCCATGCCTTTCAATTGCGCAGCTGAATATATGCCTTTTCGCGCAAATAATAATGACTCTTGACTAATATCGCTTGCGAACACACTAAAGTAACAAGACTCAATTTCGAACTGATTGATCAACTGATCCAGAATAATTGCAATTGTATAGGCTTCTTCACCTGTTGCGCAGCCGATGCTCCACGCTGTTAGTGAGTTTTTTTTATTCTGTTTTTTGGCGTTATCGTTGAGCATAGTCAGTTTATCTCGGACGTATTCTCCTAACAGGTGCAATGAACTGGGGTGTCGAAAAAAACGCGTTTCCTTAACAGTAAGTAGGTCAATTAATTTTGTCCATTCCAATTCACCCTTGGTATCATCAGCTTGCAGGCATTCGTAATAAGTGTTGTAATCCTGAGTATGTGTTTCCAGGAGCCGCTTGTCTAATGCATTTGTGAGAAATGTTTTGCGTAGCGCCGAAGTCCGTATACCAATACGTGAGCCTACTAATTTTACCCATCTATCAAATTGCTCATTGTCCATAGTGGGTATATTGAACTCGTGTACTGTTTGAGAACGAGATAATAAGCTACTGGCCACAGTTACCATTTAAACACCATAATTTATTTGCCCACACATCAGAAACTCCGCAACAAAATAAACCACATCAGTCATTCATTTTGCTTGGTCCTAGAGCACTTAATGCTCAAGGGTCGAAGCGCCCTTTAAAAAATGCATCCAAAAATTATTTAGTTAGGAAGCGCAAAACCTGCAACTGACTTTCTGAGTTCATTAGCCAGTTCAGCTAAGTTACCAATCGACGTCGCAGTTTCACTTGTGCCCGCAGATGTTTGTGTGGTTACTTCCTGAATGACATTCATGGTTTCTGAAATACTCGTTGCAGCAGTAGACTGTTGTTGTGCAGCATCAGTAATGTTCTGAATAATTTCGGCAAGACTTGTTGATACGGTTTCAATTTCTTCTAGTGCTTCACCTGCACGCTGTGCTAATTTGGCGCCCTGTACAACACCAGAAGTACTTTGTTCCATTGATGCGACAGCTTCTTTAGTATCTGATTGAATAGTTCTAACAAGGCCTTCAATTTGCTTGGTTGCATCAGTTGATCGTTCAGCGAGGCGCTGTACTTCGTCAGCAACAACTGCGAAACCTCGCCCTGCGTCACCAGCCATAGCGGCCTGTATAGCAGCGTTTAATGCGAGAATATTTGTTTGGTCAGCAATGTCGTTAATTAGCTCGATGATGTCACCAATTTCCTGTGAGCTTTCACCTAGTCGCTTAATTCGTTTAGATGTTTCCTGAATATTTTCTCTAATAGAATCCATGCCGTTTATAGTATCTTGCACCGCAACTGATCCTTTGTTAGCAATAGATACAGCTTGTTGCGCAACTTGGGTTGAAGAGGATGCGTTATTAGATACTTGTTCAATAGATGCGGCCATTTGATTTACCGCAGCACTCACAGCGGTAATTTGTTGGGCCTGGTGATCACTTGCTTCGGCGAGATGCATGGCGGTTGCTTGCGTTTCTTGTGCAGCGGAAGATACCTGAACCGTTGTTTCATTAATTGTTGTTACAAGTTGGCGCAAAGCGTCAATGGCGAAGTTCATTGCGTCTGCAATGGCTCCGGTAAAACTTTCCGTGACGGTAGCGTGTTTAGTCAGATCACCATCAGCGAGGTCGGCAATTTCTTCAAGCAACTGGAGAATCGCTTCCTGGTTCGCCCGGCTGGTTTCTTCCGCTTCGATCTGACGATTTCGTGCTCCAGAATTAATTTTCACAGCAAGTGCGATAAGTAAAACAAGTGAAAGAAAGCCTAAAAAACTACCTGTCCAGTCATTTAGGAAAACACGGTTTCCTGCTAAAGCGCCATAGGCCGCCATCAAATTAGTGGTTTCTGCTAGCAGAGCCTCACTATTACTGAACATATTGTTTGCTGCATCTTGTGCTTTAAACAATTCCGGTGTTTTTTCCAGAATTCGACCAACAAGCTCACTTACTTCTGCGAATGATTCTGAGACTTCTTCCAATTTGTCACGTGCATCCGGATCACTAATACGTTTAATGCTCATAGCAGGATTGCCTTTAAGCATCGCTGCCAATACTCGGCCAAACAAAGCGGCGTCACGACCAAATCGATCTGCTGCTGTCGCCGCACCTTGCCCACCTTGTAATATCTTGTTTACATTGAAAGACATACGTTGGCTAAGCATAAGTTGACGACTTGCAATGTAGACTTGTTGTGCATTAGAGCCAATCTCGATCATGATGCCCACAACTTCATCTGACAATGCGAGAAGGTTTGGCATAGTATTATTTATGTGGTTGACAAATTCACTCAATTGTCGAATTATGCCTTCTGCCTGAAAAATGTCGTCTGCGTTTTCACCAAAGGTTTTCCAGCGTTCGGTTACGGCAGTAAGCTGTACTTCAACGCTAGAAGAAGATGCAGGCAGACTTAGCTCTGGGTCGCCATTTCTAAGTTGTCCAAGGCCGTGGTTAAAATTTTTATGCGACTCTTTTAGCAGAGGGAACGCGGTGACACGCGCACTGGATGCTTCGCTGGCATTTTTCACAATATTTTGTGAAAGTACCCGTAATTCACCCGCGAGACTAATGTATTGCTTATCATCACCCGAGTTTTTTGCGACTAGCCCGAAGGTAACGCCTAAGGTAATAACTGAAAATAACAGTGCGGCCACTAAAAGTGACAGCGTTTTATCTTCTAAAAGTCTCTGGAATATATCAGACTTACTCATTTTCATCTTTTCGGCTCCTGGCGCACATTAATAATATTAAGATGCAATAAAATTATGCGTAAAAAAATTGACGTTCTAATTCGTCAGTTCAAACAAAAGGTTCATGTGTGAAAATATATATTTTATATTTTTCAATAACTTATATAGATACCTGATAAAATTCCGGGTTTTCTGCTAAGGTCTTCATGCTAAAAACATACCAATTGTCATTATCTTTTTGATACCCGGAAGGCAGGTAGGGGTCTAGGGCCTCGTCGAGCTCGGGTTTTTGTGCGGTTTGCTCATCATCAAAAAAATGTTTAAGGCCTAGTACCTGGTCTACAAGAAGACCCGCCCATAAGTCGGCGTTATTAATTATGAGTACACGACTATTCGTATTTAAATTTGTCAATTTTTTGCCGAGGTAGCCATTCAGATCAATAATTGGAATTAGGTTTCCACGTACGTTTGCCATTCCTTTTACCCAGGATTTTGTCCCTGGAATGGTTGTCACTCGAGGGAAGTGTAAAATTTCTTTGACGTCGCCGACTGCTGATACCATCTGCAAGTCACCGATTTTGAAACCGATACCGGACCATGGCCGCTTTACCTCGGCCTGTTGGGGCAGGCCCACCGCGCTGGCTTTACTGCGGTGCTCTATTTCTAAAAGCGTGTTGAAGGGGCTTAGATTGTTTTGCGTCATACGCTATCGTTACCCGTGTATAGCCGCATTGACCTTAACGATTAGCTCTTCTTCAGTCGCAGGCTTGGTGATGTAGTCTTTAGCGCCCTGGCGCAGACCCCAAACACGGTCAGTTTCCTGGTTTTTTGTGGTTACAATGATGACTGGAATATGTTGCGTTTCGGCGTCTGTCGTAATTTGTCGAGTTGCTTGAAAACCGTTCAGGCCTGGCATAACGATATCCATTAAGATCAAATCTGGTTTTTTAGCTTTAGACGTCGCAACGCCTTCTTCACCGCTACTGGCAGTAATCACACTAAATCCATTTTTTTCCAGCATCGTTTTCAAAACATGAATTTCTGTTGGTGAATCGTCAACAATCAAAACGGTTGCCATTTGGTTTCTCCCTAGTTATTCAATATGTTATTAAAAATTGAAACGCTTTTTTAAAAATAATTAATTTTTTCATATGCTTAAGTCATTTTTTTACGTATTCTTTGATCGCCCCTAGTAGCTCTTCTTTAGTAAAGGGCTTTGTCAGGTATTGGTCTGATCCAACGATTCGTCCTCGGGCCCGGTCAAATAAGCCATCTTTACTTGTCAGTAATATTACCGGCGTACTTTTATAATTCTGGTTTCGCTTAATTAATGCGCATGTCTGATATCCGTCTAGCCGGGGCATCATAATATCTATGAATATTATATCGGGTTGATTGTCAGTAATCTTTGATAATGCCTCAAAGCCATCCGTCGCAGTCACTACACTACACCCTGCTTTTTTTAACAGTGTTTCAGCGGTACGACGAATAGTTTTACTGTCGTCTATCACCATCACTTTCGTTCCTGTTAGATCGGTTCCGCTATCGCTCACTACTCACAACCTCAAATCTTGTGTCATTAACTTGGTCAATTTAAAGTATATCATTTGGTAAGTTATTATAAATTTACACATTGATTTATAGTGTAATATTTATACCAAGCCTTATATTAATTAGTTTCTTACCGCTTGTAACCAAAACCAATGGACCTGTGTGCAATTGTTTACCAATATTGACAAAAATGCTGCACATTTTATTTAGCACATTATTGCCGTATATTCCATTAAAGCGTGTCAAACGTATATATACATCAATGACTTCTCGAAATATATCGGCGATGGACAACAGAACATTAATTTATTAAGTATATAGCAATCCCAGTTATTTTTTTCACATGGTTTGTATTTACCTTAGTAGGGCAAATGGACAGAGAATTATTATGACAAGAAAAGTAGGTTTTGTAATGGACCCGATCGAGTCGATAAATACCAAAAAAGACAGTTCTTTTGCCATGATGTTGGAAGCCCAGAGACGTGGTTGGGCTATCTATTATATGAAACAAAGTGATTTATTTCTGCAAAATGGTAATGCGATGGCAAGCATGGCTAAACTGAAAGTCATTGATGACACACGCAATTGGTTTAACATAATAAATAACAGTATTATGCCGTTAAAAGAACTTGATGTCGTGTTGATGAGAAAAAACCCTCCTTTTGATATGGAATATATCTATACCACATACCTTTTGGAATACGCTGAGCAACAGGGTGCTTTGGTCATTAATAAACCACAAAGTTTACGAGACGCAAATGAAAAAATTTTTACTGCATGCTTTACACAGTGTACGCCACCCACACTCGTGACCAGTAAAGCTGTACATATTAAAGAATTTCTGGAGCAGCATGGCGACATAATTTTAAAACCTCCCGATGGTATGGGGGGTAAGTCCATCTTCCGTGTACGGAAAAATGATCCCAATATTAATGTGATAATCGAAACGTTAACCGGAAATGGTTCACAGTATGCTATTTCACAGCAATATATACCTGAAATAACACAAGGCGACAAACGGATTCTTCTGGTTAATGGCGAACCTGTGCCCTATGCACTGGCGCGTATTCCCTCCAAGGGTGAGACGCGTGGAAACTTGGCCGTAGGTGGGACGGGTAAAGGGGTCGAACTAACCCAGAGAGATCTATGGATATGCAATCAAGTGGCACCAGTGTTACGAGAAAAGGGGCTCGTTTTTGTTGGTATTGATGTAATAGGCGACTTTATGACAGAAATAAATGTAACCAGCCCGACCTGCATTCGAGAATTAGATGCGATATATTCTCTGAATATTAGCGGCATTTTAATGGATTACATTGATGATAAATTGAATGAAGTTAAATAAATTTTTCTGTAACGCATACTGTAAGGCAAATAAGGTAATCATTCTCAAATGTTTCGGCATCGCGTGGATATTTCTATTTCTAGGGTCATGCGGCGGGTCTAGCGATGTTCTTTATAAAGAACAGCTTTTCGTCTTCGGGACCATCGTAGAGATAAGTATCTGGGGTCAACATCAAAAATCGAAACAAGCCGCAGCGGTAATTGCTGAAGATTTTCGCTTAATGCATCGTATACTTGACCCCTGGAAAGGCGGTTCGCTGGCCAGAATGAATGAAATATTTCCTTCGAATATTGCATTTAGTGTCTCCCCTGCCGTATTGCCTCTTATTTTAAAAGCTAAAGAACTATCCGCTCAAAGCAATGGACTCTTTAATCCAGCTATTGGCAAACTAATTAAGCTATGGAGCTTCGATGACCCTAACTTGGGCCTTAAGTTAGGGTCTGAGCTAGGTTCTAAGTTAGGCTCTAAGTTAGAGAGTAAACTAGACTCTCATTCAGATAAAAGAGTGCCCCCTGATGCAAAATTAATTTCTGACCTAGTCTCGCAAAACCCTACTATGAATAATGTGCTGATCAATGGTATTTCCATTCGCAGTGACCATAGTGAATTGGCATTGGATTTTGGTGCTATAGCAAAAGGGTATGCAGTTGATATGGCGATTTATAGTTTGCAAGACGCCGGTATCAAAAATGCGATTATTAATGCAGGTGGAGACTTACGTGCTATTGGCAAACACGGTGATCGTAATTGGCTCGTTGGTGTGCGTCATCCCAGAGAGAATGATGTGATTGCATCTATAGAAATTGATAAAGACGAAAGCGTCTTTACTTCGGGGGACTATGAGCGATTTTTTGAGCATGGTGGAAAGCGTTATCATCACATCATTGATCCACGTACAGGCTATCCGGCAGAAGATGTTGTCTCTGTTACGGTGATTCACTCAAACGCGACAATTGCCGACGCAGCAGCCACCGCCTTGTTTATAGCGGGCCCGAAACAGTGGTATAGTATTGCTAAATCGATGGGCGTAAAATGGGTGATGTTGATAGATAAGAAACTAAATGTTTACATGAACCCCGCGATGGCCAAGCGCTTAAAATTTGAACCAAAAAAAATACCCAATATTATTTTAAGCCCACCCCTGTGATGGCCGCCTTTTCAGGGAATTAGCATCAGGTAATTGGCATTAGAAAGAGGTCTGTTGGGTGGCAGTAATATTCAGATATATCAATAATTAGCCGAAAAAGTGAGTTTGACACGATTAATATTTAGCTAAGCCTGCCGATTAATAAATCCATAATCTGACATAACGTTCTGACACAGCTGTTTGAGCATAGCGTTGAGCGCAATATTTTTAGGGAGTTTTTATTAATCAATAAGTTATGATTTTTGCTGCGAAACCAATTGTTGCAATTAAAGTCAAAACAAGCAGGGATGACTGTATTATCGCCTGGTTATCGGCGTTGGTGATTACCCCGCGCTACTGGATGATACACTATTCAGTTTATTGCCTATTTTGACGACTACGTCATTGATTTTTGTAATAATAAGTGGCCTGATTATAAGCTCAGTTTTGCCAAGATTAGCGGATAGATAACAGGTTTAGTGAGTACTATGCTACTAGCTAATAAAAAGTACTATGCTAGAAGGTGATATGTAATGGTCAGCGCAATATCAAGACGCCCTGTGGGCCCAGAAGTCTCCTCAGTAGACAGATTTGGCTTCACATTATTTTTGTCGGTTGTAATTAATGCTGTTGCCATATTAGGTGTTAGTTTTTCTATGGATGAAATTGACCTTAATAAAACAATGGCACCCACATTGGACGTTACGTTGGTGCCTACTGAGTCAGAAGAAGAGCCCGAAGAGGCAGACTTTCTAGCGCAATCAAATCAGGATGCCGGTGGCAATCAGGATGAAAAAGCCCTGCCAACAACACCATCTCCGGCAATGTATTCCACAGCCGATAACAGTGCTTCCCCGCTGTTTATGCCTCAAACTGAACAGGCGGCGAAACCAAAGCAGATTGAAAAGGAAATACTCACTGCGGAAAAAGCTGATATGAAAATATTTTCGCAGGAACAAGACCCAAAAGAAATGCCGGAGACAAAAAGTAAAACGACGCCTGAAATATTGGCGCGTAGTGACGAAATAGCCAAGTTAAGCGCGGAGTTGGATGAACAAATACAAGCTTTTGCTAAAAAGCCTCGACAGAAGTTTATACACTCTCGAACCAAGGAATATAAATCCGCGCGTTATATAGTTGATTGGAAGAAAAAAATAGAACGCGTTGGTTTGCTAAATTTTCCCGGTGAAGCGAAAAGGAAGAATCTATATGGAAGCCTACTACTGGACGTCGCACTTTATTCTAATGGCACAATCGCTGATATTTCTGTGCGACGATCATCGGGATATAAAATATTGGACGATGCCGCGATAAATATTGTCAGATTAGCAGCGCCATTCTCGCCGTTCTCTGAAAAATTAAAAAAAGATACGGATATTCTGCATATCACCCGAACTTGGAAGTTTCTGCCAGGAGGAAATGTTAAAACTGTAGCGCAATAGTTGCGACTTAAACATTTTAATTTATGGAAAAAAACACATCATTTAATTCCCTGACTAACCAGTTTCTAATCGCAATGCCTGCATTGATGGAACCTACTTTTCATCGAAGCGTAGCCTATATTTTTGAGCATACAAATGAAGGCGCGATGGGAATTGTAATTAATCAACCTTTGGATATACAGTTTGGCGAAGTGCTGTCACAAATGAAATTAGAAACCAAAGATTCTAAATTAATGGACAAAACAGTATATCTTGGTGGACCAGTGCAAGTGGAAAGAGGGTTTGTCATTCATAGCCCGATTGGCGAATGGGAAAACACGATCGCTACTAACGATAATCTTGGTGTGACAACATCTCGAGATATTATTATCGAAATAGCGAAAGGAAATAGTCCGAATCAGTGTCTGGTTGCATTAGGCTATGCTGGCTGGGCAGCAGGGCAGTTAGAAGATGAGCTAGCAAATAATGTATGGCTGAATGGACCTTCAAATCCAGATATAATTTTTGATACACTAAATGACATACGCTGGAAATCAGCAGCAGCCACTTTAGGTGTCGATACGAAGCATTTGTCCAGTGAAATAGGACATGCCTGATAGCATCATACAACAACGAACGCTGATTTGTTTTGATTATGGTAAAAAGAGAATAGGTGTTGCGGTAGGGCAAAATTTGACCTATACCGCCTCAGCGCTGGAAACGATCACGTCAAAAAATGGCAAACCGGATTGGGATGCTATTGCCCGAATTGTAAAACAATGGCAACCCCAGGCCTTTGTGTTGGGCCTGCCTTTAAATGATGATGGAACTGATCATCAAATAACTAAGGCTGTACGTCAATTCTCCAATCAATTGCAAGACAGGCACCCGTTCCCGGTTTATCATATCGATGAGCGTCTCTCATCTGTAGAAGCTGAGAAGCTAGTGAAAAAAAAGCGTAAATTGTCGCGCAACAAAGGCGAAATCGATAAATTGGCCGCGAGAATTATACTTCAGAGCTGGCTTGATAATCCGGAAAATAGATAATGGGAAACATCCACATGCCATCAAATATTAAAGTAGATGAGCTAATTAACAATATGACGGCTGATCTAAAAGGGCTTGTCGAAAACTTGGCGCAAGAACCTATTATGGTGGGGATCCATACCGGCGGTTTGTGGATCGCTGAACGACTCCATCAAAAGCTTGGGTTAAAACAACCATTAGGGGCCATAAACATTTCTTTTTATCGGGATGATTTCACCCGTATCGGCATGCACCCTCAGGTAAATCCATCGAAACTGCCATTTTCAGTAGATGATAATCACATTATTTTGGTGGATGATGTGCTTTATACGGGGCGCACTATTCGTGCAGCATTAAATGAAATTTTTGATTATGGCCGGCCGGCGTCGGTTACGCTCGCCGTGTTAGTGGAGAGAGGAGGCAGAGAGTTGCCTATTGAAGCCAGCGTGGTGGGGCAACATGTTACCTTAGGTGCTCACGAACATGTTAAACTAAACGGACCAGATGTGTTATCATTAAGTGTTATCGAAGCGCCTATATAGTAGCTTAAATCCTTTGTAAGCTTAAGCGATATGTGATCGAAAGGTGTGCAATGGCACGGTCGGTTTAACAGGTGGTTATTATTCGGTATGATTTTATTAGACCAGACTGAGGCATAAAAACATACAGCTCGATAAAAACGGAAATCTACGTCATTTTTTATCTGTCGAAGGACTCAGTCGCCAGATACTCACCGATATTCTTGATACAGCAGAATCTTTTTCCTCTATTGGCGCAAAATCGGCCAAAAAAGTGCCTTTATTACGTGGCAAAACGATTGCAAATTTGTTCTTTGAAGCCAGCACGCGCACGCGCACGACCTTTGAATTGGCGGCCAAGCGTCTGTCAGCCGATGTCCTGAATATCAGTATCTCTACATCTGCTGCAGTTAAAGGTGAAAGTTTGCTGGATATGTTGCGCAATCTAGAGGCGATGCAGTGTGACATGTTTGTCGTACGCCACAGTGAAAGTGGCGCGGCTCATTTTATTGCTACGCATGTCGCGCCCCATGTGAGTGTCATTAATGCCGGTGATGGCTGTCATGCTCACCCGACTCAGGCCATGCTGGATATGTTTACCATACGCCGCCATAAGAAAGATTTTAGTGACTTACGTGTTGCCATCGTTGGTGATATTAAACACTCCAGGGTGGCACGATCACAAATTCATGCATTGACAACACTAGGGGTAGCGGAGGTGAGAGTCATTGCGCCCAAAACGCTCATTCCCCGTCAAGTTCAGTCTTTGGGTGTGCATGTGTTTCATAAAATGGAAGAGGGGTTGCGTGATGTGGATGTGGTTATCATGTTGCGCCTACAAAACGAGCGTATGCAAGGTGCGTATCTTCCCGGTTATCACGAATATTTTCAATTATTTGGATTAACATCAGAAAAGTTAAGTTTGGCGAAGCCCGATGCGATTGTCATGCATCCGGGGCCTATTAACAGGGGTGTCGAAATTGACTCTGCGGTTGCTGATGGTAAGCAGTCGGTAATACTTGAACAGGTAGCCAACGGGATTGCCGTGCGTATGGCGATAATGTCAATGGCGCTCGGGCGCACACCCGACGCGGCTGCAAGTACCAAACGAGAGCGACTGTTGTGAATATCTATATAAAAGGTGGGCGAGTTATTGACCCAGCTAACAACGTAGATAAGGTCACGGACCTGTTTATACGAGAAGATAAAATTATATCCTTGGATAAAGCACCTAATGGTTTTCAGGCGGAATTAACTATTGACGCTAACAACTGTGTCGTTTGCCCAGGATTGGTCGACATGCGGGCCCGGCTTCGTGAACCAGGATTAGAAAATAAAGGGACAATTGAAAGTGAAACGCTAGCCGCAGCGCATGGCGGCGTAACCACATTATGTACACCGCCCGATACGGACCCCATCATAGACACACCTGCCGTCGTTGACTTAATTCGACATCGAGTCGCTGAGGTCGGTAAATGTAAGGTTATTACGCTCGGTGCGTTGACTGTCGGATTGCAAGGCAGTCAATTAAGTGAAATAGACCATCTCAAAAAAGCGGGATGCGTTGGTGTGACCAATGCGTACTGCTATATCAGCAGCGCTGGGGTAATGCGTCGCGCTATGGAATATGTCGCCAGTCTTGATATGACACTATATATTCACGCCGAAGATAAAGAGCTGAGTGAAAATGGTTGTGTGCATGAAGGAGAAATTAGCACGCGTTTAGGTTTGGCGGGTATTCCCGAGTGCGCAGAAACAATCGCGGTCAGCAGAGATCTGATGCTAATAGAAAAAACGGGCGTGCGCGCGCATTTTTGTCAACTATCAACAGAACAGGCTGTTAAGATGGTTGCACGAGCGCAGCATGATGGGCTGCCTGTTACGGCGGATGTAACGGCACACCAGTTACATCTTACTGAAATGGATATTGGCTATTTTAACAGTCTATGTCATGTCAGTCCGCCACTGCGAAATCATCGGGATCTCGATGGGTTACGTGATGCAGTGGGTCGTGGTGTAGTTTCAGCAATATGCTCAGACCATCAACCGCATGATGTGGATGCCAAACTTGCCCCATTTGCCCAAACTGAGTCAGGTATTTCATCTATAGAAACCTTGTTACCCCTTGCATTAAGGCTCGTAGATGAAAAAGGTTTGTCTTTATCAGACATAATTGCCAAGTTAACGTGTGGACCGGCCAATATATTAGGCATTAACGCGGGCACACTAGGGGTTAGCAGCCCGGCAGATGTATGTGTGTTTGATCCTGAATCCTATTGGAACGTGACCGAAGAAACATTTTATAGCCACGGAAAAAATTCGCCCTTTATTGGATGGGAGCTTAAGGGGCAAGTTACCCATACTATTCTCGATGGAGAAGTTGTTTTTCAATTGAAAAATTAACAAACTACTATATGTCTAATCGAAATTCTATTTTTATCGAAGACGCTGAAATTATTTCACACACAGCATATGCGGGTGATCAGTTTATTCTGAGAGTATCAAGCCCGAAAATAGCACGTCGAGCAAAACCAGGTAGTTTTGCACATATAAGTTGTTCTAAAGAATTACCTATGCGACGACCCCTGTCTATAATGATGGTACACGGAGACCATGTTAATTTTTTATATAAAATAGTTGGCGAGGGTACACGTCTGCTTGCGCAACGCGAAGTGGGTGAATCCATTAGTATAATGGGCCCAATTGGTGCTCCGTTTACAGTAAGCGCCTCTTGTCGTAGACCACTATTAATCGGTGGTGGAGTAGGTATACCGCCGATGGTATTTTTAGCGCAAAGCTTGAAAGCGTCTGGCTTAAGTGGGGTGAACTCAAGCGAGATGAACTTAAGCGATCCGAACTTAAGTGTAGTAACGAATAGTTTGGTAAAGAATATCCAACCTTTTGTTATTATGGGCTCAGAAACGCCCTTTCCTTTTCAGGTTCAGCCGTCAAAAATTGTTGTACCTAGCATGCCCGATGGTGTTATCGCCGCTATGCCATTGTTAGAAGATTGGGGTATTGCAAGTCGCCTGACAAGTCTGCAGGGCTATGTCGGATGCTATGAAGGTTATGTGACCGATTTGGCAAGACATTGGTTGCAAGGTTTAAGCAAACAACAGCGCAATGAAGTGGCGGTATTTAGTTGTGGCCCTCATCCAATGCTGGAATCTGTAGCAAGATTAGCGAACGAATTTAATTTGCCGTGTCAGGTGTCTTTAGAAGAGTTTATGGCTTGTGCGGTGGGTGGATGTGCTGGCTGTGTAGTTGAAGTAAAAACAAAAGAAGGTATTGAAATGAAACGGGTCTGTGTGGATGGCCCCGTGTTTGAGGCGAGCCAGGTCTTTTAGTTAAAGTTTAGTTTAGCAAGAGATCTAATGCTCTTCGGTAATGATCCTCATGAAATTCTGCTGTCTATCAATTTTTTCTTCCAAGCCCGCACGCTCGTGCTCGATATTAAATATAGCTCTGACAGGTACGTAAATTCGCTCGCCTGCGATCTGTATTTCAAACCTTTCGCCTTGCTCAAGTGAATCCGCGAGACGCCTCAATTTTGCGACGAACT
>JAADIM010000088.1 GCA_013151345.1 Gammaproteobacteria bacterium
TTTTTTAGCACAAAGAGACTTACATGGAAGGCGGTTTGTTACAATGTTTATACTGGCATCGGCTAGATTGGTGTTACCTTCATTCAGATCAGAAAACTATTCTAGTATGGCGACGTTGTCAGATTTATCATCTTTATATAATGTTATAATTACGACGACTTACCGCCGCAGATGCATCAATCGGAAAACTCACTGTAACCAATAATGGCATTCAGTGGCGTTCGTAACTCATGACTCATATTTGCAAGAAATTGACTCTTGGCGTTGGTCGCCAATTCAGCTTGTGCGTTGGCTACCATAAGATTTTTGGATGATCCCTCCAAAGCCAGTTTTGCGTTTTCCAGTTCAGTTAGATATTGCTCACGTTCGCACGTTGAACGACTAAAATTACTAACAACAAAATATGCAATTGAAATACCAATGACTTCAATCAACATTGATAAGATCAAAACCCAATTCCGCGCTTTAGTATATGCGGCACGCGCCATTCTTCCCCCACTTGATGCTGCATCAATCTGATAAGTTTTCAAGACCGCAAGTTGCTCTAAAACACGGTCCTGCAGTGGCATAACTCCCTCAACTAACAACACACGTGCTTTTTTTATTTCATCCTTGGCAACAAGATCAACGACTTCATTCTGAACGGGCACCGCTATCCCGGTAAACCGACCTTGCTCGTTAATAATGAGAACTTCTTCTTTAGTAAGCTTAAGCGTTAAAAACGAAATGCGTGCAGCCGCAAACCCGGCTCCATGACGGTTAAAAGTCATATATTCGTCGTCTCTCTCAAACGGGTCAGATAACAGAATCATTTTGTGGAGATTGAGCATACGTTCTCGTGCGCGCGTATGCATTTCGGTCACTAATTTAATTTTTTCCAGACGTTCATTGACTATTTGCTCAAGACGAGATTCGATTGAATCCATCCCCAAAGACCTATGACGACCAACAACACCATTAAAAATAGCACTGCCCCAAACCCCAAAATCAATCCTGCTTTCTTTCTGCCAATAGAAGCTACAACGTCGCGCTGCTTGGTTGATAACAACTCGTCTGGTATGTTTTTAGATAAACTCATACAACCCACAATCAACCTAAGGAAATGTCGTCTCACAATATGTCAAAAAATTGTTTAGGGACACGTCGGATAATCAATTGTTTATCGACAATTCTATCAAAATCCTTAGGTATGAGTCGCCCCATAAAAAACATAACACTATGTTTTTTATATGAAGTTTTATTGCTTTTAGAACACAGATCTAACCAGTTAAATTAAATCGGCGTCAATCACCGCATGGGAAGAGTTGAATTGGAAAGAGCGCGAGCTGGATAGGTTCTTGCTGAAAAAAGCTGTTGAATATAATTTATGCTGGATGCTACTCAGTTAAAAACAGCACCGGATAAACAAAAAGAGAAGGTGCGACTAGAGAAAGCCACACCAGATAAACTTAACTTGCTCGATAGATCATGAAAATCGGTGCTGCCATCATGACAAGTCCCAGCAAAGTACTTACAAACGCAGTCACTGGTATCGACGCTACGCCCACAATCATTGCGCCTAACGCCAGACCTATACTACTTTTTTTCTTTTCACTCATATATCTATCTCCCTACTGTTTTTTAAACCCATGCTTATACAATTTTTTGTCATTAACAATATAAGAAAGTACTTATACAAAAAGTGCCGTCATCAAAAAACCCCAAAATTCGAGAATCCATCTACCGCAAGATCTATACCGCTATTAATATCACTAATAAATACAGCGTTAGCGTTACGTAGAATAATGAAGATTTGCGGCAATAACAAGAGTAAATATTCGCATTTATAGCAAATTCCATCACTTTAATCGGTAAATTAATGGCGAAAGAACAAGTAATAACGTGTGTGGATGGATAAGAATACCTTCAGCCACCATAATAAATATGCAAATTATTTTGCATCCAATTGAACCAAAGTGGCAATGTAAACAAACTAAACAACGTTGACAGCGTCACGCTCGCTGCATACATAGATGTATCCAGGCCATAACGATCGCAAAAAACAATACCCAATACCATGCTGGGCATCGCCGCTTCCAAAACAACCGCCATTAATAATTCGTCATTTATACCCACTCCCTGCGCGATAAACCATGCAGCCATGGGCACAATTAATAATTGAATAAATACGATCGGCAGTATTATTTGTAAATCGTTGAGCCATGAAAAATTCCACCGCAAACTCATACCCAACGAAATTAACATCAACGGAACAACACCGGTTGCCAGCAAACCCAAAACGTCAGTTAAAATACGCGGCGATGAAACAGCCCCCAAATTCAAGCTCATCGCAACAATGGCTGCCCACACTGCCGGTACTTTTAATACCGCCAAAACAGCATTCTTATTAGACAAGCTAACAAGCGAAATTTTTTCATTCCCAGCACTACTCTTCGTACTACTATTGTTTGTACTATAATGCCGCGCTACTAAAACGCCCAAGGTGAGTAATAAGGGTGTACAGGCAAACAAATCGTACTGAATGGCAATACTGCGCGACCAATGACCCAACGTGGCATCTAACACGGGTAACCCAAGATAGGTTGCATTGGGAAATGCGGCAGCCAGTATTAACGCACCTGTAATGGCTTTACTTACCTTTAACGCACGACAAACCATGTAACCCAATGCCATGCCAACAAGTACCCCCGCGCTAGCAACTAATGAGATCCGCGCAGTATCCAAACCAACAGAGGCTTCCCATAAAACCTGTAATACCAACGCAGGCAATAAGAGATAATAAACAAGATTAGCTAAAGCCTTCCTTACTATGTCAACACCCAATTCGCCTGGCTGAAACACGCGCCACACAGAACCGCACGCGATAAGAACAGCCATTTGAATGAGTACTTCACTCATTTGTTATTTTATACGCCACTACTGTCCACCTACTTCCACCAGCTCGACATCAAAGAGCAAAACTGAGTTAGGTGGTATGGAGCTACCAGACCCTCGTCGACCGTATGCCATATTCGAAGGAATAATCAATCTGCGTTTCCCGCCTACCTTCATACCGGCAACACCTTTGTCCCAACCAGCAATAACTTGTTTTTTGCCTAACGTAAAAACAAAAGGCTTATCTCGGGAAAGAGAACTATCAAATTCATTGCCCTTTTTATCTTCAGCCGAATCGTTATACAACCACCCGGTATAATGAACGTGTACGCGTTTACCCGCTTCCGCGATAGGACCACCTCCCGTGGATTGATCAATAATAACTAATTCGGTAATTTGATCATTATTTCCAGCAGGCGCAGCATCCTCGCCGGTGATAACGGCACATCCAGATATAATCGTAATTAATAATAGCAATACGATAACGGCATTAACTGTTACTATTTTTTTCATAAATCACTCCTAACGTGTTATTACATTTTTTATTCTATTAATTAGATTTAATTAATAAAAAGTATCGCTACTTACAATCGCTACTTTATAGTCATAGTCGGCAACGAGTAACGCGAAAAAAACACCCAGATTTCCTTATTTGCGTCAATTACACTTGTCGACGCGCCCAAAAAATGTTCAAGATAATTCGCCAGACCACCCGGCCATACATGCCCCGCGCCCGTTAATTTCCACAACACGACATTTATACCCAGACTTTGCTTGAAAGTAAATTTTGTAGCGGTATGTTGGCCTGTAGAACGGGGCCCTTTGTTACTGAGTCTATCATCGAATGTATCGCTGACAATTGTCGCTTCTATTACTGGCTGCTCGCAACAATCATTATGTTTGATCCATTTTTTTAACATGGTTTCAATATTCGGGTGGTTAACACGGCGATTGCTCATGGGAAATCTAGGACCCAGCCCTCCCTGAAATAGCGCCCGCGGATCATCTACGCTATGAATATGCATTATCGGGACAGCGCGTCCGGACCGGATCGGATCGATGAGTATACCACCGGCAACGGCTGCAAACGCAGCGATTTTATCCGAGAGCTCAGACGCCAACCTGTAAACCATCATGGCGCCGTTGGAAATACCAGTCGCATAAATGCTATTCGTAATAATACTGATTTTGCTCGGCAAATCTTCCAATAAGGCATTTACAAAACCGACATCATCGATATTATTTTCATAGGCGTAGCCGCAACAATTTCCCGCATTCCACGACAAAAATTTCTCTGCACGCTCACCTGTTCCATTCGGATAAACAACAATAAAACCCTCTTGATCCGCGAGTTCATTCATTTTTGTATATTGCATATAACCTTTAGCGTTTCCACCACCACCATGAAAATTAATAATCAACGACAATGGTTTCCCGAACGCGGTTTGAGGTGGCGCATGGATGATATAACTGCGTTCTCTTCCCGCATGCTGTAGCTTAAAATTATAATCGCCCGTTGTCAGCAACAATCGTCGGACTCTCCTGTGATTAGCAGCTTAATCTAAAAGATCGAGTATGGCAGGAATTTATAAAAATTACAGACAAAATAAAAGCATAACGCCGAATGATGTTATGTATTAGTTCTATGCTTAGCCTTATGCTTAGTTCTTCGAAAACAATTATATTATTGTTTTTATTGACCGACCCAAAACCTGTACGTTCTTATACTAAATCGTACCTACTTTGGTAAACAGCCCATTTATTTGATCATACATTTCACCGAGATTTTGCATTACATTCCGATCGAAATGATCATAAATAATCGTTTTCTGCACAGTATCATCATCCAGCGATTCCATCGACACTTTAAACGCATCGCCTATTAACGCAGGCACGACTGGAATCCCACGACTCCCCGTAGTTGTTTTGCCTTTCATAAGATAATTAAAACCAATTTGCATATAATCGATTTTTTCTTTAAATAGTTTATTCGCTTTGGCTATAAAATGAGTCAACATAATGGAAGATTCAAGTTCAGCTTCGTTCGCTTCAAGAAAATCCTGCAATACATTTAGACGCGATGAATTTTTTGGTCTTGCAGGGGAAAGTATTGGGGGAAGCAACAAAGACTGACCCAATAACTCATCGAATCGTTTAATAAACAGAATCTCAACTTGTTTATTTTTTAATCTTAGCTCATGAATTTCATCATAGTAGTAGGCTTTTTTATTATCATTGCTAGATTCATCCGACTTCGAAAAAAAAGCATCATCAAGTTCTGCAAACATGGTTCGCAACAACATCGTTAAGTGCATCTTGGCAATACTTTTAACTGCGGCAGTAATATTAGCAACCTGCGCAGAGTCTAATGTCGTTTGAGCCTCCATATTTCCATATAGAGAAACAACATTGCTGTTCACAAAACCCATTTTGATACCTCGCGATTTTAATTCGAGTTCAATTATATTTTAATTATGCTCGAACTATCACCCTCAGTAAACGAAAGGAACAACAGTCGGCCTGTGACTTCACTCACAGTTATCGATATATTAATAGCATCGATATATTAATAGCATCGATATATCATTTAAGTATAAAGAGACAACGAACCAAAAGTTTTCTATGTAGTTTCGCGATTTATCGCATACTGATAAAGCACGTTTTTCTTTACGCCAGTTATTTTTGCTGCCAATGAGGCGGCTTGTTTAACAGGTAGCTCCTCCAGCAGTAATTGCAGCACACGGTCAGTTTCACTGTCTATTCCGGTATCATTTTTCTCAGCAGCCTTACCGTGAACCAAGACGACAAACTCGCCCTTTTGTTGGTTTTTATCGTTCCGTATCCATTCACACAAATTTTCCAACGTATCTAATTTTATCGTCTCAAATAATTTAGTTAATTCCCGTGCAATGGCAACTCGGCGTTGCGGCCCAAGCACTTCTGCCATATCGGTAAGTGCTTCCACTATACGGTGAGGCGACTCATAGAATATTAGTGTACGAGTTTCTTCACTGAGTGAATGTAATTTTTTCTGTCTAGCACCTGACTTTGCCGGCAGATAACCCTCAAATATGAATCGGTCAGACGGTAACCCCGATGCAGATAATGCAGCCACTACGGCACATGATCCGGGGATCGGTACCACTTTAATGTTCCGCTGACAGGCGAGCTTTACCAGTTGGTAGCCAGGGTCGCTGATAAGCGGTGTACCTGCATCAGAAATGAGCGCAATCGTACTGCCGCTTTCAATTTGATCAATTAAAGTGCCACTTAATTGGCGCTCTATGTGGTCATGATAAGCAATGCAATGGGTAGTTATCCCGAAATGCTTTAACATGGGCTGACTGTGACGAGTATCTTCAGCGGCTATTTGATCTACCGATTTCAAAACCTCGATAGCGCGCGGCGTCATGTCTTCCAGGTTGCCTATTGGTGTAGCAACTACGTACAATATACCCTTATAATTCGCTTCTTTTATTAACATAATTTTATTACCTAAAATTAGGTATAGTTAGGGCCTCACGTAAAACACTGTTCACATAAGCTGCATATTATTTTCACAAACTGAATTCCTGGAATATTTGATGACTATACGTAAACTTTTTATATTACTGTTGATTACAGTTTTCATAGCACTCTCTGGCTGTGGTGGCACGAAAAAAAGAGCTGACTTAACTAAGTTAAAACAAGACCACCCAATTGCTACCGAAACCGATGTAATGATTATGTCGCAGCGCGCTAAGGATTATACACAAAGCGGAAAATTTCTCGATGCTGCCCTAATTTATACGCGCCTGGCTTCTGACTCCCTAGAACCTGACAAACAGCACTTCCAATTACTGGCGGTGGAAACCCTGTTAAGTGGTAATTATCTAATACAAGCCACCCAATTATTGGATGAAATTAACGTCGATTTTTTAGAACAATCATTCAAAATCCGAAAAACACTGTTAAATGCCAAAATTGCGCTAAGCGACAACAAACCGGATATCGCGCTTAAAATTTTGGGCCCACTAAAAAACCTTGAGACTACAGCAGAAATTACAAAACAACTATATAACACCCGAGCAAACGCATATTCGATGGCTGGCTATATTCTTGAAACAGTTAAAGAACGTATTCAACTGGAATCCCTGATTACTTCCGACGACGAAAGAAAGGAAAATCAACTTTCCATACTTAATACGTTAGCAAAACTTTCAGACCCTGCACTCAAAGAGCTTATCGTTGAACCTCCTTCGGAGTCACTTCGCGGCTGGCTAGAACTATCTCGCATCACTAAAACGTATCAAAAAAAACCGTCGCAGTTAAGTCAAGAGATTAAACAATGGCGTGCCAACTATCCACAACACAGCGCACTTGACGATGTAGTCTCAAATATGCTGTATAGAGAGGAAATTGCAATAATCGCACCAAAACATATAGCGCTTTTGTTGCCAAAAAATAATAAATTTGCCAAGGCAGCATCAGCAATAAAAGACGGGTTTCTCTCAGCATACTTTGCACAACACTCTTACGAAGACAAACCCACTATACAGGTCTACGACTCAGGCACTGATGCCGATAGTTTCTGGACAGAATACAACAGAGCAATATTAGAAGGCGCAGATTTTGTTATTGGTCCGTTGGACAAACCCTCCGTTAAATTGCTTGAAGAATCATCTAAGCTTGAAGTTCCCACTCTCGCATTGAATTACAGCGACAATAATTTGGACGACACTACCATTGACTCACCTAAAAACCTGTTCCAATTTGGTCTTTCGCCAGAAGACGAAGCAGCACAAGTTGCAGAAAGAGCATGGTTAAATGGCTATAGTAAAGCCATTGTGCTTATCCCTCAAGGCAATTGGGGAACACGCGTACACAACGCATTTAAAAGCAGATGGGAACAACTTGGCGGCACGGTCGCTGAACGCCAAACGTATAATCCGCAAAAAAATGATTTCTCTACCTCTATACGTAAGATACTTAACATTGACGAAAGTGAACGCCGGCAATCATTGCTGCATGCGACCGTGAACCATAAGACATTTTTCGTCCCGCGTCGCCGGCAAGATATCGACTTTGTTTTTATCGGCGCTTTTCCTCGTCAAGCACGCCAAATCAGACCACAGCTCAAGTTTTATCACGCGTCTAATCTGCCCGTATATGCTACATCCCATATATTTACAGGAAAAATTAACGCACAAATGGATCGTGATATGAATGGTGTTTTTTTTGGTGACATGCCGTGGGTCGTTCCAGAGATATCCCAACAAAACACACTGAAGAAAGAAATAAACAAATTATGGCCTGGTGCCAGTGAAAGCTACTCCAGACTTTATGCACTAGGGATAGACGCCTATAATATGATCCCTTCGCTTAACAGGCTGATCGCTTTTCGGTCTGAGTATTTTCGAGGGGAAACGGGCAATCTCTATCTCGATGATAATAACCGCATTCATAGACGATTACTTTGGTTAGGGTTTGAAAAAGGTGTGCCAACCGTTCTGGACAGCTTGAATTAATCAGAGGTGCTCAGAATTTGTCGGACTTAGGAAACCTTA
This sequence comes from Gammaproteobacteria bacterium, assembly GCA_013151345.1. GTDB lineage: Bacteria > Pseudomonadota > Gammaproteobacteria > SG8-11 > SG8-11 > JAADIM01. The sequence goes on from JAADIM010000088.1 coordinate 8,421, forward strand.
GCATAACGAGTAGTAAATCAATTGGAGAGCGCGCAGAAAACGCTGCCTATGAATATCTGCTGGCGCAGGGCTTAATACCAATTTCGAGAAATTATCGAATTTCCGGGGGTGAAATTGATATCATTTTGGAAGATAAAGACGATATCGTATTTACTGAAGTCCGCTTCAGAAAGCATAATAATTTCGGAGACGGTGCAGAAAGCGTCACCAGAAAAAAACAAAACAGAATTTACAGAACCGCGTTACATTTTATACAAAAACATCCTAAACTAGCCAAACGAAATTTTCGCTTTGATGTAATATCAATTTCGCAATCAGGTAATCAATTCACTTTTGACTGGATTGATGACGCCTTTCAACCTGAGGAGAGTTAATCAAATGATAATTTTGAAGGCGCTTACAATAAGAACACTTGCAACTTTCGTAATTTTATCAGGCTTACTGTCATTACAGGGTTGTGCTGCAGTCTTTATTGCGGGTGCTGCGGGTGGAGGAATACTGGCGCATGATAAACGCACTCGTGATGCCATCGTGGATGATCAGTCAATTGAACATCATATTTCCGGCAAACTATCTGCAAACAAAGAAATTAGGATGAAATCTCACATCAATGTGGTCAGCTATAACGCTATTGTCTTGCTAACCGGAGAAACACCGGATGAGAACATGCGGTCAAGAGCGGCTGACATTGCCAGAAACAGTGCTAAGGTAAAGCGTGTTTACAACGCATTGAAAATCATGAAGCCAACGTCGTTGAAATCACGTAATAACGACACCTGGATTACGACTAAAGTAAAAACACAGCTTCTTGGCAAGAAAGAAATAGACGGGTTTCGTATTAAAGTGATAACTGAAAACGCATCAGTCTTTCTAATGGGACTCATTCCCAAAGCGCAAGCAGATCTGGCGGCTGACATAGTAAGCCACGTAACCGGAGTAAAGCGGGTTATTAAAGTTTTCGAATATGTCAACTGATCCAGGCGCAGTTAATAGATTATTGCCCCGCCTTATTTCTATTCTTGGCAGCGAAAATGTTTTGACTGATCAGGCTGATGTTTGGCCCTATGGGTACGATAATAGCCGCAGACATAGCCAGCCAGACATAGTCGCGTTGCCCGTTTCACACGAGCAAGTCAAAGATATCGTTTTAGTGTGTTTTGAGAATAATTTACCGGTCGTCGCGCGTGGAAGAGGAACAGGCACCACTGGCGCAAGCGTGCCATTACACGGTGGCATTGTATTATCTTTGGAGCGCATGACGCAGATCAAACAAATTGATGTAAATAATCGAGTTGCCGTCGTTGAACCCGGCATCACGAATCAAGCCGTACAAAATAAAATAGGGGAAGCAGGATTTTTTTGGCCTCCCGACCCAACAAGCGCCGCCTACAGTACTATCGGTGGCAACCTCGCGTGTAATGCTGCTGGCCCAAGAGCCATAAAATACGGCACCCCCCGCGAAAATACATTGGGGCTCAAAGCCGTCACCGGAAAAGGAGAGGAAATTAGCACTGGCGTTTACACAACTAAAGGCGTCGTAGGGTATGATCTGACGCGGCTCATTCTTGGCTCCGAAGGCACGCTGGCTATTATTACCGAGGCCACGTTGAAAATGACACCTCTTCCACAATCCAAACGCACACTGCAAGCGATATACAAGGACATTCGTGACGCAGCGCTAGCGGTCTCAAAAATAATGGCACAACCTGTAATACCCTATACTTTGGAATTTATTGATGGCCAGGCCATCGACATGGTGCGCAAACATTCGAATGCTGAATTACCAACAAATGCGGGTGCGTTATTGATTATTGAAGTCGATGGTCAGGAATCTTCCTTGGACGACGCAGCACAAGCAATTAAAACTGCGGCAACAAACAGTGGACTTTTGGAAATCAAATTAGCCAAGACCCAAGAAGAAATTGACGCATTATGGGCGACCCGAAAGGCACTGTCCCCTGCGTTGCGAAATGTCGCACCTAACAAAATCAATGAAGATGTTGTTGTGCCTGTGTCAAATATCCCAGCGCTTATAGACGGCCTGGAAAATTTATCTAAAAAACATGATATTAATATCGTCAATTTTGGCCATGCAGGTAACGGGAATATCCATACTAATCTTCTGATCGACTCAACGGACAAGGCGCAAGTCACACGCTCACAAGCCTGTCTTAACGAGGTCTTCGATCTCGTATTAAAACTAAATGGCACCCTTTCGGGCGAACACGGTGTCGGTATAGAAAAAATGAACTATATTGACCGTGAAATCGACCCGATTACTCTCAAGCTAATGAAAGACATAAAAACCGTGTTCGATCCTCACGGCATACTCAACCCCGGCAAAATGTTTCCGTCATAACAAAAAACTTTATATTAGTCACACGCGCCTGCGGGATGTGGCTGGAGTAACACCTAACTACTAACCTGGTAAAAATGTTTTCAAATAAATCATATCTTTTATCCGTGTTTCTTATGAATAAACCTTATTTTTAGGTTACACTTCACCTATGCAAAAACCAGTTATCATTATAGGCGTCGGAGAAATGGGCGGCGTGTTTGCCCGCGGATTCCTACGGCGCGGTTACCCGGTCTACCCGGTGACAAGAGAAATGAATTTAATCAGCATCGCTCCGGAAATACCTGACCCTGCCCTGGTGCTGGTGGCTGTCGGTGAACATGATCTTCACGCCACCCTGGATACACTCCCGGAAAACTGGCATAACAAACTAACACTTCTACAAAATGAACTGCTACCACGTGATTGGCAGGCTCACAAAATCGAACAACCAACTGTGATATCCGTCTGGTTTGAAAAAAAGAAGGGTCAGGATTACAAAGTTATCATTCCTTCCCCAGTCTATGGCGAGCATTCAGAAATAATCGCAACATCGTTAATGAGCATCGATATTCCCTGTACACAAATACAGGAAAAAAATGAAATGCTGTATGAACTGGTTCGAAAGAATGTGTACATACTCACGACAAATATTGCTGGACTAGCAGTCGGTGGCACAGTGGAAGACTTATGGACTCAGCACAACGAACTGGCATACATAATTGCAAACGAAGTCATTCAACTTCAGCAATGGATAACGGGCGAAACGCTTCCCAGCGAACGTCTAATTAAAGGCATGGAAGAAGCAATCCGGGGCGACTTGAATCACAAGTGTATGGGTCGATCAGCGCCGGCGCGCTTAAACCGAGCGATATCGCTAGCCGATGAAGCTGAATTAGCGGTACCTAAATTAAGGGATATAGCTAAGCTAAATAGTCCAGGAAAATAGTTAAGCGAAATAGAGCTAAATTAATATCAAAATCAGTCGATTATATAAGCTAACTATATAGGCTAACTATCGCAATATAGGCTAACTATCGCAATTATTTCGAGGCTTTTTTGACCATGTCCGTATCAATTTTGAGCATCGCTAGCATTATCGCCGCTTTCGTCATAGCCGCTACCGCCATTTTTTTGTCACTAAACGCAACAAAAAAAATAAAAGACGAGCTTTCGGCCATTAAAAATCTCATTGTCCAGGTTTCCAATGGCACATTCGACGGCGACAATCCCCCGCCTCAAATAAAAGAAAGTGCTGATATATTAACCGCCCTTAAACAAATGGCTAATGACGTACAACATAATCAACAAGCTGTCAGCCATTTTGCCTACACAGATGAATTGACAGGACTGCCAAACGGACGCCGTTTTAATGAAGAACTTATACGCAGCTTTGATTTTGCCAAACGAGGATTGCCTGTCTGCATTGTTTCTATGGAAATCGAAAATCTCAAAGAAATTATCAGCGAGGCAGGTCGCTCAACCAGCGACAAGGTGGTAAAGCTACTCGCAAAAACCTTGTCTGATACCATCAGAAAGACAGATTTTGCCGCGCGACTTGGTAACGATGATTTTGCCATTGTTTTACCGAATATGGAAAATGACAAAATTCATGGTTGGTTAACCAACCTTTCCGAAAAACTCGTCGATGAACAAAAAAATAAACAACTGCTCCCGGACAATGATTCATGTCACCTCAGGTTCGGTTATTCGTTTGTGAACCAAGACACGGATGAAGAGCCGCAACAAGTATTGGATCGCGCAATCCAGGCACTTGCTAAAATCGGCAGCAACAGCTCTACCGTCCTCATGGAGGACTAATTTCTTCTCTTTTGATATCTCTTTTGCGATAAAAGACGTTGTTGATACAAATTGAACAGTAGCCCTATCAACTACATAGCAGTACAATAGCGCAATACAATCGCTATATGATCATCCTCTATGATAACCATCTATGACAAGAAAGGATTCAATCAGTTAATAACACTGGAAGCAGACACGTTTGTTGGTATGGATCTCAGTAACGCGAATCTAGCTGAAGCAAACCTGGTGCAATACGACTTAAGTAACGCCAACCTTCAAAAAGCGAACTTAAGTCAGGCCGATTTAAGACTTGCCAACCTGACTAACACTGATCTCAGAGGTGCAAATCTCACAGGCGCTGACTTGACTGGCGCAATCCTGACAAATGCGAAATTATCCGGCACTATTCTACCCATGATTAACGCTACTCATAAACAACAGTCCGATTGAAAATTCGATTGATAATACTATTGATAATGCTACTGGATAAATACAGTTAACCACCTTTCAATTCTGAGGTTTTTTCAATATCGACAAGTTTATTGTTATCATCGTACCTTATTACGAAAACCCCAGATACACCGTTATGCATTATAAACGGCCTTAATATTTCAACAGGAAACTGGATTGTCGTACCATCGGCAGATTTTGCAATAACATTTCGTACGTTTCCTCTATAATAAGACAAGAGCTTTTCGGCACTAATGTTTATAACACATTTAGACTCTTTCATATGAAATCCAAAATAAAACCATCTGCTATTAAACTTTCTACTATAAAACAAGGCTGGTTAACTGCGGCGCGCCGTGTGGTCTCACCTAATTGTGATCCACGCCCCGACGATGTTGAAATAAACTTATTAGTCATTCATTGTATAAGTTTACCACCAGACGAATTTGGCGGCGCATGGATCGACGCCCTGTTTACCAACACATTGAATCCTGACAAACACCCCTACTTTAACGAAATTAAAGGACTAAAAGTATCTTCCCATTTACTTATTCGACGTACCGGTGAAATAGTACAATATGTCCCGTTCCATAATAAAGCGTGGCATGCGGGAAAATCCTGCTATAACGGCATCGCTAATTGTAATGATTATTCCATAGGCATAGAATTAGAAGGATCCGAAAATTTACGTTATGAGGAAATACAGTATAAAATGCTAGCCAACACGACGCTGGCGTTATTACATACTTATCCCACGCTGTCTCCGGCGAGAATTGTCGGTCACTGCGACATCGCGCCAGAACGTAAAAAAGACCCAGGTCCATTTTTTGATTGGGATAAATACCGCTCAGCAATTTAATAGAAAATTAAAAAGTGATATTACGCTAATGACATTAATCTCTATCCTGATTGTACTGCTACTTGAAAAGTATGCGGATTGGCAAACCAAGCTGCGAAATGCAAATTGGTGCTGCAGCTACGAAAGCTGGATGCGCGCAAAACTTTCTGAATATAAAGGGCTAGATGGCCCAGCAGGCTTAATTCTTATAATTGCACCCGTGATCATTATTGTTGGCGTTATTTCTACAATACTCAACGGGTATCACAGCTTTTACTCGTTTATTTTCGGTATACTTGTTCTCTCCTATTCGATCGGCCCAAAGAAAATTCATGAAGACGTACAAAAATTTATCCATTCTAAAAAACAAGGCGATAATGAAGGTGCTTATTGGCAGTTAGACAATATACTCGGACAGGATATTCCAGAAAGTGAGCCACTTTTAACATTAAAACTTATTAAAGTAATTCTTATTCAAACAAGCAGACAGCTATTATCCATACTTTTTTGGTTCGTAGTTCTGGGACCGATTGGTGCAGCATTGTTCCGACTCGTCAGCATCATTCACGAAGACAAATTAAAAAACAAAGATGATTCGCAATTTGCGATCGCAGCGGCGCAGCTACAACACATCCTACATTGGATACCAAGCCGACTCACAGCGCTGAGCTATGCCATAAGCGGCAGTTTTGCACATTCACTGGATTGCTGGCGAAACACACCCGACGTATACTCATCCACAGACACTTTTATAGACAAAAACGACGATATGCTCACCTGTATTGGTTTAAGTGCATTACAACTGGGTACAACTGAACAAGATGATAACAATCCAGATTTAGACAGGCAAAACCTAAAACTGAATAGTGTAAATGAAGCATTAAAACTTGGACTACGCGCAATCATTGTCTGGGTAACGGTACTTGCAATCATGACACTCGCTGGGTGGATGAGCTAAAACCTGAAGTAATACACTGAAGCTAACTAATAAACGAAAAACACATTACGTTTTAATCCAGTGCTTAGCCCGGGTAATCGCTGCGCTCACCTGTTCAGGCGCGGTACCGCCGATGTGGTTTCTCGCGGAAACCGATCCCTCCAGGCTCAATACATCATAAACATCTTTTTCAATAACATCAGAAAACGTTTTAAATTCTGCTAACAGGATCGCTGCTAACTCTTTGTTCGACTTAATTGCATACTGCACTGCACGCCCCACTATCTCGTGCGCATCACGAAAGGCAACGCCTTTTTTTACCAGATAATCCGCCAGGTCCGTCGCCGTCGAATATCCTTGCAGCGCAGCATTTTTCATACTATCCCGATTAATTTTAATCGCCGGTATCATGTCCGCATACACGTGCAACGAATCTTTTAACGTATCGACAGTATCAAAAAGCGGTTCCTTATCTTCCTGGTTGTCCTTGTTATATGCAAGTGGCTGGCCCTTCATTAAAGTCAATAAGGAGACTAAATGACCGTTAACCCGGCCTGTTTTACCACGCACCAACTCTGGCACATCCGGATTTTTCTTCTGCGGCATAATTGATGAGCCAGTACAAAAACAATCATCAATTTCAATAAAATTAAATTGCGCAGATGACCAAAGAATTAGCTCTTCCGACACACGCGAAAGATGCATCATAATCAGAGATGCAGCTGACACAAATTCAATAGCAAAATCCCGGTCACTGACCGCATCAAGAGAATTCTCCGTGACACTATCAAAATCCAACAATTTCGCAGTATATTCTCTATCAATAGGGTAACTGGTACCCGCAAGTGCAGCAGCACCCAGCGGCATAATATTTACTCTCTTCTTGCAATCAACAAGGCGCTCTGCATCTCTCTTTAGCATTTCGAACCATGCCATGACATGATGGCCCAACGTCACCGGTTGAGCAGACTGCAAGTGAGTAAAACCTGGCATAATGGTCTGCGTTTCTTTTTCGGCCAAATCCAGCAATGCCTGTTGCAGGCGAGTTATTTCCAGCGCAATCGCGTCAATTTCATCCCTTAGATACAAACGAATATCTGTTGCAATTTGATCATTTCTGGAACGGCCAGTATGCAGTTTTTTTCCTACATCGCCAATTCGATCAATTAATCTGGCCTCAATATTCATATGCACATCTTCCAAGGAAACTGACCAGGCAAATTCGCCGCGCTCGATATCCAGCTGAATATCTGTTAATCCTGTTACGATGGACTTACATTCCGCATTAGTTAACACACCGACATGGTTCAACATGCACGCGTGCGCAATCGAACCTGCAATATCATGTTTATACAGCCGATGATCAAACCCGATGGAAGACGTAAACAACTCGACAAATGCATCGGTAGGCTGCTCAAATCGCCCGCCCCAGAGCTTAGTATTCGCTTTATTTTTTTTCATTCTCTACCTACGGCTATCTAGTGCTATCTAGCTACTCTCAGTGACTTTCAATGACTTTCCTGAAAATCACTTGTCTGAGCAGTATAATCTACAATATTCTAAGAAGCGATGCTTGAGCGTTATTTTGTCTGCACAGATGTGCACTTTTCTGCCATATAATCAATGCCCCAATAAAGCGGGCGGCTAGAATGTACGCTGCGAATAACAGGATTTGCTTTCAACTTATCCCGGAATTCGCTACGCTTCTCCCAGCGATGGATATCAATAATCGGCGCAATAAGCCGATAGAATCATATTAAACTTAAATTTATAAACAACCCTAATAACACTGGCAGGAAATATTGTTAAACACGACAACAAGCCCAAAAGACACTCAGGACAGCTTTTTCTTACCAGATTTTTGCAATGTCAGGATGGTATTCGCTTTAGTGGTAGTAGGTGAACTACTTGCCTTCATTTTGGTGCTATCGCCCTTCAAAAACTCAACTGATCCATGGGGTGATTTAAGTATTATTTCATTGTTCATTCAATGGGTCGCGCTATCCAGTGCGGCGGCATTGTGTACTGCCCGGCCCTTCTTGCAAAAGCTCGAAGAAAAGGTTGCTGCTACCTTGAGCTATCTGATTTCATTAATGGTCACATTATTGCTCACAGAAGCGGCCTTTTGGTTAATGCAGTACTTCAATTTTTACGTTAGTATTTCACCTGACTGGCACCTGGACCTGATATTACAAAACTTGATGATCAGTGCGATTGTAAATGCGGTGACTCTACGTTATTTTTATATTCAACACCAATGGAAAAGGCATCTTGATGCCGAATCGCAAGCACGAATCCAGGCATTACAAGCAAGAATTCGGCCCCACTTCTTATTTAACAGCCTAAACACGATCGCCAGCCTAACCCGTGACCAACCTGCATTAGCTGAAGAAGCAATTGAAGATCTAGCGGATCTATTCAGACAAAGTCTGGCGGATACCCGCCATCAAATTACAATCGGAGAAGAGTTAGAGTTAACCCGGCGTTATCTTGGAATCGAAAAACTGCGTATGGGCGATCGCCTCGCCGTTGATTGGGACATCGACAGGCTGCCCAAAGATGCATTAATTCCTGCACTAAGTATTCAACCACTAATGGAAAACGCTATATATCACGGGATCGAAGCACTTGCGGAAGGTGGTAAAATTAACATAACAGGGAGTGAAGCCAAAGGACAAATTTCTATCACTCTCAAAAATCCAATGCCAGCTAAAAACAAGGCCAAACACGGCAACAAAATCGCATTAGATAATATTAAAAGTCGCCTGGATGCCTTCTACGGCGCCAAAGGTAAAGTGCAGGTCGAAAATAAAGACAATGCATATTATATAGTTAATATTACTTTCCCGTACCATACTTCTCAACACACTTTCCAAAACACGTCTCAAGGCTCTTCTCAAGAGAAGGAAAGAAAATGAAAGTTCTAATTGTTGATGATGAACCCCTGGCAAGAAAACGAATCCGCAGATTACTTGACGATATAGGTAATTGTGAAATCGTAGGTGAGGCGACAAACGGAAAAGAAGCCCTAATTAAAAGTGGCGAACTTAATCCAGACCTGGTCTTGCTCGACATTCGCATGCCGGAAATGGACGGCCTTGAAGCTGCCCGGCATTTTTCAACCTTACCCAACCCACCTGCGATAATATTTACAACTGCATACAGTGACCACGCATTAAAAGCATTTGAAACAAATGCTGTGGACTACCTATTAAAACCAATACGAAAAGAACGATTGCAAAAAGCCATAGCAAACACCCACAAACTTAACCGCGCACAACTGTCCGAACTTAAATTAGAATCAACTGAGAAAACAACACGCTCACACTTAAGTGTCAGTATTCGTGGCAATATTGAACTCATTCCGGTAACCGACATTATCTATTTTCAAGCAGAGCAAAAATATGTCAACCTTGGCTACACAAAAGGAAAAGTTCTTATCGAAGATTCTTTGAAATCTCTTGAAAATGAATTTAGTGAATTAGTTTTTCGCATACACCGCAATGCGTTGGTCGCAAAACATTATCTGGAAGGGATAGAAAAAAATTCAGAGGGTCAGTACTGCATTAAATTGCGAGACACAGATACTAAACTGGAAATAAGTCGCCGTTATTTACCACAAATACGCAAAAAATTAAAAAATATCTCTCAGTAGACTCTTAGTTGAAAATACTTACAACCTGCAATTTATTTATTTAATTTTTTATAAGACAGATCAATCGCTTCATCAAGATAGGCACCATAAAAATCGACAGTGTTGATACCTATCAGTTTAGGCGCAAGCATTTTGCCGTCGCTATCAAGAAGCATTACAGTAGGCGTAACTGTAACTTTATACTTGCTGGCAAACTCAAAAGCTTCTAGCGTAGTGCCTTTAAAATCACGCATTGCATCAAAATTATCAATCATAACGCGGCGCATTATCACTTTTTCTTGATACTCTCCGCTGATATACATAGGTTTTAATATTTCGGCTTCCAGCTTTTCGCAATAGCCACAATCGTCTGCACCAAACATAATAAGAAGCGGCAATCGACTCTTTTTCGCCGCAACAGCTTCTACAAATAAGTCACTAATCGTGGGTATGACACTCTGATGCCCCGTTTCAGAAGAGTCCGACTCTGCGTATTTGCTATCGCTGGCCAACGCCAGACTCATACCAGAAAACACCACTACACTTATAAATAATATGAATCTGTACCGCACCATACCATCGCCTACCTAAATATTAGCTAAATCGTTAATTTTTATAGAAAAACTGGCTATACATTAACCACCCTCTTTCAAGATAGCCTTATTATAACCCTCAAATTAGGCTAAAATTCACTAAGCAGGGTTAGAATTTACCGCTATATAGATAAAATGAATTGATATCTCGGTTGTATCTCAAACACATTATTAAGCGTTCTGACAGATCCGCGGACAATAATCGAAGAATAGATCCGAAAATAGATTCGAGAGTTTAGTCGTTTTTTGCATCCAACTCTTTACAAGTTTTTACCGATAACACTATAAAAGACATTGCGATAAAAAAACATAGAATGAGCACTACCGGGCACAAACAAATTTCATCACTCGCTTAGAGTTTAAGATTATTAGTCTTATGGATAGGCAAGACAGCACTCATCAAGCAAAAACAAGTCAGACCGCGATTATAAAAGGCTCTCTTATAGAAGGCCCTGTTATTTTCGGAGAAGTTTTGTTTGATGAATTTGAAGATGGATCTGCCATTTTGGGGGGCGCGCCCTTTAATGTAGCATGGCATTTGCAAGGTTTTGGACTACAACCTGTCTTTGTCACCAAAGTAGGCAATGACATTACTGGAAATAAAGTATTGGAAACAATGCGTCATTGGGACATGCAAACCTGTGGCGTTCAAATTGACGACGAACATCCAACAGGCAAGGTGGCCATCAAATTAGACCAGGGCCAACCCACGTTTGACATTCTACCCAATCAGGCCTATGACAATATTGATAGCGTTATCGACAACAATGCACTATTTATTGCAAATAAGACTATTGTAAGTGAGACTATTGCAAGCAACACTATGCCCTGCCCGCTTCTATACCATGGTACGCTTGCATTAAGAAACAGCACATCACGCAACACTTTATATGAAATACAAAAAGAACATTCTCTGCCCACATTTGTTGACATTAATCTACGCGACCCATGGTGGAACGAGGCAGTCATTCAGCAATCATTAAGCCACGCAACCTGGGCAAAGTTGAATGACGTGGAATTAAATCAAATAGCGAAGCTGATTAATATAAATAAAGCAGATCAAAAGGAAACTGCAATACAGGTACGCAAGCACTTTAACATCGATCTGCTTATTATTACTTTGGGAGCCAATGGCGCCTTTTTTATTTCAAAAAGTGAAATTCATTTTGGCAAGCCTGTTCCTGCAAACAACCTAGTTGATACTGTGGGTGCTGGTGATGCTTTCAGTTCTGTCACTATACTTGGTCTACTAAAAAAATGGCCCATTGATGTGATATCACAACGCGCAATGGCATTTGCTTCTTCTGTTTGTGAAATGCGCGGTGCAACCACAACAGAAAGTGATTTCTATAAAAAAAATCTGTCATTATGGGGAAAATAAATAAAGAACCAAAAGGATTGTATATCGTACTCGTGAGCGTTCATGGGCTCGCTCGAGCCGACAATCTCGAACTGGGCAGAGATGCGGATACCGGCGGTCAAATAAAATACGTTATAGAACTGGCTGAAGCACTATCTCAAAACAAAGCGGTAGAACGGGTAGATTTATTTACTCGACAAATTTTTGACTCAAAAATTAATAAAACGTATTCCAACCCCACTGAACAAATTAATGAAAAAGCCAGCATCATCCGCTTACCCTGTGGTCCAAGACGATATTTGAGAAAAGAAGTTCTATGGCCGCATCTGGACAGCTTTATCGACAACGCACTGCAATACTTTCGTAAAATCGGCCTCACACCTGATTTGATCCATAGCCACTATGCCGATGCAGGCTATGTGGGCGCCCGCTTAACACAGCATCTTGGCATAACGCTTTTTCATACGGGCCATTCTCTTGGGCGAGTTAAACGTCAACGATTATTAGAAAAAGGATTAAAACCCGAATCGATAGAAAATCAGTATAACCTCGTGCAGCGCATAGAGGCGGAAGAAGTCGCGTTAGGCAACGCTTCGCTAGTAATTGCCAGCACTCAACAGGAAATAGATGAACAATATAGCCAATACGAAAACTACCATCCCAGGCGCATGGTCGTCATTCCGCCTGGAGTAGATTTAAGTCTATTTCAACCACCAAAAAAGACCCTGAACCCTCCCATAAAAAAAGAACTGGAACGTTTTTTAAGCAAGCCGAACAAGCCAATGATACTGGCGCTTTCAAGGCCCGATGAAAGAAAAAACATTGCCAGCCTGGTACGTGCGTTCGCCCAACATCCACAGCTGAAGCAAATTGCGAACCTCGTCATCGTAGCAGGCAACCGCGATGATCTATTAACAATGGAAAAAGGACCGCGAGAAGTATTACTCGAACTTATTACATTGATTGACCAGCATGACCTTTACGGTAGTGTCGCTTACCCCAAACATCATGACGCAAGTGATGTGCCCGACCTGTTTCAGTTAGCAGCAAAAACACGTGGCCTATTTGTTAACCCAGCACTGACCGAACCATTTGGTCTAACGTTAATAGAAGCCGCTGCGAGCGCTTTACCTATCGTTGCAACCGAAGACGGAGGACCTAAAGATATTATTCGCCTATGTAAAAATGGTATATTGATCGACCCGGTCGATACGGAAAAAATGGGCAACACTATTTATCAGGCATTAACTGACAAAGAACGTTGGCGTAAATGGTCAAAAAATGGCGTACGCGGCGCACAGCGATATTTTTCTTGGGAAGGACACGCCAACACTTATTTGAATATTGTTCGTAAAATCAGTCGCAGCAAACGACATACTGATATCAGCACATCAGCTAAAAACCGACTCCCAACAATTGAACGCTTATTAGTTTGCGATATAGATAACACGCTTCTCGGCGATGAAAAAGCCTTGCGCGCACTTCTACTAAAATTAAAAAATTCTGATTATAAAGTCGGTTTCGCGGTTGCGACAGGTCGCCACATTGAAAGCACCATAAAAGTGCTAAAACAAAATAAAATTGTTACTCCCGATTTACTTATTTCGTCTGTTGGCACTGAAATCCACTATGGTCACCGCATGTTTTCGGATACTGGTTGGCATCAGCACATCAATTATCGATGGGAACCCGAGTCGCTGCGCGAAGCCATGCGAGGATTACGTGGCATAAAACTGCAACCCAAAATAAATCAACGAACATTCAAGGTCAGTTATTTTATTGACCCCAAAAAAGCACCCCGCATCCACGATATCGTAAAACATCTGCGCAAACTTGATCTACACGCAAAAGCAATTTACTCGCAAGGGGCCTACCTGGATTTGCTGCCAATACGGGCTTCCAAAGGCTTGGCTATCCGATATTTAGCCGAAAAATGGGCCATTTCGCCAGAACATATCTTGGTCGCGGGCGATTCCGGCAATGATGAGGAAATGCTGGGCGGTAATACCTATGCCGTCGTTGTTGGCAATTACAGTCCGGAACTGGAACGCTTGAGAGGTAAACCACATGTTTATTTTGCAAAAGAACATTACTCAGCCGGTATCGTCGAAGGCATTGACCAATATAATTTTTTATCAGAACGTGTTGGCATATCTGAATTGTAATCAATCAGAGTCAAGAAACCTGCATATTACTCGCGGTTAACTATTATCAATACTGGGTACACTATCAATTTCTTATTAATTATGCATTACTCTGCAGGTGTTCCGTGAGCGTATTCTAATATTCTACATAATGCAGAAATAGGATGTGCAAAATAAAACGATTGGGGTTAATCTCAGTGTTCTAGTTTTTATCAATCACAACCTGTGATACCGGAACATGTCATTAGTCAGCACAGCAATAGATAAAATCCCAAAATACAGCACAGGCTGGCATGCTTCGCTGTCTCTTGGTTTGATAAAAAAGCAACATAAAACAATTGTCGACCGTGCCATACACCAAGGCCCACTGCGTATTCAGCGCGCCTTTTACCCAGAACCGGACGGCACCTGTCACGTGTATTTATTGCATCCGCCCGGCGGTGTTGTGGGCGGCGATGTTTTACATGTACAAATTAATACTGATCATGGTGCCAGCAGCCTGATTACCACTCCCGCCGCCAATAAGTTTTATCGAAGCAACAATGTTATCGCACAACAGACGCAAACATTGACCGTAGGTAACGAAGCCTGCATGGAATGGCTACCACAGGAAACGATTGTCTATGAAGGTGCCTATGTTAATTCAAAAACACAGGTTACCTTATCTGAATCAGCACAATTTACCGGTTGGGACATTGTTTGTCTTGGCCGGCCAGCGTCTGGTGAAGGATTTTTACGCGGGAAGTTCAAACAACATATTGAATTGTGGCGCAACAATGAACCATTGATTATAGATCGCTGCGACCACAACGGTGGTTCGACAGCGTTGCAGTCGAAATGGGGTATGGCCAACTACCCCGTAACCGCTACCCTCTACTGCACAACACATAGTACCAACAGCAACGAGCTTGTAAACTCTATACGAGAATCAGTGCATACCGATTCAAATTGCTTATTTAGTGTAACCTGTATTAATGGCATAATTGTATGCCGTTACCTGGGAGAACAAGTAGACCAGGCGAAGTCAGTTTTTATCTGTGCATGGAAATTATTGCGCCCAGCTATATTAAATAAAAAAGCTAGTGTTCCCAGGATTTGGAACACATAACAAATTATTAACAATAATATGTACTGAGGACACAATGGAATTATTACCTAGAGAAAAAGATAAATTACTGCTATTCACAGCCGGTTTACTCGCCGAACGACGCAAAGCAAAAGGGCTGAAACTTAATTACCCTGAATCCGTGGCCTATATCTCTGCTGCTATCATGGAAGGCGCTAGAGAAGGCCGCACCGTTGCCGATCTAATGAGCCATGGCACCACCCTGCTTAAACGCGAAGATGTAATGGATGGCATTGCAGAAATGATCCATGACGTGCAAGTCGAAGCCACGTTTCCTGACGGTACAAAACTTGTTACTGTTCATAATCCGATAACTTAAGCTTCTTACATATGCTGCTAACTTAAACTGCTAACTTGTGCTATTGACTATAAAATATTCAACCAAAAGGATTAAAAATGATACCTGGCGAAATTATTACTGCTGACGGCGAACTGCAACTCAACAGCGATCGCGCAACGGTCACGGTGAGCGTTGCAAATAGCGGTGACCGCCCAATACAGGTCGGATCACATTATCATTTTTTTGAAACTAACCCCGGCCTTGAATTTGATCGTAACGCGTCACGCGGTTTTCGATTAAATATTCCGGCCGGCACCGCCGTGAGGTTCGAACCAGGGCAGACACGTGATGTTGAGCTTGTTGCCTACGGTGGCAACAGGGAAGTGTACGGCTTCAATGGAAAAATAATGAAAAAACTGTAAGAGCAGTACTATAACCACAGTACTATAAAAACTGATATCAGAACTCGATACAAGCACTAGATATAAGCATTTGAGGAAAACACAATGGGTAAAATTGGCCGCCAAGCTTACGCAGAAATGTACGGTCCCACGACAGGTGACCGGGTGCGACTCGGTGATACCGAATTATGGATAGAAGTGGAAGAAGACCGAACCACTTATGGCGAAGAAGTTAAATTTGGTGGCGGCAAAGTCATCCGAGATGGTATGGGCCAAAGCCAACGCACATCAAAAGACGTCGTCGATACAGTGATTACCAATGCTTTGATCCTGGATCACTGGGGCATCATCAAAGCAGACATAGGCATAAAGGATGGACGTATCGCGAGTATCGGCAAGGCAGGTAACCCCGATATTCAGCCCAACGTAAATATCATCATCGGCCCCGGCACTGAAGCCATTGCAGGTGAAGGACAAATTATCACGGCCGGTGCGATAGACGCGCATATTCATTTCATCTGCCCACAATTAGTTGAAGAAGCATTAATGTCAGGTATTACCAGCATGATCGGTGGCGGGACCGGCCCGGCCGCCGGCACCAATGCGACCACGTGCACTCCGGGGCCCTGGCATATCCAGAAAATGTATCAAGCGGCAGAAGCATTCCCAATGAACTTTGGCTTCTTGGGCAAAGGTAATGCGAGTCTGCCAGAGCCACTGATTGAACAGATCGCCGCGGGTGCGATGGGATTAAAACTGCATGAAGACTGGGGGACTACCCCAGCCGCCATTGATAACTGTTTAACCGTGGCTGAACAATATGATATACAGGTTGCGATTCACACCGATACCTTAAATGAATCCGGCTTTGTCGAGCACACCCTCGCCGCTTTTAAAGACAGGACAATTCATACCTATCATACCGAAGGTGCAGGTGGCGGCCACGCACCCGATATTATTAAGGCCTGTGGTGCAGCAAATGTATTGCCATCTTCCACAAACCCGACGCGCCCCTATACAATCAACACCGTTGACGAACACCTGGACATGCTCATGGTCTGTCATCATCTGGACCCCAACATAGCGGAAGATGTGGCTTTCGCCGAATCACGCATAAGACGTGAAACCATCGCCGCCGAAGACATTCTGCATGACCTGGGTGCATTCAGTATGATTGCATCAGATTCACAGGCAATGGGACGAGTGGGCGAAGTCATCTCAAGAACCTGGCAAACCGGCCACAAGATGAAAGTACAACGTGGCTCACTGCCCGAAGACCCATCACACCACGACAACTTTCGCGCAAAACGTTACGTCGCAAAATACACTATTAATCCTGCGATCAGCCACGGCATCAGTCATGAGGTGGGATCAATAGAAGTTGGCAAACTCGCGGACTTGGTATTATGGAAACCTGCCTTCTTCGGTGCGAAACCATCGATGATCATCAAGGGTGGCATGATAGCCGCCGCACCGATGGGTGACCCTAACGCATCCATACCAACACCACAACCCGTTCACTACCGCCCGATGTTCGGCGCATTTGGCCGGGCCCGCACAGACACCAGTGTCCAGTTCGTTTCTAAAGCTGGTCTCGAAGCCAATATAAGTGAAAAATACAAACTCGATAAACGTCTGGTTGCCGTTGAGAATACCCGAAACATTAAAAAAGCGGACATGGTGCATAACAGTTATCTGCCAACAATTGAAGTCGACACACAAACCTATGAAGTCCGTGCAGACGGTGAATTATTAACATGTGAGCCTATGGACATACTCCCGTTGGCACAACGTTACTTTCTTTTTTAAGAAAATTCTTTTTAAAGCATGGCTTTTTTAAGAATAATTTTTTAGGACTAGTTTTTAAAAACCCAAAGCATTTTTAAAGAGTAAAATAATATGATCCAAATAACTGAACAATTATCCGAAGCAACTGAGGCACAAGCCAGCCTGACTTTACCCTACGAACTCAGACAAAAAAGCAGATTGCACACCCGACTCGATAACGATAAAGAAGTCGGCTTACTGCTACCACGCGGCACCGTGTTACGACAAGGCGACTTATTGCGTGCAGACAACGGACTCATCATCGAAATAAAAGCCGCAAACGAACAGGTATCAACAGCCCGTTCAAACAATGCTCTGCTTTTGGCTCGCGCCTGTTATCATCTGGGCAATCGGCATGTCGCACTGCAAATTGGTGATACCTGGCTACGCTATCTACATGACCACGTACTCGATGACATGGTCAAAAACCTGGGACTTGAATTAGTATCGGAACAGGCACCGTTTGAACCAGAAGCAGGTGCGTACCATGGACGTTTAAAATTGCGTAGCCATTCGCATAACAATTCACATGCCCACTGATTTTTCGCACACTGCACAACAGATGGTACAACAGACGCCCCAACAAACTGCAACAGTGACAGACCAAACGAGTTTATTACGTCTTATGCAACTGGTCAGCCCTGCCTTACCTGTTGGCGCCTATGCCTATTCGCAAGGCATGGAATCTGCGGTGACCAACAACTGGGTCACTGATGAGAAATCAGCAACATTGTGGATTTTAGAGTTACTTGAAAATTCTCTATGCAGAACGGATATCCCCATTATCGCGAAACTGTATCGAGCGTGGACAAAATCAGACCAGGAACAAGTCAAATACTGGAACCGTTTTTTGCTTGCCAGTAGAGAATCGAGCGAGTTACAACAGGAAGACCATCAATTAGGGCGATCATTGGCACGCTTATTATCCGATCTGGATATGCAATCGGCATCTGCATGGCGTGCTGCAAATGCGGCTAGCTTTGCCACCTTGTTTACTCTCGCTGCAACTCAATGGCAGATCTCATTAAGTGATACATGTCATGGTTATCTCTGGTCCTGGGTTGAAAACCAAGTCGCTGCTGCAGTCAAACTCGTTCCATTGGGACAAACAGCAGGACAACGAATCCTGTCACAGGCCGTAGAAAAAATTCCGGCCATCGTTGAACAGGGCTTGAACTTGACGGATGATGATATAGGATTTACCACACCGGGGCTGGCTATTGCCAGCGCTCATCATGAAACACAATATTCGAGATTATTCAGATCATAATTTTTTCACTAAACAGGAATTAAACATGAGCAAACAAGCATTACGCGTCGGCATTGGCGGTCCAGTAGGATCAGGTAAAACAGCATTAGTGGATGCAATATGCAAAAAGCTGCGCAATAAATACGAAATCGCGGTGGTGACCAATGATATTTATACAAAAGAAGACGCACAGTTTCTAATTCGCAACCAGTCACTGGATGCAAACCGGATTGTCGGTGTTGAAACCGGCGGTTGTCCACACACCGCCATTCGTGAAGACGCATCGATGAACCTGTCAGCTATCGACGACCTGAATAAAACCTTTACTGATCTTGATATGGTACTGATAGAAAGCGGTGGTGATAATTTAAGTGCCACGTTCAGCCCGGAACTGTCTGACCTGACGATCTATGTAATCGATGTTTCAGCGGGAGATAAAATTCCGCGCAAAGGCGGCCCGGGTATTACCAAGTCTGATCTACTCGTGATTAACAAAATCGATCTTGCGCCCTACGTTGGTGCGTCTTTAGATGTTATGCAATCCGATTCAAAAAAAATGCGCGCTCATCGCCCGTTTATTTTTTCGAATTTAAAAACCAATGAAGGGGTGGATGACATCGTTGGGTTCATTATCCAGGAAGGTATGCTCGATAATGGCACTTAATCACACCACTATCTGTCATTATTTTGCATTAGGGTATAAATGTATTCGTGAATTCAATAAAATATTACTCGACAAACGAGCAAATGCAAACATAACTTCAATTATATTTTTTACGCCCCC
>JAADIM010000134.1 GCA_013151345.1 Gammaproteobacteria bacterium
CAGGGCATCAGGACCTCGTAACAAGAGTTTTTCTCGTGGCCTTTCGCTTAAAGGCCAATCAGTAATCGACATAATTCTCTCTATGAAAAACCTAAAGACCGAAAATTGGCAGGTTGGGGTGAGTTTACGAACCCCAACCAAAAGCGGTTCTTTGTTAACTTAATGACATTGGGTATAATGGTCGATATTAACAAAGACCGCTTACGCCTTACGTACAAAAACCGATTAGAATAAAACTATGAATAAATTAACCAACAAAAACATCGTACTCGGTGTATGTGGCAGCATTGCAGCATACAAAAGCGCCGACCTGATTCGTCGTTTGACTGAACTAGGTGCAAATATCCGTGTGGTAATGACTCAATCGGCGAACGAATTCATTACTCCGTTGACGCTACAAACTTTAAGCCAAAACCCGGTTCATCAACATTTACTTGATTGTGATTCAGAGTCCAATATGAGTCACATTGAATTGGCACGGTGGGCCGATATCATTTTAATCGCACCTTGTAGTGCTAACTTTATTGCTAAACTCGCACACGGTGCGGCGGATGATTTATTATCAACAGTTTGTTTAGCGACGCGCTCACCAATAATCATCGTTCCGGCAATGAACAATGCCATGTGGGAAAACCCCGCGACCCAAGAGAATATTCATACTCTGGAGAAACGCGAAGTCATTCGCTTCGGGCCCGCCGCTGGCAACCAGGCTTGTGGAGAAACCGGCTTGGGCCGCATGCAAGAGCCCGTTCAAATAATTAATAATCTGAACGAAATGTTTCAGGCTAAACTACTGCATGGACAACATATATTAATTACCGCCGGACCTACACAAGAAGATATAGACCCAGTACGTTATATAAGTAACCGAAGCTCTGGCAAAATGGGGTTTGCAATTGCCAAGGCAGCAGTAGAAGCGGGCTCAAAAGTCACGCTCATATGCGGGCCAGTTCAACGATCAACGCCAAGACACGTGGATCGAATTGACGTAAGAACAGCTGAACAGATGAATACCGCTGTTAGTAATTTTGTTACGCAAGCAGATATTTTTATTTCAACCGCCGCCGTCGCAGACTACCGTCCACAGGTAACGCAAAGTGAAAAAATTAAGAAAACGTCTGAAGACCTGAAATTAGAACTAGTTCGCAACCCAGACATACTACTAAACGTTGCGAACGCCGCTAACCCACCTTTCACAGTCGGTTTTGCGGCAGAAACAAACAACGTAAAAGAAAATGCGCTTACAAAATTAAAATTAAAATCACTAGATATGATAGCTGCAAATCAAGTTGGCAATGAAAAGGGCGGTTTTGATAGTGACGAGAATGCGCTTGCCGTTTTTTGGCCTGGAGGAGAAATTCTGTTACCGATGGCAACTAAAGAAAAAATAGCACGAGAACTAATTGCTATTGTGGCTGAAAGATTTCAAGTTAGCAGATTTTCTGAAACTAACCCAATAATTAAAAACCGTTAATTCGGCCTATATCCTATTACCCTAAATAAATCAGTTAAACCGTAACGAGACCGACTAAGGTGCAGAAGAAAAAAGTCTTTTATCTTCTGTGCGTTAGGCGTTCGCAGTAGGTTCAACTGATTTATTTAGGGTTACTGTTGACGGCAGCTTTCAGGCCCGCAGCCAAATTAGGATAGAGTAACTCTATCTGCAATTCCTGCAACATTTTCTTGTTGTCTATTCTTCTTGATTCGGACAGATAAGATAACATTTCCGCGCTCATCGCGACTTGTGCTTCTTGCCAGCTAATCTCGGGTGGTGGCGGTAGTTCCAATGCTTTTGCAATATCAATGAAATATTGCGCCATCGTACCAGGCACACCGTCACTGGCATTATAAATCCCGGTAGCCTGGTTGATTTCACCGGCAGCAACACAAATATTTGCAAGGTCATCTTCGTGAATACGATTAGTAAATGAAGCATGGTCTTTTACGATTGGCCGACCTAGTTTTATTCGTTCGATCGGCAGACGGTTGGTACCATAGATACCGGGGACTCTTAAAATAACTAATTCTGTACCGACACCTTGGCAATACGTTTCTAATTGTTTTTCGGCATCCAATCGACGACGACTCCGGTCCGAAGTTGGCTTGGGCGGATCAGCCTCCGTTACCCATTTTCCATTGCAATCGCCATAAACACCACTGGTACTTATATAGACTAATCGTTTTGGCGTTTGTTTTTTTAGCGCTGCAACAAAATGCGTGATACGGGAGTCTCGAGTACCTTTATTAGGGGGAGGAGCGAAATAATAAACTAATGCATTATCTATATTTAGCGCTGTCAAACTTTGTGGATTATCAAGATCAAGCTGCATATTGCTAATGCCAGCTTGATCGAGTTCTTTAGAATTATTTTGAAGATTGTTTCGGAAAGTATTTTGGAGGTTATTTTGGGCATCGCTTTCATTTCGTCGCACCGCGATAATGGTCGCACCCCGTTGTAACCACAACTCAGCGACCCGTTGGCCGATATCACCACAGCCTATAATATGAATCGGATAAAAAGGAGAGTTGGTGACCACTATTTTAACCCGCGCTACTAGTAGAACCGTCAGTAATGGTAATTAATGACTGATTAATTTTAATCGTTGTGAATTATTCGAATCTTCTGTTGCCGATCGCTGTGAATTATTTGACTCTTCTGTAATAACCAAATTAGGCAATTCATATGGGGACGCATCCACCAACATACTCAAACCTTGTTGGTAATACCTTGCGGCAGAATCTGTTTCATCCAATCGCTCTAATAATTGTGCCAGAATATAATACACCTCCGCCGAACCACCGTTAGAGATACTTAAACTTAAATATTCCCGAGCCTTCCCCCATAATTCACAACGTAAACACAAACGCCCCAGCGTAAACAACAAAACAGGATCTTTTTTATGCTTCGATAACCAGGTTTCTGCGGTTACTATTTGACGAGTTGCGTTACTCTTGGCAAATTTACCGTATAAATAGACTAAGTCACTATCCCATTTTTTGTTTATTGCGTCTTTTAACAGAGGCTCCAAAAGTTCGCTACTATTTTTATCCATTAGCAACTTGCAATAAGCTATCAGTATATTTTTGTATGAGCGATACTCCTTTGGTATCTCGGACCAGGCTTTTAGTAATACGCCAACGTCTTCAGCCTCGCCGGCTTTCTTCAATAATTCAAAATGGCATTCAGTTATAAGTGGATATAACTCATCATCACTCATCGCTACCTGTTTTCGTATCACTTGCAATAAATCTTTAAGATTTTTCCAATCTTCAAGTTGTTTGTAGACTTTAACCAACAACCCCAACATGCGATGATTATTCGAAACAACGTTTCTTAGGTTCCGTAGTGATGCTAATGCCTGTTCGTATTGCCCATGCTGCACCAGTAACTCTGAACGGGTAAGTTCAATTGCAACCTTATCTAAAGGAAATTCTTTGTATGCAATATTTAAATAATCGTCGCGCTGTTGGTATTTATCCATATTATGTGCCGCACGTGCCGCAACCAAATAATTTAATAGTGGCGCATGGCTATTCTTCACTTGCTTGAGCAGCAGTTTTTCAGCTTCAACCCATCGACCTTCAGTGAATAGCAGCAGTCCCCTGGTTAAGCCATCATTACCTTTAACTTGTTTGCGATGTGCCCGCCAATTATGGGTGCGCCCGGGAATCTGTTTGATCCCTACCAAAAAACGAATACTTATATAAAGAATAAAAAATACGGCAACAACTATCAATGCCATTAGCAGGCCCGACATTTCAACTGACCATTTCCCATAGGCCATCATTATGTAGCCCGAATCAACTTTCGCATTCAGCGCAACGACGACGGCTAAAGTCAATGCTACCAATATAGAAATCAACAATTTCATGGTGTGCTTTCCTTATTTGCCTCAACAGTTGTCTCGGACACTTGCTCGCTAGCGTCAGAACTTGGTCCAGCAGTGACGGACTCTGTGGCTGATTCTGTGGTCAGTTCTATACTTTCAGCTGTCGCACGCTTAGTCTCGGGTTGTTTTATCTCTGCTTCCTTTAATTCAGTTTGTTTTAACTCTGTCTGCTCTAACTCAAGTTGCTTTACTTCCGTCTCCAGCTCATTTAACTCGGTTTGTGGCGGCATTTGTTTTTGTGGTGAAGTTATTTGCGGTGATGTGATTTTCACGATTTCTTTTTTCTTGGTCGGCTTAATTTGTGACGTCAGACCGGTATTTTTATTTGCCTTGTCGGCTTCATATTTGCGTAACACCTCGATCGATTTGGTAATATCCGGAAACACCGGTGTTAACTTGCTACTTCTAATTCTATCAAGTGTTGACATAAAATTAGCGTAAGCAGCGGTGTCTTTATCAAAATATGCCTGCAACCATTGCTGCGCCACATCCAGGCTGGCGTTAAGGTTACTTGGCTCGCTTCGTAACAAAGCAAGTCGTCCCGTTTCAATTTTAAGTATCAGGTTCTGAAATAAAAAATGTCTCTGGTCTGGCGCCAATAATACGTCGATAGGTTTGTCATTTTTGCGAATGACAATCAGACTTTTTATATCTTTCCAAACGGCATTCATTATGCCTGACACCCCAGCGACCTGACCGGTTGCTTCCTCAGTCGACGAAAATGTATTTTCGTGCTGCAATTGCCGTTGTTTTACAATCAATGGTAATTGTTCAGCAGTTGACGCCAGCGCGGCGAGTTCAAAGGCCATACCCGCGATATCAGGTACTTCTACAGAGCGTAGAGCAATTATTTCTTCTGAAATCTTACGCCGTACATCCAATAACCCGGGATCACCGACTTTCTTTAACCGTTGATCTGCCGCGGTTAACGCAGCGATAGCCGTGTCAACATCCTTGTCTAATATAATGCGGTGATTAGCCAGCGTAAGTAAATATTCAGCTTCGGCAATAATCCAGGTGGTTGACTCAGCGCCAATTCGGCTACTGATTGCAGTGGTCGAATCCGATAGATGCTGGACTTCTTCCATGAGCCGTTTTTGTTGGCTGGCGTTTACTGATAACGCTTCGGTGAGCTTATTTTGCAGAGTACTTTGCAAAATATTGCGATCATTAGCCGCTTGTTGCAATTTATCATCTGTTTGTTGCTTGATTTGTGTTAGCGCATTATCAAACGAAGTATCTAACGAAGCCAATCTTTCATTCGATTTTAACCATACCCAATAACTTGAGCCACCTGCGCCAATAGCGAATAAAATTGCAACGCTAGCTATCCAAGGTGCAGAAGAAGATTTTCCTGAAGCGGTAACACGCTTTTCTTTATCCCTCGCTTTGTTTTCTGCTTTTTTCTCTTGTTTGGATTGAGTCTTATTGTTGCTGGTCTCTGATTGCGTCGCGAGTTCGCCCTTTGGTGCAGCGCCTGATTCGGATTCATTTGCCATAGACATATCTCTTATATGGAATATTGGATGCGTTCTAGGCACCGGTAAACCTGATAAGCACAAACATTGCTAGTACGCTACCCAGGCACTATTTACATTATAAGGCGCTAGATCGGTGTCCTCAACATTTTCCAAGAACATCCAATATGGCCTGATCACTGGCTATGCTAGCCAATTTCGGTTTATTTAAAAAACCTAATTCTTCAGCAAGTTCTACAGTGCGTCCACTAATAACAATAAGTTGGCAATTCTGTAAATCGCGTTGTCCTTGAATACCGACCATTTCCCAAAGGTTTTGCAATCCTTGATTACTCATTACGACAATGGCGTCTATTTGGCCTTGCTCCAAACAGGACAACAACAACGTTAATTCGTTATCTGGCTTGACGCGTTGGTAGCATTCAGCGTATTCAACCGTAGCACCGCGTTGCCGTAATGTATCGGCGATTAATTCGCGACCACCATCACCACGAAAAATAATAATTCTCTTTCCTGACACATTGTTCATTTCTTCGACAGCCAACAAGGCTTCACTGTCAAATTTAGTTTGCGGATAAATATCGGCGACCCTGCCAAAAGAGGCCAAAGCCCTTGCTGTTGCATCGCCAACGACAGCCAATTTCATTGTGGCGGGCAATTCGCCCCTAGTTTCAATAAACTTCATTGCCGCACGCACTGCATTGGCACTCACAAATATCGCCATGTCGAAATCCGGCAGACGAGCAATAAGTTTTAATAATGGCTCGCTATCTGTCGGGTCTAATATTTCCATTACTGGAAATAAAAAAGCGCTACCGCCATTTGCGCTTATCAAATCTGCCAGTTCTTTGGATTGATGCGCAGGGCGGGTAACGACAATAGTCTTACCTGATAAATCAGGCATTTTTATATACTTCTTTTAAAATAATGTCTGCGCCACGCGATAATAAATCGTCTGCCAATGCAACACCCAATGAGTGCGCATTTTTGGGCTTACCGCGGACTTCTGCTCGCACCACCTCCGAGCCATCTGGACGGCCAACCAGACCACGCAGGAAAAGCTCATCATTCTCTAATATCGCATAACCCCCGATAGGCACCTGACAACCTCCCTCTAGTTGAGCATTCATCGCACGTTCGGCGGTAACGCAGGTATTGGTCTGCGCGTGGTTCAATACACTTATTAACTGATTAATATCCTCATCGTTGACACGGCATTCTATACCCACCGCACCTTGCCCAATCGCGGGTAAACTTATTTGTGAATCGATCGCTTGTTTTATTCGGCTATCAAAACCCAGGCGTATTAAGCCAGCTGATGCAAGAATAATTGCGTCGTACAATCCCTCATCCAACTTTTTAAGGCGGGTATTTACATTTCCACGTAAATCAAGAATCTCTAAATCCGGGCGAGCCGCTTTGAGCTGTGTTTGCCGCCGTAAGCTGGAAGTGCCAACACGTGCATTTTGGGGCAATGATTCGAGCGAATCGAAGTTGTTGGAAACAAACGCATCCCGGGGGTCTTCACGAGAACAAATAACGTTTAGATGCAAACCCGGTGGCAACTCCACCGGCACATCTTTCATGGAATGCACAGCGATGTCTACTTCATCACGTAACATGCCTTGCTCTAATTCTTTTACAAATAAACCTTTACCACCCACCTTGGCCAAGGGGGTATCCAGTATTTTGTCACCTTGCGTCACCATTTTAACCAGTTCGACCTTCAGATCTGGATGATGTTGAATGAGAGAATCTCGGACAAACTCAGCCTGCCATAACGCTAACGGGCTTTTTCGGGTGGCAATTCTTAGTGTTTTCAAAGTCATTTAGGCACCTGGAGTGTAGTGTAAATCCGCTATGCTAAGCTGCGTTGCAGTTTGTAGCAAGCCACGTAATCGGTCACAAACAGCGATTTAGCTTAATTACGTCTCCAAATACACAAATAACCTAAACAAAATACTGAATTGACGTCGAAATAAGCGCGCTGTTTTGGTAAAATTTCCGCCTTTTTGCATATTACAATTATATTTATGGGCCTATTAGAGAACAGTGGTAGTGAGCAGTAGGTCCAATCAGTCACTTAGGATAAGGGAAATAACATGTACATTGGCACAACAGTTACACAGTTTATAATCGAAGAACAACGCAAACTAAGCAACGCCTCCGGGGATTTCACTTCATTACTGAATGATATCGTGACAGCGTGTAAGGTAATTTCAAACACCGTTGACCAAGGTGCGCTCATTGGCGTACTGGGCAGTGCAGGCAGCGAAAACGTACAAGGCGAAACACAGAAAAAGCTAGATTTGATCACCAATGACGTGGTGATCAAATCCAACGAGTGGGCAGGGCATTTAGCCGCGATGGCGTCAGAAGAAATGGATGACATATATCCCATTCCTGAACAGTTCCCGAAAGGCAAATACTTGCTGGTATTTGATCCTTTGGACGGCTCTTCCAATATTGATGTGAATATTTCAGTAGGCACTATTTTTTCTATATTGAGGTGCCCGGATGGGATAAGCAATCCAACCGCAGAGGATTTTTTACAAGAAGGAACCAAACAAGTCTGTGCCGGGTTTGCATTATATGGCCCATCCACATTAATGGTGTTGACCACCGGTAACGGTGTAAATGGATTTACGCTAGACAAAAATATCGGCGAATTTGTACTGACTTACCCCGAAATGAAAGTCCCTGAGGATACTAATGAATTTGCAATTAACGCGTCCAATGATCGCTTTTGGGAAGAACCAGTGAAACGTTATGTAGATGAATGTCTGGCAGGCGATACTGGGCCTCGAGGTCGTAATTTTAATATGCGCTGGGTCGCATCAATGGTTGCTGAAGTTTATCGAATACTGACACGTGGTGGTATTTTCATGTATCCAAAAGACACGAAGGATCCATCGAAGGCAGGTAAGTTACGCTTAATGTACGAAGCTAATCCCATGTCGTTCATAATTGAACAAGCCGGTGGCGTAAGTCACACAGGCAGAGAACGCATCATGGATATAAAACCGACGGACTTACACCAACGGGTGCCAGTTATTCTTGGTTCTAAAAATGAAGTAGATAGATTAGTTTCCTACCACAAAGACCAGTAAGGATTATTTAACCACGGAGCACACAGTGAAAATAATTCTTTATGTTAAATACATAAAGTGTGTTCTCCGTGGTTAATAACTGATTTATTTAGGTCTATGTTTGGTATTAGATATCCAGGTTAGATACAGACAGTGCATTTTTCTCAATGAAGTCCCTTCGTGGTTCAACCTGATCGCCCATCAATGTAGTAAATATTTCATCTGCAGCAACAACGTCTTCGATCTTCACTTGCAACAAACGGCGTGTCTCAGGATTAACGGTGGTGTCCCAAAGTTGATCTGGATTCATCTCGCCTAATCCTTTGTAGCGTTGAATATATTGCCCACGTTTTGCTTCTTCCAATAACCAGTTCATAGCTTGTTTAAAACTAGAGATTTCCTGAGTTCGTTCGCCGCGTTGTACATAGGCACCTGTGCTGATTAAGTCACCTATTTTTTCTCCGAGCGTTTTTATACTTTTGTACTCTCCGGAATTAAAAAATTCACTGCCCACGATTTTCTCATTGGTACTGCCGTGGATACGCGTGACTATTTTCACTCGGTTGGTATCATTATCCACGTCTTCCTCTATTTCAAATGTGGTTTGAGATATATCTCCCTCGACATCTTTTAGACGTGCTTCAAGATCCGAGAGCCAAGATTTGACCTGAGTACTGTCTTTCATTTGCTCCGTACTGAATGCTGGCATATAAACAAGTTTTTCTAGAAACATAGCCGGATAACGTTTCGATAGACGTTGTATTGTTGCCATTACGGTGTTGAATTCCTGTGCCAATGCTTCCAATGGCGCGCCGCTTATTGCCGGTGTATCTGCACTAGCAAAAAGACTGGCGTTATCCAACGCAACTTGTAACAGATAACTGGTTAACTCGGCGTCGTCTTTGATATAACGCTCTTGTTTGCCTTTCTTGATTTTATACAGCGGTGGTTGTGCGATATAGATGTGTCCGCGTTCGATCAGTACAAGCATCTGTCGATAAAAAAAGGTGAGTAGCAAGGTACGAATATGTGAGCCATCGACGTCGGCATCCGTCATTATAATAATGCGATGATAACGCAATTTATCGATATTAAATTCTTCTCTGCCAATGCCACAACCCAGTGCGGTAATTAACGTACCGACTTCGACTGATGAAATCATCTTATCAAAACGCGCTTTTTCTACATTTAATATTTTACCCTTGAGCGGCAGTATCGCCTGATGTTTTCTGTCACGCCCTTGTTTTGCCGAGCCCCCTGCAGAGTCACCCTCGACCAGGAATATTTCAGACAGTGCCGGATCTTTCTCCTGACAATCCGCTAACTTTCCGGGCAAACCAGCAATATCCAATGCACCCTTACGGCGTGTCATCTCTCTGGCTTTTCGCGCAGCTTCGCGCGCGCGCGCAGCATCAATTATTTTGGCAACAATTAACTTCGCTTCCTGAGGTGTTTCTAACAGGAAGGATTGGAGTTTTTCAGACATCGCAGATTCAACCACGCCTTTAACTTCAGAGGACACCAGCTTGTCTTTGGTTTGTGATGAGAATTTCGGGTCAGGCACTTTAATCGATAATACGGCGGTTAGTCCTTCGCGCGCATCATCGCCCGATGTAGAGATTTTCGCTTTTTGAGCCGCCCCTTCCTTTTCTATATATTGATTTAGGGTACGGGTGAGTGCGCTACGAAACCCAGACAAATGTGCACCGCCATCGCGTTGCGGGATATTATTAGTGAAACAATAAATGCTTTCCTGATAAGAATCGTTCCACTGCATCGCGACCTCTATACCCATACCGTCTTTTTCTGCATTAAAATAGATGACGCTGGGATGTAATGGTGTCTTCTTTTTATTTAAATGTTCTACAAAGGAACGGATACCGCCCTTATATTCGAAGGTATCTGTTTTATCACTGCGCTCATCGCTTAAGACAATATGCACACCCGGATTTAAAAAAGAAAGTTCTCGAAGCCGTTTTGCCAAGATATCGTAATGAAACTCAGTGTCTTTAAAAATCTCTGGACTGGGCTTAAAAAGAATCTCGGTGCCTGTTTTTTCAGTTTTACCGATAAGGGTCAATGGCGTCTTAGGTTCACCCAAACCGTATTCCTGCTGATATATTCCACCGTCCCGGTGGATCGTCAAACGCAAATGTTCGGATAACGCATTTACAACTGAAACCCCGACGCCATGTAATCCACCGGATACTTTGTAAGAGTTATCATCAAATTTTCCGCCAGCGTGCAGAATCGTCATAATCACTTCAGCGGCTGGCCGGCCTTCTTCTTCATGCATATCAACGGGAATACCTCTACCGTTATCGGAGACTGATATGGAGTTGTCACTATGAATAGTCACTTTGGTTTCAGTGCAATGACCAGCTAAGGCTTCATCAATAGAATTGTCGACAACCTCAAATACCATGTGGTGCAACCCGGTGCCATCGTCGGTATCACCAATATACATACCCGGTCTTTTCCTGACGGCATCCAGACCTTTAAGTACCTGGATATTTGTAGAATCATATGTTTGTTCGTTTGCCATATATCACCTTGAAGGAGTGTCTAAGCGACCTCTTGTATCATTCCATGTTTCACGTGGAACATCTTTTTATCATGAATTCCGGTCATGTCAACCAGATTTTGTTCAGTGGTCGTAATAAAGACCTGTGTGTCTAATTCCTGTAACGCATTTACCAACTTAGCCCGATTTGATATATCCAGTTCAGACGCTAAGTCGTCGATTAAGACCGGGCATTCTTTTCCAGATTCCTTCCTTAATAATGCGACCTGCGCCAATTTAAGTGCTGTGATAATCATTTTCTGCTGTCCACGGGAGGCATATTCTAATGCAGATTGACCCGCCATTTTTATTTGTATGTCCGCACGATGCGGACCAGTATGTGTGTAGCCTGAGGCTTTGTCCCTATCAAAAGTCAAAATGAGAGAATCTCTGAAGCTTTGCCCGATTGGCCAACCTGCTAAGTAATCAATTGCGAGATCTGACATAGCAAATACCTCAGATCCAATTTTTTCAAAATACGGTGTTAAACGCGTTATATAACCACATCGATAATTATTTATTATATCTGCTTTTTCTATCAACCCCGTATCCCATGCTTTTACACCGGCGTCCATTCCGTGATGACGCAACGCCGCGTTTCGCTGTTTAAGGATATGGAAATAATCTTTCCATGCTTGAAGAAACCCATGTTCCACGTGAAACACTCCCCAATCAAGATAGTGTCTTCTAAACTTTGGACCTAACTCCAAAATCCGATGGCTCTCAGGATTAATGAGTTGCAATGGTAATGTCAGAGACAATTCGGATCGGGCACGCAACATTTTATCATCTAACTTAATTTGGAACTCTTTTTTGTTACGGCGTACCGCAACGGGCATAATTCTTCCCGACTGCCCAGCCACTTGCCCAAACACAAACATTTCATCTTCGTTACTACTTATGACTTTTTTCGGGTTTGAAGTCCTAAAGGATTTCGCAAAACCAAGCAAATAGACAGCTTCCAATAAACTTGTTTTGCCACTGGCGTTTGCACCGACGATGAGATTGAATCGGGTGGAGGGTTTTAATTCAGCCTGTTTGATATTCCTGACATTGCTTATAGATAACTTTATTAACGCCATTATAGATCAGTCGTCGTTTTGGGCTTTTGTGCAATTTGCCACAATCTGAGCGACCGACTGATGACTAAGTTTTTGGGTGCTTTGATTCGTCTGGGTGAACGCACATCTGCCCAAAATCGACAAATGCTACGATTGCCTGGTTGCCGAAGGTACGACGCCAAGGAAACAGCAGGAGGTAGAATTGCATCGGGAGTAGCTATCGAGAATAGTGTCTGGAACAGCAATCTGGAATTACACCGTGAGTAGCAATCGAGAATCGCCTCTGAAGCACTTGTCATTTTTAGGCGCATGACCATCAGCCACGACACGTTAGAGATTCCTTATTATCAAAGCCGCATAGGCATAACAACATATTTACAATTATCGACTCCTTTGGGTTGAATCAAACAACTACTATTGGAGTCAGAAAATCCCAATTGAACTTCTGTTGAATCTATGGCAGATAATGCATCTATAACATAATTAACGTTAAACCCAATTTCCAAATCGGCGCCTTGATAAACCACGTCTATTACTTCTTCCGCCTCTTCCAATTCAGGATTATTTGCTAATGCCTTAATTTCGCCATTGGTTAGCTGCAAGCGAATACCACGGTATTTTTCATTGGATAATATAGACGCTCTGGTTAATGCCTGTTTTAAATGTTCACGATCTGCATATACGATCTTATCGACGTGTTGTGGCAACACCCTTGCATAATCAGGGAATCGCCCCTCTACTAGTTTGGAGGTGAATGTGATGTCGTTCATTTCCACTTTGATATGATTATTGCTGATACTTACTGTGGCTTCATCGTCACTGTCACTCAATAGCCGATGAAGTTCTATTACTCCTTTTCTCGGCACTATGACGCTTTGTAAGTCTTTCACTTCTACGCTCACCGCAGTATCACATAATGATAGCCGGTGCCCGTCGGTAGCGACCGCACGTAATACACTTGCGCCTACTTCAAACATGAGTCCATTTAAATAATAGCGAACATCTTGTTGTGCCATAGCAAATTGAGTTCGCCCTATGATGTTTTTAAACTGTTTTTGAGCAATTACAAACTGAAGTTTATTGGTAACATTTTCAGTGCCAGGAAATTCACTCGTTGGTAATGTAGATAATGTAAATCGACTTTTCCCAGATTTTAATAATACCTTGTCATTTTTCAGCGAAATTTCCACTTGTGCACTTTCTGGCAATGTTCGACATATGTCTAACAATTTTTTTGCTGGTATCGTCACCTCGCCTGGTTGAGCATTATCGAGTAGGGTTTTTGATATCAGTTCCACTTCTAGATCAGTTGTTTTTAAAGACATCACGTTGTCATTATCAATAGCAAGGTAGACATTAGACAATATAGGTAACGTTTGCCGTCGTTCAACAACACCATTGACGATATTGAGTGGTTTGAGTATGGATTCGCGTTGTATTTTAAACTTCATATTTAACCCTTCCCCAATGATTTATAGTTAATATATTAAAATTTCTTTTATTATTATTATTATTATTAAGCAGCTCTAAATCTGTGGATAAGTAACTTTTCATTAAAATAATCAGCCGTTTGTATTCTCACTATTCTTATGTATAAGCCGGACATTCGAGCCGGATAACCTGTTGATGAATTGTGGATAACTTCTTGTATACAGACTATCTACACATTATTCCCAACTTATCCACAGATTTATACATTCTGTTCATTATTGACTGTTAAGGTTATCAAATAAGTAATTAAGTTATGTCGTTAACATCCTCAAAAGATTCGCACTATCTTCATTAATGCGTGTATCAGACTCTTTTAATTCTTTAATTTTACGGCAAGCATGCAAAACGGTTGTGTGGTCTCGTCCACCGAATGCATCACCAATTTCAGGAAGACTATGGTTGGTTAATTCCTTTGCTAATGCCATAGCCAGCTGTCGTGGTCGAGCAATTGACCGAGTGCGTTTTTTACAGGTTAAATCTGATACACGAATTTTGTAATATTGAGCCACAGTCTTTTGAATGTTTTCAATTGTAACCAACCTAGCCTGTAATGAAAGTAGATCTTTAAGTGCTTCTTTGGTGAAATCCAGGGTAATCGGATTACCGGTAAAATGTGCATTGGCGATGATGCGTCGCAGTGCTCCTTCCAGTTCTCTGATATTTGAACGTATCCGTTTTGCAACAAAGAATGCAACTTCGTGAGGCACGTCTACTTTCAGCTGTTCAGCTTTCCTCATCAATATCGCGACCCGGGTTTCCAGCTCTGGGGGTTCAATGGCGACGGTGAGACCCCACCCAAAACGTGATTTTAATCTTTCTTCTAGACCGTTTACTTCTTTTGGATATCTATCACAGGTTAAGACAATTTGTTGTTGTCCTTCAAGAAGAGCGTTAAAAGTATGAAAAAATTCTTCTTGGGAGCGCTCTTTTTTTGCGAAGAATTGTATGTCATCAATAAGCAGCGCATTTACCGAACGATAAAAGCGCTTAAATTCATCAATCGCATTATGTTGTAACGCCTTAACCATATCCTGAACAAAGCGCTCTGAATGCAGATAAATAACCTTGCCATTTGGATTGTTTTTAAGGATCTGGTTGCCCACAGAATGCATCAAGTGTGTCTTACCTAATCCAACACCACCATATATAAACAGAGGATTATAAGCATTGCCGGCATTTTCGGCGACTTGCAATGATGCGGCTTTGGCAAGTTGGTTTGAGTTTCCTTCTACAAAACTATCAAATGTATAATCTTTATTTATGTTACTGACATATTTAACGTCGGGCAGGTCGTTTTTTCGTTGGAATAGCGATTTGTTTTCTGTTGGTTGCCGTTCGCGAGTATTTGACACAACACTGTTTTTGCTGCCGATATCGACACGCACCTGTGGCGCACCGTCATCGCTAAAGGACTCAGCTATCTCGTTTATTCGAAGGATAAGTTTTTCATTAACCCAATCCTGTACAAACTTGTTGGGCGCCAGGAGCCGAATTGACGTGTTTTCCTCTACGGCATGTAAGGGTAATACCCAGGTATTAAATTGTTGGGGAGTCAGCTCGTCTTCAAGACGAGCAACGCATTTTTGCCATATGGAAGACTGCACTGATACTCCTGACTCTAGACTATGTTGATAATGGTAGACATCAAATTAGAGCGTCGGACGTAGACAGAACGGGTCGGCTCACCACTAAAGCGGTACCGACACCCACTTGTTTCGCAGCGATTCCCCTTCGCTACGATTCTAAGTCCAACAGGCTCCTGGAAGATTTTGAAGTCTAACCCCGATAGAGAAACTTATCCACACCCTTGGCTCACCCCTTAATAAATTATTTATTGTGCTTTATATTGACATCGAGCCACCATTCGAAGTATCTTTCTCGGCTTTTCCTATAATGAAGCGCAAGGTAAGAAATTCAAAAAGTTATCAAAAAGTTAGCCTATTTTTTAGCTATTTAGTAGGCAATTTCTTGCTCATATTTAACAGGCAGTCAACAAGTAACTATTTAGCAGGCAAACAGTGTTATGAAAAGAACATTTCAACCAAGTAATCTAAAGCGAAAACGCACCCATGGATTTCGTGCAAGAATGGCGACTAAGGCTGGCAGAAGAATCATTAATGCCAGACGAGCAAAAGGCCGGACTCGCTTGAGCGCCTAAGCCTTTGTTTTTAGCTATATGTATTAAACAGGCATCGGGCCCAGACTGCGTTGAATAGAGTTAAGCCAGTGACAGGGTTCCTGGCGAAAATAACTTATTGAACACGCCCGTGATTTTAAGCGCTCATCCAAAATATTGATAGAATCCAGGGTGATAACATTTGGATTCTGAATCAAAACGATTACCTCGCACGATCAAACTTACGCAAGTAAGTGATTTCCAGCGAGTCTTCAAACAAGGCTGTTTTAAATCCCAGGATAAGGGGTTTGTCGTTTTGGCAGTTAAAAACATCTTGGGTTGCGGGCGATTAGGTATTACTGTTGCAAAAAAAAATGTTGCCTCTTCGGTAGCCCGAAATCGGATAAAGAGGCTAATTCGGGAAAGTTTCCGCCATAACAAAAATAATGTAAAAGAACTGGATATCGTCGTCATAGTACGTCGCGGAACAGACAAACTAGATAACCAGACAATAACCGCTGCGCTGCAAAAACATTGGCAACGGTTGGCCCAGCAGGCAAATGGTCATTAATTAGCCTTTATTAGCCTTTATTAAAAATGAATTTAGTAAAACAATGCGCAAAATTCTAATTGGCTTCATTCAACTTTATCGTTATTTTCTGAGTCCGTTGTTAGGTCCGCATTGCCGATTTTATCCCAGTTGTTCCTGTTATGCCCAAGAAGCGCTTCGGCAACACGGTGTGATTAAAGGTAGCTGGTTGGCCGTAAAGCGCATTTCGCGTTGCCATCCCTGGCATGAAGGTGGTGTTGATCTAGTTCCTGAAAATACGTCAGGTATTTTCAAGCAGAAGCAAAACTAAAAAAGTCGTATGGACAATCAAAAGCTAATCCTATTTTTAGCCCTTTCACTTGTCGTGATGTTAATCTTTCAGGCGTGGGAAGAGCAGTTTGCCAAACCGCAGGCACCCGTTGCGCAATCACCCATAACGGCGCCTACTACACCGCCAACGAGTTCAGACTTACCAAGTTCAGGTTTACCAAACTCAGGTTTACCAGGCTCAAGTTTACCAAATACGGTTTCATCCATCGACATGCCATCAGATTTACCCGTACCAAAAGCTGCGCAAGGCGTCGAGGATATAAAACTGACGAAAACGGGTAAACGTATTTATATACAATCTGATGTACTAACGGTAGAAATAGACACGGTTGGTGGTGATTTACGAAAAATTGATTTAGTTAAGTACCCCGCGACTGTCAACAAACCCGATGTGGGATTTACAATATTGAACGATACTTTGCCTCGTTATTTTGTTGCCCAAACTGGATTAATATCAAAGAACGGCGCTGCACCGGATCATCATACTTTATATGATGTGCAGCAAACGAACTATAAACTGGATGCTGGAAGCGACAAAATTAACGTTATTTTGAACTGGTCTGACCCTAAAGGCATGTCTGTTTCCAAAATATACACTTTTCATCGGGACAGTTATGTTATCGACGTGGATTATGTCGTAAAAAATAATAGCGAAAGTGCATGGAAGGGAAGTTTATATCGGCAACTGCAACGTACCAAAGTGTCTGAGATAGGGCAATCCAGTTTGATATATACCTATATGGGCGGTGTTATTTCTACTTCAGTTAACCCGTATGAAAAAATCGATTTCTCTGAAATGTCAGATTGGCGGTCGCAGGAAAGCTATATGCAAGGCGGTTGGGCGGCGATGTTACAGCACTATTTTTTAGCTGCGTTGATTCCAGCGCAAGACGAGCTTAATCACTTCTATACAAAGTCGATTGAAGATACCCGTTATATAATCGGAATGACTTCTCAAGAAAAAATAGTGGGTGTTGACGAAGAAATACAGTTCACCAGCCAATTCTATGTTGGCCCAAAAGACCAAAATAGAATGGAGAAGGCCGTAAACAATCTTGATCGTACTGTTGATTACGGTATTTTCTGGGTCATTGCCAAACCGATATTTATAACACTTGATTATATACACGGCGTACTGGGCAACTGGGGTTGGTCAATTATTGTATTGACCTTTCTGATTAAACTGGTTTTTTATAAACTATCTGAAGCCAGTTATAAGTCGATGGCAAGAATGCGGCGTTTCCAGCCGAAAATTACTGATATACGCGAACGTTATGGCTCTGACAAGCAGCGTATGAGCCAGGCATTAATGGGCTTATACAAAAAAGAAAAAATTAATCCGTTGCGTGGCTGTTTGCCAATGCTGGTGCAAATCCCGGTTTTTATATCGTTGTATTGGGTTCTATTAGAAAGTGTTGAGCTTAGGCAGGCGGATTTTATTTTTTGGTTTAATGATCTTTCCACAAAAGATCCATTCTACGTGTTGCCCGTCATTATGGGCGTGACAATGTATATACAGCAGAAGTTGAATCCCGCGCCGATGGACCCTGTCCAACAAAAAGTAATGATGGCTCTGCCCTTCATTTTTACCGCGTTTTTTGCCTTTTTCCCATCTGGTCTGGTGTTATATTGGATTGCAAATAATTTACTAACGATTGCACAGCAATGGTACGTTTTACGACAATATGAAAAATCGAACCCCGCCTAACTCTAATATTGAATCTGCAATAGGGCTTGTGAAATAGGGCTAAGGAATTACCAAGGAGAGAACGTTCTTCATCCAGATGAGGTCCATGTACTTTACAATAAATGTGTTGGTCTGCATGTGTTTTTGTATTATTGTACTTATATAATAACTTGCACTATAACTTGCACTATAACTTGCACTATAACTTGCACTATAACTTGCACTATAACTTGCACTATAACTTGAACTTGAACTTGAACTTGAACTTGAAAAAATACCGCACTAAAAACGCATGACAGGAATCACATATAATCGTGACTACGGATACGATAGCCGCTATTGCAACCCCACCGGGTAAAGGTGGCATCGGCATAGTACGTATATCCGGCCCATTAGTATCGCAAATTTGCTATTCGATTATTAAAACCTTGCCTGAACCACGCTTTGCTCTACATACGCCATTTCTTGATGCTGACGACAACGCCATAGACTCTGGTCTGGCTCTTTACTTTCCCGCACCTCATTCCTTTACTGGCGAAGATGTATTGGAATTACACGGCCATGGTGGGCCCGTGGTAATGGATTTGTTGCTAAAATGTGTTGTAAAACTCAACGCGCGGCTTGCTAATCCTGGTGAATTTTCAGAACGGGCATTTCTCAACAATAAAATAGATTTAACTGAGGCCGAGGCTATAGCAGATTTGATTGATAGCACTTCTGCACAGGCTGCGCAACTGTCTATACGTTCTTTGCGAGGCGACTTTTCACGCTTGGTTAACTCGTTAAAGGAACGCCTCATTGAGATCAGAACGTTTGTAGAAGCGTCTATCGATTTCCCCGAAGAAGAAGTAGACTTTTTATCCGACGCGACGCTTAAATTTAATTTACAAGCCCTTATTAAAGATCTAAACGTAACCATAGCAAGGTCTCGTCAGGGTAGTCTAATAAGAGAGGGTATTACGGTTGTTATTAGTGGGCAACCAAATGTTGGAAAGTCAACATTGCTTAATCGTTTAACCGGAGAAGACACTGCCATTGTAACAGATGTGCCGGGCACTACCCGTGACGTATTGCGTGCAGAAATAATAATCGATGGTTTGCCTATCCATATCATAGACACAGCGGGCTTAAGAGAAAGTAATGACAAAATTGAAATTGAGGGTATAAAGCGCACCTGGATCGAACTGCAGAATTGCGATCAGGTCATGCTGGTCGTCGATGACCAACAAGGTTTAAGTCAGCAAGAATTGGATTTAATTAAACGATTACCTGCGGGTACTTCTGCGACTATTCTCTACAATAAGATCGATCTAACCAAGCGATCCCCCGGTATTGCGAGCGGCAAAAATGGAATAGAAATTTATTTGTCCGCAATAGAAGATACTGGCATTGATCTGTTACGACAGCATTTGAAAAAAGCCCCTGATATGCAAGCTGTCAGCGAAGGTAGTTTTATGGCGCGCCGAAGACATATAACTGCACTGGAAATTGCTGAACAAGCAGTATCGTCAGGTTTAACACAGCTAGTAAATAATGGCGCAGGAGAATTACTTGCTGTTGATTTAAAATTAGCACAGGAACAGCTAGGTTCTATTACTGGCGAGTTTACCAATGAAGATTTGTTAGGGCGCATTTTTTCTAGTTTTTGTATAGGTAAATGAAAGTTTTGTTCCCTGTAACATCCTTTCCTGTAATACTTCGATGTATTTTTAGTGTTCTTGTTGGGGGTCTTCCTCTCACATCGTTTGCGGAAACAGATACACTAGCAGGCCAAAACAATTGTGATGGTATGACGTCATCGCGTTCTCTTCCCCATTTAAAACCGCCAATCAGCTTGCTACCTGATGAAACACATATTCTTGCAGACGAAGTAACGGCCAGGGATGGTGATCTTTATACTTTTAATGGAAATGTACACTTATTCAAAAATGACCTGGCACTTTCGTCCGATACAGTTTTATATAAAGAATCGGTTGAATCCCTAGAAGCAACTGGTAATGTAAATTTAAAGAGAGACAATGCAATATTTTTTAGCAGCCGTCTTTTTTATAAGTTGGATAAAGAAAAAGGGCAGCTAGATAACGTTCAATTTATATTTGCTGATAACCACGCACGAGGTAATGCGGAACGTCTTAACTTAATAAATAAGGACATCACTGAATTATCTGCAACGAGTTACACAACGTGCGAAGATGAAAAACCTGCATGGCAGTTACATGCCCGACGCTTAAACTTGGATTCAGCAACTAATATAGGTACCGCTACCAACGTATGGATCGATTTCATGAGAGTGCCGATATTCTATTTACCTTATATCAGTTTTCCGTTATCAGGTAGAAAGACCGGTTTGTTGATCCCAACTATAGGCAGTTCCAGTCACCTGGGATATACAACAAGTGTTCCATATTATTTGAATTTAGCCCCTGACCGTGATGCAACCATTACCCTGGAAAATTTTACAAAGCGTGGCCAGCGCGCTATAGGCGAATACCGGTTTTTAGATGAATATGATAATGGCCAGGTCAACGTTGAATATCTACCCGACGACCATGTGACTGATAGTGACAGAGAGTATCTGGCGGTGTCGCACAAATCGCAGTATCTACCACGCTTGACGACTAATATGGATTACCGGCGTGCATCAGACAAAGATTATTTTGAGGATTTTGGTGATCAGTTAAGTATTGCTACCGTTGTTCATCTCGAAAGTAAGGCTGAAGCACTTTATCAAGGCAATAATTGGTCACTACAAAGTCGTGTTATAGAGTTTCAAACATTAGATAACACTATCCCGGATAGTTCTCGACCTTATAAAAAGCGGCCTGAATTTACCTTTAACTCATTTGCATCAGAAAAATATTATCATTTATTACCTGAAGTCAGAGCCGACTATGTTCGTTTCGATGGAAAAGACAGGGTCTCTGGAAGTCGCCTGGATTTACAACCCAGTGTCAGCATGCCTTTTGAAGGCGCACCGGGCTTTATCACTCCAAAAGTGACACTTCGTCATACACAATATACATTGGATAATCAGGCAGTCGGCTCCGACGATTCGCCATCGCGTACCTTGCCGATATTCAGTCTGGACAGCGGCTTATTCTTTGAACGCGATCTTATGATGGGTAAACAGTCGCTAATTCAAACACTGGAACCGCGATTATTTTTTCTCAAGGTGCCTTTCAAGGATCAGTCTAATTTAATCCTGGATAAAAATGGTGTTTCCCGGGTGTTTGATACCAGTTTGGCCAATCAAAGTTTCTCGCAAATATTCTCTGAAAACCGCTTCACTGGTGCCGACCGTGTTGCAGATGCCAAGCAAGTAAGCCTTGCGCTGACGACCCGGTTTCTTAACGCACAATCCGGGGTAGAGATGATGTCAGCTAGCATTGGGCGTACGCAGTATTATAGTGATCGACGAGTCACATTACCTGGGTTGGCACCGGAGACTGAAACTTCTTCGGATTTCTTTGCCGAACTGCGTGCCAAACCGTTTAGTTCTCTGATCATTAACTCAAAAGTACAATGGGATAATCAACAAGATAAGCTAAGAAATAGCAGTTTTCAGCTACAATATAATGATTCTAGGGGTCGACTATTGAATTTTGGGTACCTTACCAACCGAGACAATCTTGGAGATGTGACGCAACAGGAATCTGATATATCGATTTTTTGGCCAATAAGTCATAATTGGGGCTTTATAGGCAGACGCAATTATAATCATTTTGAAAATCGCAGTGAGGAAAAGCTTGCTGGCATAGAATACGATGATTGTTGCTGGGCTTTTCGTGTCGTCAGCAGGCGTTATGTATTGAATGACCAACGAAACACGAGCCGGTCGATCATGTTTCAATTGGAACTTAAAGGCCTTACAGCAATCGGAAAAGATGTGAAATCGTTGTTGCAAAATAGCCAAAGTGGCGTTTCCGGCTACTAGTGAGCGCGAGCAAGGGACTAGTAAAAAATTTCTTATTTTTTTAATATTTAGTTAAGTATTTAGTTAAATATTTAGTTAAATATTTAGTAAAGAGGTATTTGGGTTAATGTTTTTTCGCACAATTTTTCGCAAAACTAATCGTCTAATCAATCAGCGCGTTAAAACCAGCATAGTGCTAATAGCGTTGTCGCTTTTTTCCAGTTTATCTTTTGCTGAGCCAATTGATAAAATTATCATTATCGTCAACGACGATGTCATTACGAATAATGAACTAAGCAAAGAAATACGTTTTATCAAAAACCAACTTAGACAACAACAAACCCCCGTTCCGCCCGATAATGTATTAGAAAAACAAATATTGGAGCGAATGATACAAAAACAGTTGCAATTGCAACTTGCTGAAAAAGCACGAATTCGCATTGCAGAAGAAACGCTGGACCGTACTATTTTAAAAATCGCTTCTGATAACAAGTTAAGTCTTACTGAGTTTCGTAACGTCCTTGAAAATGAGGGCCTTGATTTCGAGGAGTATCGAACAACCATACGCGATGAAATTACCATCAACCAATTAAGGCAAAGAGAGGTATATAACAAAGTAAACGTTACGGATCAGGAAACCGAGGATTTTCTTGCCAACGAAGCTATTCAAGGAGGGCTTAATGAAGAATATCGTCTGGCACATATTCTAGTAGAGGTGCCAGAAGCGGCTTCTTCAGAGCAAGTGCAACTTGCGAAAAAAGAAGCTCAGGAAATTTTAGAAGATTTAAACAAAGGGGCCGATTTTACCCAAGTTGCTGCTTCCATGTCCGATGGCCAGAACGCGCTCGAAGGTGGTGATTTGGGTTGGAGAACACTGGGGCAATTACCTACATTATTTTCAAATGTCATAACAACTATGAATGTGGATGATATTCACGGATTAATAAGAAGTCCGAGTGGATTCCATATTATTAAATTAATTGATAAACGCTCAAATGAGCAGAAAAAATTTATAAAGCAAACCCGGGCGCGCCATATATTGGTTCGCACTAATGAGTTGACACCGGATCGTGAAGCAAAAGAAAAATTGAATCAACTGAAAAAAAGAATTGAACTGGGGGATAGTTTTGACGGGTTAGCCAAATCGCATTCAGATGATACAGGATCAGCTGCAAAGGGAGGTGCACTCGGTTGGGTAAGCCCAGGCGATATGGTTCCTCAATTTGAAAAAATGTTAGATGCAACCCCAGAGAATGAGATTAGCCCACCGGTTAAAACACAATTTGGTTGGCATATTATTCAGGTATTGGAGCGCCGTGATTTTGACAACACTGAGAAATCAAAAACAATGAGTGCCAAAAACCAGATTCGTCAACGCAAAATTGAAGAAGAAACTCAAAATTGGTTACGGCGTTTACGCGATGAAGCGTATGTAGAAATTCGTATTTAGCCCGATTTTTAGGACGCGTGAAACCAAATAATTCAGTTCGTTTGATGGTAACACCAGGTGAACCTGCAGGTGTAGGCCCTGAT
Source organism: Gammaproteobacteria bacterium (assembly GCA_013151345.1). Classification (GTDB taxonomy): domain Bacteria; phylum Pseudomonadota; class Gammaproteobacteria; order SG8-11; family SG8-11; genus JAADIM01. Next base: position 23,702 of record JAADIM010000134.1, read on the forward strand.
TTATGCATAAAATTATCTCAAAAAATCTTGCCTTATGAATGGATCGTTATAGCTGACCCGGATTTATTGCAGCAACGCGCAAAGCAATTAAACGTATCTATTCGTTTATCTGAATTTGATCAGGCAAACCCTATAAATAACGATAGGACTAACAACTTTGCTAATAAAGAGATTGGCGAAATAAAAATAATCCCCGTCAAATGTGACCTGACTGTGACCACGGGCGAGTTGGCACAAGAAAATGCCGAATACGTACTCAAAACCATAGAGCAGGCAGTGCGTTATTGCCAAGAAAATAAACAATCCGGATTAGTCACCGGCCCGGTTCACAAAGGCATTATTAATCAGGCTGGTTATACGTTTTCAGGCCATACTGAATACATCGCAGTGCTTACCAATAGCGAGCAACCGGTCATGATGTTGCAAACGAATGACCTTAAAGTCGCATTGGTCACGACACATCTACCACTGCATAGTGTCAGCAAATCAATTACTCACGCGTTGTTGGAACGGGTCATTAAGGTATTGCATAATGATTTACAAAGCCGTTTTAATATCGCGGACCCTAAAATATTTGTTTGTGGCTTGAATCCACATGCCGGTGAAGGTGGACATTTAGGTCGTGAAGAAATAGAAATCATCACGCCTGTAATTATCAAGTTAAAACAGGAAAGAATTAATCTTGTTGGCCCGTTACCTGCTGATACCCTGTTTACACCAAAGTACCTTGAGCAGGCCGATGTCATTCTAGCTATGTATCACGACCAAGGTTTGCCAGTGCTTAAATACAAGGGTTTCGGTAACGCAGTGAATGTTACGCTTGGTCTGCCCATTATCCGAACGTCCGTTGACCACGGTACCGCGCTGGATCTCGCTGGCACCGGACAAATAAACTGCGATAGCATGGAGCTGGCAATGCGCACCGCAGGCGACTTAATAAAAAACATCAGTAAGTCTGATTAGCGTAGCGTATTACGAGCTGATAAAATGAACCATCAACCCAGAAAACGCTTCGGCCAAAATTTTCTAAATGACGCGCATGTAGTACAAAGCATCATATCGGCCTTCCAACCAAAAATAGGACAGCATATCGTTGAAATTGGCCCCGGACTCGGCGTATTAACGACTAAACTGCTTCCTATAATAAAAAGGCTTCAGGTCGTAGAACTCGACCGCGACCTTATTTCCAAACTAAAAGAAAATTGTGCAGCGTATTGCGAAAACCCCGATGATCTAACTGTTTACAATGAAGATGTACTTAAGTTTGATTTCGGCAAACTCTCCAACGGGGATCAGCCACTTAGAATCATTGGCAACCTCCCGTACAATATTTCAACGCCGCTTATTTTTTATTTACTCGATCAAACTGTAAAAATACAAGATATGTATTTTATGTTGCAAAAAGAAGTTGTCGACAGGATGGTGGCTAGCCCCGGCGGTCGCCAGTTTGGTCGACTAAGTGTTATGGTGCAGTATTATTGTAAAGTTAATAAACTATTTGATGTGGATGCAAGCGCTTTTATACCATCACCTAAAGTACAGTCTGCAATTGTGCAATTAATACCTCATAATGTATTGCCAGTAAAAGCGACAGACGAAAAGCAATTAAAACAAATAACCACCCAGGCATTTTCCCAACGACGTAAAACTTTACGCAATTGTTTAAAAGAGCACATAGATGTGGAGCAACTAGTGGAATTGGGTATAGATCCAGGAACCCGTGCAGAACAACTAAGCGTAAATCAATTTGTCGCCATAAGTAACAAAATTACAAAAATGAATTAAATCCTCGTAAAATTAGCAGCAAAAAGCCAGTAGTTAGACATTACTATAATAAGTGCGTACTTTGGTCCATCATGATTTGCCACTTAATTTGTGTAAAAGAGATGAGAATAAGCCACGGTGCTGGTGTTCCTTAGGGCTATCTGGTTCAATAAAGGAATCAACTTGTCGATTTGCGGGTCCAGCAAGGCCAATGGCATTCGCAGCGCTATATAGATTAAGTATGTGGTCAAACGGGATACCCAAAATAGCGAACATACTTAATAGTGGGCGCGGTTGTTTTGCCCATAACGCGGCGATCTGCAGCCCATGGGGTATCGGTTCCAGGCGAGTCATATTAGGCCAATGTTGCAAATAAACTGGCTGCATCAGATCAGTTCCTTCTGGAACCCGACCGCGTGCCGTGAGTAATGTTAATTTCCAGATAAATGCCTGCGCAGGAAAGAGTCTCAGTGAGTCCCGGTGGGTTTGCAGTAAAGCACTAAATTCTTCTGCACCCAATATTTCTGACTCGATACACAATTCTTCACCAATCGTACGCATAACGCCTAGATTTCTTAGCATGCCCTCCGACATGTTCGTCAAAATTTCTTCATTACGGGCGGGGTTAAATACTATAAAGGGTTTATTCCAGCAGGTTAACTTTATGCAAGACGATAGTTTTCGTGTTTCGTCAATGGCTTTTAACAAGGCGCCCAGGGCATAATCATCTGGGTTAAAATACAATCCAGCAAAATCGCTAAGCCCACTACGTTTCATCACACGTGCGGTAGTACTATTATCAGCCGCTCGTTGACTTAAAGCATTGGCCGTAGTTTTCGTATGAGCATCTGCTTTCTGTACACTAGTGTTAATTTTGATCTGTTTCGCGGCTATTGAATGGACTGGTTGGTTGCAATTTATTTCTTCAGGTGACTTCCCGTTGGTTAATTCACGAATCGTTTTTAACAAAATAGGAATGTTAATAGGTTTGCGAATAAATACCGCGTTTTTAATGTCTCTGTGTCGAATTGATATGAAAATGGTTGGATGTTGCTTACTATTTTTTTGAAAATTTTGTAATAGCGTATCTGATTTACTACCATCTAGATCAATAATATCAGCATCAGCAATATCGGCCGATTTGACTAGTTCAATTAGCCCGTGATAATTCTTCTCGATCGTCAAAAAAAGCATCTTAATGGATCGATTATCCATTCCGTGGGTTGTTACTTTAATTGTGTGTTCTGTATCAGCTAATGGCGGAGAAGTCTTTGTTATAGCCACAAAAGGTTACCTGTTGTTTAACCTAACACATCAGTTGGATCTACTGCGGGCACCTAATGCACTGAATCTAACGTGTTTTTCCAGTTTTTAAGACTCCCCCGTAGAATGACTACGCGATCGTCTTAAAAACTGGAAAAACACGCTATCTTCAGCACCTTAGTCACCCTCGCTACGATCCAACTGCTGTGTTAGGTTTAATTAGTATATAGATACAATTATTTGTATTGTCATGGGGTTTATATCGCACCATTTAAGCGAAACTTGATATGCAAATCGTCAACGATTCATCAAAATAACCATTTAAAAACTAGTGTTTGTAATTCAAGTCAAGTATTTTGTACATCAAAATAAGGGGGGGGGTAAATTATTGAGTCTTGGGCAGAAAGGTGTAGCTATAGCAGCGGCGTGAGAACGTAAGTTTTGTTCGTTATGAAAATGGAGAAAAGTTGGGTTAGGCCAAGGAACCAAGCAATCTAACCAGCAAAGTCTCTTCAGCCAATATCTGTGCATTTGTTATATGGCTTGTTTATCCCCGGTTTGAGTCAGCCGTTATTTCTATCTGGTATATTTGCTTATTAGCCATTACCGCCCTTACTTAAACGTAAAACCACTAACGAATTACCTTGATAATCACCTATAAACTCTTTTTCAGTTATGAATCCAAATTGGTTGTAGAGATTTCGTGCAGCAGTGTTAGTGGCTGTTACATTTAGTGTGGCTACCCCTTCTAA
>JAADIM010000122.1 GCA_013151345.1 Gammaproteobacteria bacterium
ATTATTGTTTAGCCGCGTTGGTCAAATTCCTAAGCAATTGAATAAACGGTATATAATATCGTTTTGTATATATTTATTATAATAAATAAGGTTTTTTGCTTGCGGTATTTAACTACTATCGGCTGTGTTTTTTGATATCCATTTTTTTTTATCGCCAATTTGCTCACATTTCCAAAATGGTGCGCGTGTTTTTAGCTCATTGATAATAAATCGGCATGCGTTAAATGCGTCGGATCGGTGCTCTGACCACACGCCAATAACAACGATAGTCTCTTCAGGATGAATAAGGCCAATGCGATGAATAACAATTAGATCCACTACCTTCCATTTCTCTTTGGCCTGTTCACAAATTTGCTGTATTTGCTTTTCTGTCATTCCCGGATAATGTTCCAGGAATAGTGAATTGACGGCCTCGCCTTCGTTGAAATCGCGCATTGTCCCCACAAAGGTTACCGCCCCCCCATATTGCTTATCGAGTGATTTTTGATACTTTGATATCGTTAGGTAGGGTTCAAAAGGCTCATTTTGAATTACTATTTTCAACGTAATTCTCCGGATGGGGTTTAGAGAGGATGGTGAATAAGGTTGTTAGAACAAGTGCTCTTCACCGGTCTCGCCCATTTCTCCCGTATTTGCTGTGGTGTCGAATTCATTGTCGGTAGGCACTGAATCCGATCGTCTATTAGGAGCATTGCCCTCTCTGAAAGTCTCAAATATCGCGTTTCTATTATTTGCGCTGGCGAGTAATCCGCTATCTGGGTCAATTCGAACTGTGACTAATCCTTCTGGCTGCTCAAAGTTCTTTTCTGGGTAATTGATTAGCGCATCACGCATAAAGTCTATCCACATAGGTAATGCTGCGGCTGATCCTGTTTCCTTATTTCCCAATGGTTTGGGTTTATCGAAACCAATCCAGGTTGTTGCAACGATATTCGGATTAAATCCTGAAAACCAGGCGTCGCGCTGGTCATTCGTTGTCCCGGTTTTGCCTGCAATGTCACCCCGCCCCAATTGTCGCGCCCGGCGGGCGGTACCTGATCGTATGACATCTTGCATCATTGATGTCATTAAGTAATTATTTTGCGGTGTTATAGCGCGATCGGCAATAATATCTGGAACAGGAAAAGGAATAGGCCCCGCTAGTTCATCTTTATATGCTATAAATTCTTTATTCAAGTCGTAAATTATTTTTTTATTTGTGGCTTTTAGAAGAGTTGCTTCACACTCACGACATACGGTGGCTGGTGTGGCTTCCATAAGGATTTCGCCTTCTTTAGTTTCAATACGTTCTACCAGATAGGGTTTGACCCGATAACCGCCGTTTGCAAATACGGCGTAACCGGTAGCTAATTCGATGGGGGTTATGGAGCCACTTCCCAATGCAAGCGATAAATCTCTGGGTAAATGTTGGGTGTTGAAACCGAATTTTGAAACATGTTTTAACGCAGTTCTTATGCCGATTGCACGTAATAATCGAATAGAAATCAAGTTGCGTGATTTTATTAGTCCTTGTCTTAACCTGGTTGGGCCAAAGAACTTACCACTATAGTTTTCAGGTCGCCACTCATCTTCCAGTCCTGGGTCATCGAATACGACGGGCGCGTCGTTGATCAGTGTCGCGGGGGTATAACCATGCTCGAGAGCACCAGAATAAATAAACGGTTTAAAGTTTGATCCTGGTTGGCGTTCTGCCTGGGTCACGCGATTAAACTTGCTGCGATTATACTCAAATCCACCTACGACTGCATTTATAGCGCCATTTTGTGGATTAATCGATACGAGTGCGCCTTCAACTGATGGGATTTGTGAAAGGCGCCATGCTTGTGGACTACTGTTTTCCGCGCTGGCTTTCTTTTGCATTTTCTGGATGAGCACAATATCACCAACTTTTACAATATCTGAAGCGACAGACGGCGCCACGCCAGTCCTATTTTCATTAATATAGGGCCTGGCCCATTTAAGGCCTTCCCAGTAAATCGGGATAATCTGACGGCTGGTTTTCTCATAAACTGTGATATTTCGTTCTTCTGCTGCTATGACAAGGGCGAGATACAAACTTCCCCCGGCGTTAAGCCCCTCGAGCGCTTCACGCCACACTTTAATTTTTTCCTTATCTTCCTCTCCCTCTATAGTGGCGGCATCGTCAGAAATAGTGGCGTCAGCAGACACAGTAGCGTCATCGGGGAGGCTTACATGTGCTTCTGGCCCTCGATATCCGTGCCGTAAATCATATGCGAGTAACGCTTTATGCAGAGCATTATTTGCTGCAATCTGCATTTCGGAGTCAATTGTCGTAAATAGTCTGTAGCCCGTTGTGTATGCGTCGGTTCCGTAAAGGCGGATTGCCTCAGCACGCGCCATTTCGGCGACATAGGGCGCCTTGACCTCAACCGCGAGTGAATGCAGTTCGGCGGTATAACCTTCATTGATCGCTAGTTCATATTGCGAATCATCGATATAACCAAGTTTGTGCATTCGCCCAAGCACATAATTCCGCCGTAATACCGCTCTTTCCGGGTTAATAATGGGATTATAGGCGGACGGCGCTTTATAGAGTCCAGCTAACATGGCTAATTGGGGTACAGTCAGTTCGTCTATTTTTTTTCCATAATATACTTGGGCAGCCGCGTTTACGCCATAGGCGCGTTTACCCATGTACATTTTATTTAGGTACAATTCCAGGATATTATTCTTGCTGAGTTCTCGTTCAATTTTAAGTGCGAGTAAGATTTCACTCAGTTTACGAAAATAGGTTTTTTCTCTGGACAGAAAGAAATTTCGTGCGACCTGCATGGTAATGGTGCTGCCGCCCTGGGCTTTTTCGCCCGTCCTGATGAGCTGGAAAACGGCGCGTAATAGGCCTTGATAATCAACGCCGGGGTGTACATAGAATCGACTATCTTCTGCTGCAAGAATAGCCTCGATCAGTTTTTTGGGTGCATCGTCAATCTTGATAGGCGCGCGCTTTTTTTCCCCAAATTCGGCGATTAATTTCCCGTCTTTGCTGAAAACCCGCAGTGGAACCTGCAATTGAACGTCTTTTAACGCTTCAACAGAAGGTAGTCCCGGCACAATGTATGCGAGGGTAGCTGCCGTTGCAATAAACCCAATCACGGAGATTAGGGCTATTGACACCAGGGTGAATTTTTTATACGTCCAACGATTGGCCATGATTTATGGGGTATGTAATATAGGTAATATAATCAAGAACTAGGTAAAGTATAAAACTTCCAATTAGATCAGGCTAATACTATTTTTTCTTTATCCAGTTTTTGAACTATATTTTAGTTAGGTCATTTGCTTTAAGTTTATAAATTTGCTGCCGATTATATCTCAGTTGCTTGGTGTAGATCCTGTAACAGTTAACAATATAAGGAATTTAATGAGTGAGTTTGCTCCGATTATTAAAACCTAAAAAACCCTCTATGCTCGGTCTGGATGTCAGCTCGACAGCGGTAAAATTACTTGAATTATCGAAAGTTGGCTCTCAGTACAGGGTTGAATGTTACGCTGTGGAGCCACTTCCGGCCAATTCAGTTGTAGAAAAAAACATCACAGACGTTGAGGCTGTTGGAGAGGCGATTCGCCGTGTGACGAAACGCTCCGGCGCACGTGCAAAATTTGCAGCTGCAGCCGTGCCAGGATCCGCTGTGATTACTAAGGTTATCACCGTGTTGGCGTCATTGACTGAAGAAGAAATGAGCAGTCAGATAGAGGTTGAAGCGGATCAGTATATTCCTTACTCATTAGATGAAGTAAATCTGGATTTTCAGGTGTTAGGCCCAACAGAAGATAATCCCGAAACGGTTGATGTATTGCTTGCGGCTTCAAGGAGTGAAAATGTAGACGTCAGAGTTGCAGCTATAGAACTGGGTGGATTGTCGCCTAAAGTTATTGATGTGGAGCCGTATGCATTGGAAACGGCCTATTCTTTAATTACGCATCAGTTGCCCGATGAAGGCCACGAAAAAACGATCGCTATTATCGATGTCGGTGCAACAATGACGACGCTGAATATTTTGAGCGGCGGTAAAATTATTTATACGCGAGATCAAATTTTCGGTGGAAAACAACTTACTGAAGAAATACAACGGCGATATGGCTTGTCATATGAAGAAGCCGGCATGGCTAAACGCCAGGGTGGTTTGCCGGACAATTATGTGCCCGAAGTACTGGAACCATTCAAAGAAGCAACCGCGCAACAGGTTAGCCGGTCGCTACAGCTTTTCTTTTCTTCCAGTGAATATAACTCAGTGGACCATGTATTGATGGCCGGGGGTAGTGCTTCTATTCCGGGTATGGATGATTTGATTGAAGAGAAAATTGGCACAAGCACATCAATTGCTAATCCATTTGCAAATATGTCTCTTGCGAGCCGGGTTAAAGCGCAAGCGTTGTCAAATGATGCGCCTGCGTTGATGATCGCCTGTGGTCTAGCGTTAAGGAGTTTTGACTAATGGCGAAAATTAATCTACTCCCATGGCGTGATTCGTTAAAAAAAGAACAGCAACGACAATTTGCTTCAATAGCAATTGGCAGCGTAATTTTTATGGTGCTTATTGTTGTTTATCTACATATCCATTTTGCCGGACTAATTTCGGCGCAGGAAGGTCGAAATGCTTTCCTACAGAAGGAAATAGAAAAAGTAGACAAGGATATTGTTACTATACAATCACTGGAAAATGACAAGCAAAATCTATTGGCTCGCATGAATATAATACAACAATTACAGGGTAGTCGACCTGAAATTGTTCATCTGTTTGATGAAACTGCCAAAACACTACCTGATGGCGTTTATCTTACAAAAGTAAACCGAGCAGGTTTGTCCGTTAAGATTGAAGGTGTTGCAGAATCGAATGCTAATGTATCCACCTTTATGAAAAACCTGGATGCATCAGAATGGATAAAAGGACCAAGACTGGATGTTATAGATTCAAGCAAAAAAGAATATGCAGGATTAAGCTGGTTTAATTTACGGGTCGCACAAACAAAGCCTGAAAAATCTGATGACATGAAAAAGGCTGACAAGAAATGAATTTGGTACAAGAATTAAAAGCATTAGATATTAATAACATCGGTAGTTGGCCAATACTTTTCAAGGCTGTTTCGATTGGGTTTATCAGTGTTGTCGTGTTGGCTTTAGGTATCCATTTCGATACAACCAAACAATACAATGCATTGGATAGTGCGGAAAAAAAGGAACTCGAATTAAAGAATACTTTTGAAGAAAAACAAAAAAAAGCGGTAAATCTTAATGCGTATCGAAGACAAAAAGAAGATATGCAGAAAATATTTGGCGAAATGTTAAGACAGTTGCCTAGTAAAACAGAAGTTGCAGCGTTGTTGGTCGATATATCACAAGTGGGTTTGGCGAGCGGCTTGGAGTTTGAGTTATTTAAGCCCCTGAATGAGAATCCGGTAGAATTTTACGCAGAATTGCCAATCCAGATCCGTGTTGTTGGCAATTACCATGAATTTGGTAATTTTGTTAGCGGCGTCGCTGCATTACCGCGTATCGTTACTATTCATGATTTTTCGATAGCCAGGCAAGGGAAGGGTAAAGAGGGTTTGGTTATGGAAGCAACGGCAAAAACCTATCGGTATCTGGATGAAGATGAAATAGCACAGGGCGCCAATAAGAAAAGAAAGAAAGGTGGTAAGTAAAACGTAAAGATTATGGTTTATATAAGATTCGAACCTTATTCTGCTCCTTATGCTGCTATAAGGCTATTGAACTTATCTTAAGTATCTGTTGGTGTGAGTTTAGAGTAATAAGTAATTTAAAAGTAACTATGTATAAATGCAACTATGTTTAAACACAACTACGTTTAACCTAACTCAGTTTGTCGTAACCATGGTAAAGAGAAACAAGTGTATAGCGTGAAACCAGTAAAAAATATACGTAATTATTTTGCTTTTGTCTTTGCGATGACGCTGGCTGCGTGTAGCAGTGGAGAATATGAAGACTTGCAAAAGTATATCGATGAGGTCAAATCTCGACCCGGCACTCCACTCGCAGGGTTGCCTGAGGCGAAGCCTTACGATCGATTTTTGTATGAAGATGCTGATTTGCGGGATCCTTTCAAGCCAACTACTAAAATAGCC
>JAADIM010000076.1 GCA_013151345.1 Gammaproteobacteria bacterium
ACCGCCGAGGAGAAGCCGGTATATGACATAGGGCATCATCCCTGTTTTTTCCAGTAATTTAAGGAAAAAATGAATGACCAAAAATGCGGTACAACCGGAAATTAAGGCGCCCAAGAATAGGGTATTCCACTCAATACTGTTTTGTGGGGAATTGGCCATATCCAGTGTTTTAAGCAGCCCCGGCAGCAGTATTGCAGGTATAGATAATAAGAATGAAAAGCGCGCAGCGCCCGCCCGACTCAAGCCCAGTATCAAGCCAGCCGTCATCGTAATACCGGATCTGGACGTGCCCGGTATTAACGCAAGTGCTTGTGCGCAGCCTATGAGTAGGATGTCTTTTAGCGTCAAGGTGTGTTCGTCTCGTTGACGTTTTCCATAGGCATCGGCCCACCATAAAGTCAGGCCAAAAATAATTGTTGTCGTTGCGATGACAATTGGAGAACGTAACGATGTTTCAATAAAATCTTTAAACAGCAGACCAACTATTCCAACCGGTATGGTGCCTATTATGACTCCCCAGGCTAGACGACTATCGGGCGTTAGTTCAAAAGTTATTACAGATTTGAACCAGTCTTTAGTCATTTTGATCAGTTTTTTTCTAAAATAAAACACAACAGCGCTTAACGTGCCAACGTGAACTGCAACATCGAATGCTAATCCTTGATCTGGCCAGCCGGTTAATTTAGGTACTAATATAAGATGTGCAGAGCTGGAAATGGGTAAAAACTCAGTTAATCCCTGGATGATTGATAAAATAAATAATTGAAAAAAATCCATCTTTTATATTCTCACTCTTATTGTAAATAGCTTATGTAAATAGCTTATGTAAATAGTTTTTGTAAAAAATAATTGTGAAGAGTTGTGGTACAGAGTCATTGTGCGGGAAAGAGTCGCGCTCGTTGATCGGCCAGTCTGAAGCCGACTAAATCAAAATTGAGTTGTTTTGTCAGCGCGAGTACTTTAAATCGTTCGCCCATTTCAGACGGCAGTGTTAGTTTTTTAATTTGTTGACCTGTTTCTAGCTGTTGTATGAGTGCTTGATTGGCTAGAGACTGATCCATCAGGGATTGTGTCATTGCTTCCAGCCCACATCCGAACAAAAATAAAGCTTGTGTTGTATAGCCAGAAACATCCAGCCCACAATCATCGGCACGTTCTGCTATAGCAGTAAAATTGACATGTGCGGTAATGTCTTGTAAGCCAACTAAAACCAAAGGATCGATATGTGTATGGTGACGATAATGACACATTAACGTACCAGAGGAGCGTTGATGGTGGTAGTACTCATATTCCGCATGCCCATAATCAATTATGAGTATAAGGCCTTTTTTTAGAAAGCTTTGTGTTGAGCGAACCCAGGCCTCAGCTGCTATATTTATCTCGGACAGATAATTGTCCGGAAGATTTTTCGCGATTTTTGATATTCTATCTTGAAGATATGCGTCATCGGTTTCTCCTTCCTTGAAAACAAATTGATCATTGGCTAATGTAACGTGCAATTCGTTTGCAATATTGCCTCGAATTTGAAAAAGGTGGACAGGCATCGCATCAAGTAATTCATTTGCCAATATTACACCTTCAAAATTCTTTGGTGGTGGTTGGTCAAGCCATTGGACTAATTTAGTTAAATGGCTTGCATGCTTCTCTAGTGTCATTTTTTGTTGTTGCCTTAGATCAGCACTGGTTTCAAGAATATAATAATTTTCTGGAAGATGGTTGGATTGTTCGAGTTCCAGTAGAATATCACTGGCCATTTTTCCTGTGCCAGCGCCGAATTCAAGAATATTATTTTCTTCGAGTCGCATTAATACTTGTTCACATTGTTTTGCAACACAGCGTGAAAATAGGGGAGATATCTCAGGTGCCGTTGTGAAGTCACCATATTTGCCAAGTTTTCTGCTACCAGCACTATAATAACCTAGTCCCGGTGTATATAGCGCTAACTCCATGAAACGGGCAAAGGGTATACTTTTCCGGGAATCAATTTCGTTTTTGATAAATTTTTCTAATTGTTGGCTATGTTCAATCGCATCCGCATCGGGAACAGGTAGTCCCGCAGGGACATAATATTTGCTATGATGAGTGTTATTCATGATGGTTGCAGTTGTTAGGTATTTTAGGTGTTATAGTCATTTTCAAAGCATTATTTTCAAAGATGCAAAGACCACTAAGCTAAACTAAGACATAAGCTAATGGCTAATGGCTAATGGCTAATGGGCTAATGGGCTAATGGGCTAATGGGCTAAAAGTACCCTGTAACAAAATACCCAATTCATTGAGATAAATTTAGACAATGTCAAAGTAAACAGGGTTAAAAAGTGGAGAATAACATAGAATCACTTAAAGATAAGGTAGTATTAATCACCGGCGCCGCACACCGAATAGGGGCGACGACTGCCCGTAAATTACATGCTGCCGGTGCCAATGTTGTATTGCACTACCGTTCTTCACAGATAGCGGCGCAGGCATTACAGCATGAATTAAATTCAAAGCGAAAAAATTCTGCAAATATAGTTCGCGGTGATCTTTTGCAATTTGATGATCTGGCCAACATTATTACCGAGTCGCTGTCAGGCTGGAATCGTCTTGATGTGCTTGTAAACAATGCCTCTGTTTTTTATCCATCACCAATAGGTATCGTAGATGAAAAAGCTTGGGATGAGTTGCTGGGCAGTAATCTGAAAGCACCCTTTTTTCTCGCGCAAGCCGCGGCCCCCCACCTTAAGCAGCACCATGGGTGTATCATTAATATTGTCGATATTCACGCGGACCGGCCTTTAAAAGTCTATCCGGTATATAGTATTGCTAAGGCAGGTTTGGTTATGCTCACAAAGGCAATGGCCTGCGAACTGGGTCCCGAAGTGCGTGTTAATGCGGTGGCGCCTGGCGCAATATTGTGGCCGGAAGGTGAGATGGACGAAGCCGTTAAACAGCGCATTATCTCACGCACGTTATTAAAACGTCAGGGAGATTCGATTGATATCGCAAATGCGATAATGTATTTAGTGAAGGATGCAGGGTATGTGAGTGGTCAGGTGTTGACCGTGGATGGTGGTAGGTCGATAAATTCCTGACTCGGTCGTTTAACCGCAAAGACATCATTTTATTTAAAAACGTTGTCTCCTTTGTGTCTTTGCGTTGCATAATATTCTTAAACTTGGTGAAATATATTCTTTAGAATAAACAGATAATGGCCGAATAGATCGGTTAGTTTTATTTCAGTCTTTTGGTCTCTGATACTAATTTAAGCTTCCAGTCTTCCATTGGCGTACCCTTCAGAGACAAGTGACTGGCCAGATAATAAAGCCGCTTTGTCGCTTTACCTTGTGGCGCTAATTCAAAGCGCTGCTTGAGCCAATAAGGTGGAATTGACTGGTTATAGACGGTGGCTTTGACGGATAGATTTGCGGTATTGGTACCGGCGGGTAATGTCGCTCTGTAAATAAGGCTATCTTGTCCGGCAAAATTCAGTGAATTGTCAGGATTCTGATAATCCTTGTCTTTCCAGGCATCTCCTTCAGGGTCGGTGGCTTGCATGAACTGAAATATCACTTCCCCCTGATCCTTGAAGAAATTGGCTTGGCGCCAGCCTTTTGGTAAGAGGCGATTATCTTTTACATTATCCACCCGGTGTATAAAACTGGTAGTAAATTCATTTTGAGCATTGAGGTTAAGCTCTTCATAGATTTGTACTTGGTTTTCACTGTCAATGACTTCATGGTGATGTTGATAGCTATCTTTATTTGGCAGAAACTCGGTTTTCAATGGTGTATTATCTGCACCTAAAATAACACCTACAGAATCAGTCGCACCTGATTTCCACACTGGCTTGTCGCCATCGAGCACCACAAATTCGATAAACACCCGACGGAAAGCAACACCACTTGGCAAACGATGGCCCGTTTTATTAGTAAGGGTGACCTTGCTGGTTAACACCTTGTCTTTTAGGGATTGTATTTCTACATCGACATCTAACGTATTATGCTGCGCCTGTAAAATCATATTATCCAGCGCCAGAGTATTACCGTTGTTAGCAGAAGTCATATAATCATTTTTTTCCACACCCAAAATATCATCGAACTGATTAAACATTTCCAGCAGAAAAACATTCAAGCCGACGTGAGTATGGCGCTTATAACCATTTCTCAGAGGTACATCTATTTCTTTATTTGGTAAAGTATTTTCTGCATCAGCGTAAGCGGTATCTTGGATCGTTGCGATTTGGGTGACGAGTTGCTCAATCTTAATTTTCTTTTCACCCGGTTTTGTTGGACGAGATTCAAAACCGCCTGGCATATGGCAATCCTGACAACTTTGGAAGTCTGGCCCCGGCTTTCCCTTGTTGTCTATTTCAGCAAAGGCGCTATTTTGCCATTCCAGGAAAGTGGCTTGTTCAATAGTGTGAGAGTACTGACTGAAAGGTGTATTTTGACCTGCGGCCGTTAGCACTGGAAATTTATCTTTTGTCATACCGATATTGGGTAAGTTAATTGTATGGCAGGTGCCGCACATTTGAGAGTCACTGGTGAACTTATTCAGCACGGGTGTCACATTCAGAGCATGTTCCATTGGCTTTTCTAACACATGTAACGGTCCTAACACCTCACCGACCGGTCCGGGATTAAATTGACCCGTTGAATTATGAAATAAGGCGTATGCCAGCTCTTTGGGCGTGTCATCATTAATCCAGCCTGGTTGGATTGGTTGCCACTCTTTTACAGCTTGTTTATCAGGCGCATCAATGCGATGACAAATCATGCAGCTTATACCTTCCCGTGCCAGTTGGCCGTATTTGTTGTATCGATGAGTACCGGCTTTTTTCTGTTGCTGCTTTTCTTTTTCCGTCAGTGCTTCTGCTAAATAAAAATACTCAACGTCGAAATTAGCATCCAGTGTTTTATCTTTTTTCGCATCCGCTGCCAACTGCCGCTGTCCCATGGCGCCGTGGCAACTTAAACAGGTATTGGTTACCGCCTGTTGAGTCGGTTTTAATTTACCCTTTAGTTCATTGGGATGATTTTTCTCATTATTGGCCAGTATGGCCATTTCACTTTCTAACTGGGAATGAAAAATGGGATCTCGCCCAGCCAACCCCATGGGCGACCATCGCCACTCTCCATATTCAGACACATTGAAACCATCACCATAGTTGGGACCGGTTTTTAAAAACATGCTTAAACCTGACGGTGCTCCACCTAAACCACCGTGACAGCCTATGCAGTTATCTGATGTTACAAATTCAGTGGGGTGTTCTGCCGGCATCACCACATGATCTAGCCATTGTGGTGGAAATACAGCCACCTCTTTTTTATTCACGGGTGAAATTTCCGGAAATATTTTTAAGAACGCTTTATTCACCGGATTTGTTTCAGTCTTTGCCGTTGAAGCGGTCGCCAGCAAATTATCTGTTAAGAGGTGGTCGGAATTAATCACCGGTTTTTTTACCCTCTGGTCCTTACTTATCATTTGTGCTTGTTGTGTCGCCCAGGGTAATTGTTCCTTGGGCAATTGAAACAATGATTTCACATAGGCGTCATCTTTTAATTGATTGAGCGGATAGGGATTGGGTAAGGGATTAGGGCTAAAATGTTGCGCTGTACGCCAGGAATTATCGACATAAAATATTAATGGATCATTTGGGTGGCCTTTTATATTGGCCAAATCACTAAACGTTAATTCATTATCCGCCGACGCATGACAGCGAAGACAGGGCATAGCAAAGCCGGAATACCTGAGCTGAGCCCCAGAAGGGTCTCTGTTGGCTCGCGTGTCCACTTGCTCGGCGATCGCTTCTTCAATGCTTTGATCTCTTTTTGGCAGACTGACACTGCCCCAGAACCAGCCATCACTGGAGGCTTTGCTGTTTTTGACCATGATGGTCCAGCTACTCACTAGATTTGCGATTAGTTGATCATAGGCTTGCGGATCTCTGTATTTGGGGTCATTAGCCAACGCCCGATACAGCGCCGCGGGTGGAGTAAACATTTCTTTAACAATTATAGCGCCGTCTGCAATGCTTCCCTTGCGACCACGTTGTAGCCAGGCCATCACTTCCGGGGAATAGTAAATTCTTACGGCAGGGTGGCT
>JAADIM010000060.1 GCA_013151345.1 Gammaproteobacteria bacterium
ATCTGAATGGTACCAACGAAAAGTACTGACGGAAAAGCTTGTTGCAGTTCTTTGCTAAAAAAATTCGACATAAATACACCCGTGCTATACTGAATTTTGGTACCGGTTGTTAATGTTGTTTTCGGGCCGGCAATCCAGATCAAACCTTCTTTATCGTTTAACACTTGCACATAGCTGTAAGCAGATGCATCTAATACTTGTTTAACAATGCCTTCATTGGGTAATTCCAGTTTTTTACTTTTACGTTTTTCGAGTTCTGCCAGGTAAGCTTGCGCCTGTAATTTGCTCCCCTTAAACCCTATGTCGCCTTCCTTATTAAATGTGGCATATTCCACCGTGTTTAAATAGCCATCGCGATTGGTGCCACCCAATACATAAATCCAATCTTTATAAACAAGCGTACTAAACGTTGCTCTGGGTTGCATTAAAGCAGTCGTTTCTTGCCACTCGCCTAACTCACCACTCACCGATCCCTTGCTTTTCTCGATGCTGTCCAGATACTCCGCACCGGTCAATCCACCCAGCGCATATACATAATCACCATGCGCTGCGGTCGATAGGCCGTAACGGCCGGTTTGCAAAGAACTGGTCGCCTTCCATTTCTGCATTCCACCCGAAGGGGAAACATGCGACCATTCTACATCGGTAATTCCAATGCCTTTATTCTGATCATGTCCACCGATAACATAAGCCTTATCTCGCCATTTTTTCACGCCAATGACGTAGCGTGGCATGGTTAATTTTTCACTGTCTACTTGCCATGCCTCTAGACTACCATCGGCTTTAAACGCACTATATTCCACACTATCAAGTAAGACGCCACCGAAACCACCGAAGGTATATATTGAATCGTCAAGAATCAATACTTTGCTGCAACGACGCGGTAAGGCCATTTTTGATTCCGTCGCCCATGCTCCTAAACTTCCATCAGGTAAAATTTTTGCGCGCTCTACCGAATTCAAATAATTTCCACCATTAGGACCGTTACCGCCGCCAACGACATAGACAAAACCATCGCGCGCAACAGCGTCAATAAAGACCCGTTCTTCTAAAAGCGCCGGACCTTGTTGCCATTGACCAACAGAGCCGTCTTTATTAATTCGCGCATAAATCGAATCATTAAAAATTTCCCTGCCAGCAACACCGCCGATTAAATATATAATATCGTTATACACAACAGCGGCCGCACCCGCACGCGGAGTTGGCATCGCCGAAGTCAGTTGCCAGCCCGGCACCCAAACCTCATCCTGTTTATCAACAGTTTCTTGTTTGTCAGCACAAGCGAACATTCCGAACATTAGGGAAAATATACTTAGTCTTGCAAATGAGTTATGCATCGTTGAATTGAATGTATTAAATTAAAAACATATGGACTCACCACAAAGGTGCAAAGTACGCAAAGTTTTATAATAATTTAAGGAGATTTCAGGCAATTGCTCCCCCATCCGTGGGATCGTACCTCCTACATTATCCATGTCATTTGCGTACTTTGCACCGTCGCGATAAATATTTTTTAGAGCTTATAGTTGGAAATTCTTGCTACGCCCCCAAAACTACCCACCCAGAGAGTGCCATCAGACGCTTTAGTTAACGAGAATACATTATCTGCGAACAAGCCATCCGACTTTGTCATGATAGAAAACCCGTTACCGTCGGCATTGGGTCTAGCCAATCCTTTATTAGTCCCTATCCAGAGCCGACGATCCTGCTCGTCAAGCTCTAATGTAAAAATATGGTTTCCTGGCAACCCGTCTTTTACGGTATAAGTTTTCCAATTTGTACCATCAAAACGAGTCAACCCGCCTCCCCAGGTCCCACACCAGACGATACCATCATCATCAACAACCATCGAAACTATATAATTGGGATTGAAACCAACCTGAATATCACTACCTGCTTCCGCCTGTTGTGCTGCATGATGTTGCGATACTTTGGAAGGATCATTTTTATAGGGGTTGTCATCTTTGACAATTTCGTATTTTGCTCCAAGACCATCTTCATGTTGCCAATTGGTCCATTTACCGTCTTTAAGTCTGGCCAAACCACCTTCGGTCGCAAACCACATTTCTCCGTTTTTACCTGCTTCCGCATTGTAAACCCAGTCATTCGGAAGCCCGCCCCCGGTATTTTCAATTGTAAAATTTGACCACTTGGAAGGATCTTCAAAATCACCTCCCTTAATCAGATTAACACCAGACCAGGTCGCGATCCACACATCACCATTTTTATCTTTAAGCACATCATAAACAAACTGATCCGCTAATCCATCGGGTATATTGTAATTGCGCCATTTTTTAGTCGTCAGGTCATAAGCGGACATGCCCCCACCATAAGTACCTACCATGATACGATTATCCATCTTACTCAAATGAAAAATGCCGTTTGAAAGCAAGCTCTTATTCTTTACATCAAATAACTCGTACTGATCAGATTTGATATCATACTGAATAACGCCACCAGAAGTGCCAACCCAAACCTTATCACCGTCAGCAAGCATACCTTTGACGTTGCGATTGCCGACACGAAAATGTGCAAATCCGACGCCTGTATCATTAGCCCTTTCCATCGTCGATGTTGAAGGATGATTAGGGGGCAACAAGTTGCTCTGTCCAGTAGTATTATTCTGCCCCGACAGGCCAGGCAGGTTTGTACGGCCAGGCTCAGACTGGTTTGCGTTTAATGCACTCGCAGCATCTGACCCGCTTACGGCATTTGATCCACCTGCAGCAACGGTCTCTTCCTTGCCTTGTTTCATGCCTAAAGAAAATGCGCCGACAACCACGACACCCACCACAACTATTAAAATAGCCAAACCTTTATAATCAAGCTTCACTTCAACCTCCAGTTAGTATAGTGCTAGGAGTCCGCAGGGTGCGTTCTAAGCGCCAAACAACCCCCCCCCTAATACTTCCTTTTCCCCGACAGCGCGTAAAACACACTCTGCCTAAAATTTTACTTTCCTAATAAAACAACACCTGCTCGTCCACCCACCCAAACGCTACCATCAGATGCTAATGCTATCGTATAAATGCTGTTATCAAGCAACCCATCTTTTGTGGTAAACGTGTACCAGTTTTTTCCATCATAGTACGACAACCCTTTGTCAGTTCCAAACCAGATACTGCCATCTTTTTTATCTATTGCGATGCTGTAAATAATATTACCTGCCAAACCATCATCTTCTGTATAGTTCGTCCACTTCGAACCATCGAAATGACTTGCGCCACCACCCCAGGTTCCCGCCCAAACACTATCGTCTGCTGCAACTTGAAGTGAAAAAGTATAATTTGGGTTATAAGTGGGACGTCCTTGTAACATAACACTCAAATCATGGCGAGATCGTGTACCCAGGCCCGTATTCTCGCTCACCGACAATCCATATTTGTTGGGTGCGCCTAATCCATCCTCGTGTGTCCAAGTTGACCAATTGGTGCCATCAAACATGTTCACACCACCTTCGGTACCAATCCAAACTTGATCTTTAGAATCCACAGCCAACCCATAGACCCATTCATTAACTAACTCCTTTAAATAGGTATGAAATGTTCCAGTCTTCACATCAAAGGTATTCAATCCATACCACGTTCCGATCCAGATTGTGCCATTTGCCTGTTCAGCAAAGGAATACACCCAATAATCTGCCAGACCATGCATCGGAAAATAGGTTTTCCAATTACCCTCTTTAAAATATGAAACACCGCCACCGTTTGTGCCGAACCACGTGCCACCGTGACTATCCGCCATAATGCCAAATATATATTCATTAGCAAAACCGTTATCGCGTGTGTAGGTATTGCGCATATCAAGTGAAGCAATATCAACTTGTAGCGCACCGACGGTTGTACCAATCCATAACTCATTCTTAACTTTATCGATTGCCAACGACCGCACGAACACAGTGGCGCCCACGTCAAACGTTTCCAGTAATTTATAGCCACTCTCACTCGCCATTTTTGCAGGAGATAAAGTTGCAGGAGATAAAGTTGCAGGTGCCAATGGTGCGAGAGCAGATTCAGTTTCAGCTTTTGGTTGTGGTGTATCTTTTTGTTGTTTCTGGTCAGGGTCGTCATTACCACAGGCAGTCGAAACAAGAAATACGGCTAATACTAATAATTTATAAATATTTTTCATTTGCTTCTTAAATTTTAATTAATTATTTATTTGACTCGAATCAGGTCTGTGAAACGCAGCGAATGAGACCTTACACCTTACTTAAACACCGGACTTAATTTCTTAATCCAACCTAACATCTTTTATTAAAATATATTTCTTATATAGGCAATAACATCTAAAATTTCTTTATCTTTGAGGATCCCCTGATAACCAGGCATCACACCTTTACCACTTTTTATGACCGCTAACAACTGTTGATCAGTTGCCATAAGGCCTTCTCTTTTTTTAAAGTCAGGTGCGTTTAACATCCGATTGGTACCACTATCTTCATGACAATCGTAACAATGTTTGTAATAAAGTGGTTTACCCTCAAAAGGATTCCCTGCAAACGCATTGCCAGTGACTATAAAGGTGATGACATACAAAATCGCAATGCATATCCATTGAGTTGGAACAATTAATTTCATAGTAATCAGCCTTGATTGATGTTTTTTTATTCCTATTCGTTATATTCAAATTATTAAGGTACAACAGTGTTTATCAATAATGGGATATCGGTTGTTCCAACAGAAATAACCGAACTCTTACCTTCAAAATCACCACTTTGCGGCATGGCATTGCCGCTCTTGGACACCCTGGCACCCACAATGACATCTTTAAATTTCGAAAGTTTAAATGCCGGATTCATTGACGACGAATCATCCAAAACAAATTTGATTGGTAAATCTTTAACTTGTTTTCTCAGAATCGCTAAAGGCATACGCGGACCCGTCGCTGCCCTGGCAAAAATAAAAACAGTATCTTCTGGCGATGAACTTTTAGCAAAAAGAGGTGCTATTTCCACTACACCACTTACACTGCTGGCACCCGGAGCTACAGCTGCAGTAGAAAGTGAGCTAGAACCTGATTCAGAAACGGCTTGCGGTGGCAGAGACGGAGACGAAGGAACCGGCATGCCGCGCGACACCATCAGTGATTTCACTTCCCCAATATTACGTTGAATCTGTTGAGCGCTTTCTGATTCCGGAGGAAAAATTGAGACTAATTTTTCCCAATAAGCAAGCGCCGCTGGAAAATCCTTCGCTTGATAAGCGCCGGTGCCTGCTAACCAAAGTGATTTTTGATGGAAGGGCTGTAATGTTAGTGCTTTTTTGACTAATTCATAAGGTCTGCCCGACATATCTCGATTACTTGCAACAGCCAGCGTGTCTGCCAAATCTGCTAATAAATCCGGATTTGTTTCACCAATCAATTTTACCGCTTCGTTATAGGCTTTACTGGCTTCACGATGATTTTTTTGAAAATAATATGAACGCCCCAACATAATCCACCCTTCTGCATCTTGTGGATTCGACGCCAACCGTTGTTGTAGCCCTACAATCATGTCTTCAACAGTCGCCCCTTCATGACCTTCGTCACTCACGTTCACTGAAGCATCATTGGGTGAAATCGCAGCCAAACCACCGCCTATCTGGTTATATGTAAAAATAGATGTCAGCGTAATAATCAATCCGATTATAATTGCTGTAATACTGCTTTTTACAAACTGTTGCGGCTGCTGACCATCCCCTTCTTTCACATCGTCCAGCAAACTTCGATCAAGTTCTTGCCGCGCGCTATTAAACTGATCCGCGGTAAGAACGGTATTTTTTAAATCTTCCTCCAACTCCGCAACTTTATCTTTGTGAATTGCAACATTAACCTTATCGCGTCTCACATTTTTCTGCTTTTGGCTAACATACAATAAAGGAGGCAACAAAAATAATAATGCTGCAATGATTAATAATACGGCTACAACCCAAAATACGGTCATGACTTATCCTTTTTTTCAGTGCCTTTCTTTTCGACGACTTTTTCTTCGGAGCTTAATAACTTGCTCACCTGTCCTGTTTACTCTCATCTTCTGATAATGTTGATGCAGATGCACTAGCAATTCGCTTACTGCGTCGCTTCAAACTCAGAAAAAGGAACGAACCACCTATGACAAGAAATAACATAGGTCCAAACCAGAGCAACATTGTAGTCGGTTTAACTGGCGGACGATAGCGAACAAAATCACCATAACGTTCCACCATATAATCAAGAATTTCTACTTTCGTTTTGCCGGCCGATAACATTTCCCGCACCTGGGTCTTGAGGTCAACTGCTAACGGCGCACTAGAATCTGCGATTGTCTGATTCTGACAAACCAGGCAACGTAATTCATCAGAAACCGCCTTTACTTGTTCCTCTAGAACCGGGTCTTCCGCCATCGGAGTGGCCTGTTTTGCATAAACGGGTGCAAACACCAGTACCATACCCAGCAAAGATATAATCATCGCAATAAAAAAAATCACAATGCTTTTATATAAACGACTCATCCTTTTTCCAACTCCCTAACCAGTGGCATCACGTCTTCAGATAATGATTTTCTTGTTACCGGCCCGATTACCTTGTGTCGAATAATCCCTTGCTTATCAATCACAAACGTTTCCGGGACACCGTATACACCGTAATCAATACCAACCCGGCCATCATAGTCCACTACACTTAACTTGTAAGGGTTGCCATGTTGCTGCAACCATTGTTTGGCGTCTTTGGGCGCATCTTTGTAATTCAAACCATATAAAGGCACTTCCTTGCGACGCGCCACATCCATCAAAAGGGGATGTTCGGCACGACAAGCCACGCACCATGAAGCCCAGACATTTAACAACCACACCTTGCCTTGCATTTCCTCTGGTGTAAATGACACTTGAAAATCATGTAACTGGGAAAGCTTAAAAGAGGGCGCCGCTTTGTTGATTAACGGAGACGGCACTTCCCTGGGATTAAGGCTTAAACCCCTCCATAAAAACGCGACCATCACACCGAAAATGATGAGGGGCAGTATAAACTTAATATAACGAGCCATCAAAAAATACTCCGTTCATTTGTCAACTGGCTGGCTATTGTTAGCTGTCAACCAAACTGACAAAAAACAACAATCGAAAGATTTATAATTAAACACAACTTATATTTCGCAAGCTGGAACCGGGAACACTCTGTTGTTACAAACAGTGTTGTTACAAACAGTGTTGTTGCAAAAAATCCAACACAAATGTTTGCTCCCGGTTCATTCTTTTAATAGGCTAGGCTATTCAGTCGCACCTAATCCTTTTTTAATGTCTACGTCTGCCTCACTACTTGCTTTCTTCACTACCGGTTCTTCGGCCTCACGACGAGCCAATCGATAGCGACGATCTGTAACGGCGAGCAAACCACCCAAGGCCATAAAAACAGCGCCGCCCCAAATCCAGTCTACAAAAGGTTTATAATAAACACGTACACTCCAGGCACCTGCAGCAAGCGGTTCACCCAGGGAAACATAAAGATCCCTGAATAAACCGGTATCGATACCCGCCTCTGTCATTGGCATGCGTTGTACTGTGTACAAACGTTTTTCAGGTCTGAGAATAGTTTCAAATTTACCGTTTTTTGTTATATAAATTTGTCCCTGGCTAGCCGTGTAATTAGGGCCTTGTATTTCCTGAGCACCATCAAAACGAAACACATACGGTCCTATACTAATGGTATCACCGATTTCCATTCTGACATCCTGTTCAGATTCATAATTTGAAACACAAGTAATACCAATAATCGTCACCGCGACGCCAAAGTGCGCCAGGTTGTGACCATAATAGCTTCTTGGCAAACCTTTTAATTTATCCAACACACTACCTTTACGTGTGGACATGGAAACACGCATCCAGATATTGGCTATCACACTAAACATGATCCAATAAGCCATGAACAATCCCACGCTAACCAAAAGTTTCCATTCTTCAGCCAGAAAAGGCACGACCAGAGCACATATCGCCGCCGCTATCAATGGGACACGTACAAGCTTAACCAAATCAGCCACGTTAGCCTGTTTCCATCGTGCAAAAGGACCGATACACATCACCACAACAAGCACCATCACCAATGGCACAAACACCGCATTAAAATACGGAGGACCCACCGAAATCTTACCCATACCCAAGCCATCAAGTAACAACGGATAAGTTGTGCCTAACAAAACTGATCCACACGCAACGACCAATATAACATTGGCAGTAAGCAACATAGTTTCTCTGGAGACCAGTTTAAATTCACCACCTAAGCCGACTCTCGGCGCACGCCAGGCGAACAACGCTAACGAACTACCGATAACCAACAACAGAAATATAAGAATGAATAAACCACGCTCCGGATCTGTTGCAAAAGCGTGCACGGAAGTGAGCACACCAGAACGAACAAGAAAGGTACCTAATAAACTCAGGGAAAAAGTGAAGATTGCCAATAACACGGTCCAATTTTTAAAACTACCGCGTTTCTCGGTCACCGCCAATGAATGAATCAACGCGGTCCCCATCAACCAGGGCATAAACGACGCATTTTCAACTGGATCCCAAAACCACCAGCCGCCCCAGCCTAATTCGTAATAAGCCCACCAGCTTCCAAGCGCAATACCCATCGTCATAAACACCCAGGCAACCGTCGTCCAAGGTCGAGACCAGCGCGCCCATGCAGAATCAAAACGCCCACTTAATAGCGCGGCTATCGCAAATGCAAACGCGACAGAAAACCCGACATACCCCATATATAACATGGGTGGATGAATAATTAATCCGAAATCCTGAAGCAAGGGATTCAAATCGCGCCCATCCACAGCCGCCGGTAATAATCGGTCAAAAGGATTGGAAGTGAAAATCATAAATGAAATAAAACCGACCGAAATCAAGCTCATCACGCCTAACACCCTGGAAACCATTTCCAACGGAAGATTTTTACTGAAAATGGACACGGCATACCCCCAGCCAGATAACATTAACATCCACAACAACAATGACCCTTCGTGCCCGCCCCAAATACCGGCAAATTTATATTGCACTGGCATTAAAGAATTTGAATTGGTGGCAACGTAGGTCACAGAAAAATCATCGTTTAAGAAGGCATAAGCCAGGCAAGCAAACGCCAACGCTATAAACATAAACTGTGCCTGCGCACCCGGTCGCGACATAGCCATCCATGAATGATCGTCTCTGGCAGCACCAGCAATAGATAAAACGCCTTGCGTCATGGCAATGCATAACGCTATGATTAAAGCAAAATGGCCTATCTCTGGAATCATTGCACGCTCCTTATGTTAGTTAACTAGTGTTAGTTAACTAGTGTTAGTTAACTAATTAGTGTTAACTTAATTCATATGTTAGGTTAATTTTTGTGTCAACTATTGCATCAAACTCGTGGTGCTCATTTGTTGTTTCTTTGTTTCTTCAGCTTTTTCCAAAGCGTCTTGGACTTCGGGTGGCATATAAGACTCATCATGCTTGGCAAGCACTTCCTTAGCATAAAATCCGCCTTGTTCGTCGAGTTTGCCTTGAGCGACCACACCCTGACCTTCGCTAAACAAATCCGGCAAGATGCCCTTGTAGGTCACGCTAACGGTCTTTAAATTGTCGGTCACATTAAAATGCACCGTCAAACCGTCGTCTTCTCGCTTCAAGCTGCCCTCTTCCACCATACCACCCAAGCGAATTGTTTTGTCTTGCGGCGCTTCGTTAGCCTGTACTTGTGTGGGACTATAAAAAAAGGAGACATTGCTGTTGAGTGCATTCAATACTAGCCCAACCGCAACAGCCAACCCGGATAAACCAACCACTACAAACATAAAGCGCTTATTTCTTGCCTTCATTTTCGATACTCCTGCTTTGTTTCTATTGTCCCTGTAGTTTTAGGGTGTTTGTTAGCTTTAATCAAACGAGCCAAACGTTGCAACACTGTGCGCCGGCGCCGGCCCAACAAAATCACTTCGCCAATCATAAATGCAGCAGTGACACCATAAGACCACCAGACAAAACCGGCATAACCACCCATGTTAATAAACTCAGACCAACTGGACCAAATCATGCCCTGTCTCCCTGAGCAGACTTCTCTTGTGCAATGTTGTCTTCTGAAGACGTGTCTTGAGAAGAATCCAACAGCTCGGCAACCCAGGAAGCATTTTTTTCGCGCTCAAGAATTTCACTGCGTATCCGCAACAAAGCCACCGCGATAGCGTATGCCCAGAATGCAAATACCATAATTAACATCGTCCACAACATGGTTGGATCAATTTTTGATTCCTGGCCGGGTGCAACCGTAAAAGGCTGATGCAAAGTGTTCCACCACTTCACAGAAAAATAAATAATAGGTACATTGATCGCACCCACAATCGCTAACAGTGCACTGGCTTTAGATGCTCGCCGCGGATCATCAATCGCCGATCGTAATGCAATAAACCCCATATAAAGAAAAAGCAAGAGAAGATAGGTCGTTAATCTTGCATCCCATACCCAATACGTACCCCACGTGGGCTGCCCCCAAAGTGCGCCAGTCCATAGTCCGATAAATGTAAACATCGCACCGGTTGGCGCAAGCGCACCTGCCATCATCTCGGCTAGCTTCACATTCCAAATCAGTCCAACTGCGGCCCAACCTGCCATCACCATATAGATCAACATCGACATCCATACAGCGGGTACATGGATATAAATAATACGGTAGCTATTACCCATGCGGTAATCGGGTGGCGTGACCAATAAACCCAAATACAAACCTATCACTGTTAGAACAACGGCAACACCCGCACACCACGGAACAAGCTTACCAGCAAACGGATAAAACGTTTTCGGTGATGAGAAATACAACCAAAATCTTGAGTTAGCCATAAATAAACAATTCTCTATTCCACACTAATACGTAAGGCAACACTTGTTGCCAATGGCGCAAACACGATAGACACAATTAGAAACGCACCGAGTAACGATAAATGTCCATCAATGTTAATGCCTGCGCTAAATGCCTCTACTGCACCGGAACCAAATATGAGTACCGGCACAAACAACGGTAATACCAATAGCGACAACAACACGCCACCGCCGCGCACACCTAATGTTAATGCTGCGCCAATTGACCCGATCAAACTTAAAACTGGCGTGCCCAACAACAGAGTGATGACCAATACTTGTATCGCATCAGTGCTCAACCCCAACTGCATACCCAACAGTGGCGAAAGCAACGCGAGTGGCACACCTGTTAATATCCAATGCGCAAACAATTTCCCGAGTACTAAAACAGATAACGGGTAAGGTGCAATCACCATCTGTTCTAACGTGCCATCTTCGTAATCACTAGCGAACAATGTACTTAGTGACAACATCGATGCAAGTAACGCGGCAACCCAAATGACACCTGGCGCCATCGTCCGCAATAATTCCATTTCCGGCCCTACACCCAGGGGAAACAAGGTGACGGCAATTATAAAGAAAAACAGTGTCGTAAACACATCTGTTCGCCGCCTCATTGCCAGAGTCAAATCCCTCACCAGCATTAGGCGAAAGGCGGTAAATAGCCCCAACTTCTTTGGGCACAGCTTCATGGACTCATGCTTCGTGGGTTCAGCCATTAGTCTCAATCACGAATCCAGATTGATCTGACGGGCTTTATTACCCAAGGTTAATGCCACATCCTGATGAGTGGTTAATATCACCATGCCGCCATTTTCAAGATGTTTAGTGATCAATCCTTGTAACAAATCAACTGCCGCCACATCTAATGCAGTAAAAGGCTCGTCCAAAATCCATGCCTTAGCCTCACTAAACAACAGCCTGGCTAACGCAACACGGCGCTTTTGCCCCTGTGACAAAAACTTGGTCGGTAAATCTTCTCTACCGTAAAGCCCCATTTTTTCCAGGGATTCAAGTGCTTGCTGTTCAGATAATTCGATGTCCGCGAGCTTACTGGAAATTTTGAGATTTTCAATGCCCGTGAGTTCATCCTTGATCGCATTTAGATGTCCAAAATAGCTAATCTCTTGATAATACTCCTCACGTAAATCGTTGATATTCTCTTTTCCCCACATAACCTCACCGTTAGTGGGCATAAATAAACCACATAAAATTCTTAGCAGACTAGTTTTTCCACTTCCATTGGACCCACGCAGATGTACTAGTTCCCCTGCGCTCAGCGTAAAACTTAGATTATTGAATAAAACATGGTCTCCTCGCGTACATTCGAGATTCCGGGCCTCTAGCATGTGGTAAAAAATCCTTGATTATTGGCTCACAGATACAATTTAACAATTAACACCAACACCCAAATATCTAATTTTATTGAGGTTAATGGACACATAGCCGATAAGCTTATCACATTCGATCTGTCCGCCATAGGGTGATCGA
>JAADIM010000003.1 GCA_013151345.1 Gammaproteobacteria bacterium
ATTGTGGTTCTCCCAAAACGACAACCTGAATCGAACAGCAGGAGCGGATATTCAATCACCAACCGTTAAATCGTTGACGATCAGCGCAGCTGTAAGCTACGATTCTAATCTTTGCCTATATTTAGTCTATATTACAATTGCTTTTATTGTTGAGTGTCCATTTTATAACGTAAATACGAGTATTCTCCTTCACCATAGTTGTCACAGAACACACTAAACATTTCACATAATCGCAACAGCTCGGTGCAATTTAACAGTTGAATTATTTATTCAGCTGTTACATTTTGTTACAGATAACAATTCATTTCAGTGTTACGGTATCTAGCGTTTAACGAGTATGATACTTGCGTATCAATACACGTAGTTATCAGTTAGCGTAGTTATCAGTAGTCTCAGTATACGCAAGATACGCCTTGACGTGATCTAAGCTCACTCATTGGTGTTTTATATGTTTATAATTGCTTTCAGAATATATTAAGACAAGGAGTCAATAATGGTTTCGGTAAATATTTTTTTACTTAGTAGCAGGCTAAGCGGCCAATTACACACTACCAAGTTGAAGCTTAAGCAATTATTGTTTCTCGTTTTCCTGACGTACACACCGTTGGTGAGTGCGCAAGCCTCTGAATCTTCGTTCACATTGTTTGAGTCAGGCCAAGTAAGGCCTTTGGCGATTTCCCCCAACGGAAAACAGCTCTATGCAGTCAATACCCCGGATAATCGCCTGGAGATATTTCGTATCACACAACATGGATTAAGGCCCATCGCTTCTGTGCCCGTTGGCCTTGAGCCCGTTGCGGTTGCTGCGCCAAATGACGACGAAGTCTGGGTAGTCAATCATTTATCCGATAGTATCAGCATAGTCGATGTACACGATGACGTTCAGCGTGTGGTGCGCACGTTATTAGTGGGTGACGAACCACGAGATATCGTATTTGCAGGCAATGAGAATGAACGTGCCTTCATAACCACCGCGCATCGCGGGCAAAACATCCCCTTCGATCCACAGTTGACGACACCGGGAATTGGTCGTGCTGACATATGGATTTTCGATTCAGAAAATCTCGGCAAAAGGGCAGCGGGTACACCATTAAATATTATTACTTTGTTTACCGATACGCCGCGTGCGCTTACCAAATCACTCGACGGCAAGCGAGTCTATGCTGCGGGATTTTTCACCGGAAATCGCACGACCACCCTGCCTGAATCCGTGGTCAGAAACGGTGGCGGTTTACCGGGGCCATTGACAAATTTTGAAGGCAATGAACAGCCCTCGAATGGGTTGATCGTTAAGTTTGACGGCACACATTGGCTAGACGAATTGGGGCGTCAATGGGATGATAAAGTTAAGTTCTCGTTACCAGACAAGGATGTTTTTGTTATCAATGCCGTGGCGAATCCACCGGCGATAACAGATGACAGTCAAACTTACACAGGTGTAGGTACAATCTTATTTAACATGGCGGTAAACCCGGCTAACGGTCAGGTGTATGTCACTAACACCAATGCACTTAACGAACAACGATTCGAAGGGCCTGGTATATTTGCAGGCCATACGGTACGCGGGCATCTGCACGAAAGTCGCATCTCTATTTTAGACGAGACAGGTAGTGTGACAACGCGTCACTTAAATAAACATATTGATTACACGACTTGTTGTGCGGCGATTCCCAACGAAGAAAACCAACGCAGTTTGGCGATTCCAACGGATATGGCATTTTCCGCCAATGGTAAAACGCTGTATATCGCCGCATTTGGTTCAAGTAAGGTCGGTGTGTTTGCCACGCAAGCCTTGGAAGATAATAGCTTTGAACCTGACAGCGTCAATCACATCACCGTATCCGGTGGTGGACCTAGCGGTCTGGTATTAGATGAACCCCGTGAGCGCTTATACGTTTTGACGCGCTTTAATAACGCCATTGCTATTGTCGATACGCAAAAACGCCAGCAAATAGATTCAGTCGCCATGTATAATCCGGAGCCGATGAGTGTCACACAGGGTCGACGTTTCTTGTATGATGCCTCTTTCACGTCTAGCCATGGTGATACGGCATGCGCCAGTTGTCATGTATTTGGCGACTTTGATAGTCTGGCGTGGGATCTGGGTGATCCGGATATCAGTCTGATTAATAATCCTGGTCCATTTACGGTGTCACCTGACCAAGTCGGTTCCGATATTTCCAAACATTTTTTACCGCTCAAAGGACCGATGACAACGCAAAGTTTACGTGGTATGGCCAACCATGGTCCCATGCACTGGCGCGGTGACCGCACGGGGGGTAATGACGAACCCACTGGACAACCGGATGGCGGCACCTTTAACGAGGACGCCGCTTTTAAGAAATTTAATGCTGCTTTTGAAGGTCTGAATGGTCGTCACGAAGCATTAACAAACGAGGAAGTACAGGCGTTTACCAACTTTGTATTGCAAATTACTTATCCGCCCAATCCTATACGTAACCTGGATAACTCTCTCACGCCGGACCAACAAGCCGGGCGCGATTTTTATTTCGGTGACCGGTCCGATACCTTTTTTAATTGTAATGGTTGTCATGTACTCGATCCAACCGGCAATTCGGAATTCGGGGTGGCAAAACCCGGTTTTTTTGGTACTGACGGCCAATATTCATTTGAAAATGAATCACAGGTGTTCAAGATCCCTCATTTGAGAAACATGTATCAGAAAGTGGGTATGTTTGGTATGCCCGATGATGATTTCTTTTTGCCAGGTGTACTTTTTGGAATCGATGGTTTCATGGGTGATCAAATCCGCGGATTCGGTTTCTTGCACGATGGCAGCACAGATACTATGTTCCGGTTCTTTACAGCCACTGTGTTTGCCAATCGTGCGCCCGGCAGTATTAGTCCTACCGATCCCGGCAATCCGGGATTTAGCTTCGATCTTGACGGTGTCATTAAACGCCAACAGGTTGAACAATTCTTATTGGCCTTTGATAGCAATCTAGCGCCCATCGTTGGGCAACAAGTCACCTTGGCTAAAGGCGTGAAAAAGGGTAGCCGTGACAGGATAAAGCTGCTGATGGCGCGTGCTGATCAGGGTGAATGTGACTTAATTGCTAAAAATCGCAAAGGTGGCTATTTGTACATTGGCAAACGCATGTTCCAATCGAATCGCGCTGACGTATTGCCCATTAGTATCAAATCATTGCGTAAACGTGCCTCGAAAGAAAATAAAGAAACCACGTTTACGTGTACGCCACCCGGCTCAGGTCAACGTATGGCAATCGATCGTGACGAAGATGGCTACCTGGACGGAGACGAACGCGCAGCGGGAAGTGACCCGGCTGACCCTACAAGTGTAATTTTTTAATTAGTTGTATGTTGGCTGAGCTTTGGCGGCTGTACAACTTTTTTGTATAGCCGCACTTGTGATTTGTCACGTAAGATTGTTAGCAGTAAGACATAAATTTATTGGATGACGATTAATTGTTGATACCTATTCGCGATGGGTATGATACCCACAACGACCCAGGCTCAATTGCATGGGCCTGGGAAGCTTGTGTTAGCTGTGTCCTTGTATTGGACATTTGCTACCGGCTGCTAAGTCAGTCAGAAATTGTCCGGTATCAAAAATATGTTCAACAAAAGTGAGCTTTAAGTCCTCATTGACTTTAGCAATCGTAATGCCAAATATCCGTTTTGGAATAATCAGGCGGTGTGCCATACCGCTATTCGATATCAGGGTTGGCATAGAGGACGTATTGTCGATCTCGGACTTGAACGGGTGTGCTATCTGTAGTCATAGTGATTTTCCTTGGTTAATTACGGGCTTACAAATCAAAATTCCGTTAGGACATATAGCCAGCGTTAGGCTTATTTTCGCTAACCTATAATTTGACTAGTATATGGAAATTTTAACGTAGATATCTCATTGAGATTTAATGAATTGTATATTATGACGTTATTGGATAGATTTTAACCTAAAGGATTGTTGTAAATACAGAAATGTAACGATGAATCCAATAAAGTTTATGTTCACCCCCCTCCCTGGATTTTACCGCTCTTGCGCATCAATGCGCCCGCGGTATTAGTATCCCTGCACGTCATCGCTTGACTCGGCCCTGTTAGCCTTAAACTACAAACCATACTCCTTCATCCGCTTCCATAATGTTGTGCGGGACATCCCCAGTTTCCGGGCTGCGGCGGTCTTGTTAGCACCTGTCTCAAGCAGGGTTTGCTTGATAATGGATTTTTCATCCTGGGTTTGCGTGGGAAGGTGGTAATAGCGAGTGAGTGGCATGGCATCGGATATGACTTTACTCGTCTCCACACCCTGCACCAGGCTGGATTGGATCTCCGGGTAAAGATGGCGACTATGAATAGTGGAACCATCGTTCTGTACCAGAGCGTATTCCAATGCATTTAGCAATTCCCTCACGTTTCCAGGCCAGTTATAGGCCTGCATCCGATCAAGCGCTTCCTGAGAAATGATCACGTCACTGCCTCCTTTGCGCTGCACCAGATTGCCGAGCAACTGATTGGCCAGCAGAGTGATATCCCCGCTACGTTCACGCAGTGGGGGCACATGCAGAGGGATTACTCGAAGCCGGTAGTAGAGGTCTTCACGAAACTTACCGGCTTTGACCATGGCGGCGAGGTTGCGATTAGTGGCGGCGATGATGCGCACATCCACCTGGCGTGGTTGGTTCTCACCCAGGCGTTCCACCTCGCGTTCCTGCAATACTCGCAACAACTTTACCTGAATTCTCGGAGAGATCTCACCAATCTCGTCCAGCAGAAAGGTGCCGCCATCCGCGGCCTCAAAGCGGCCGGCTCGGGCAGTGTGCGCTCCGGTGAAGGCGCCGCGTGCGTGGCCGAACAGTTCCGATTCTAGGATGGTTTCCGCCAGGGCCGCGCAATTCACACGTATGTACGGCCCCTTGGCGCGACTGGAGTTCTCGTGTAGAGCACGTGCAACCAGTTCCTTGCCAGTACCACTTTCCCCAGTGATCAACACCGAGGCTTCACTGGCCGCTGTACGCAGGATCTGCTTAAATAGATCCTGCATAGCTGGACAATGACCGATCAGCCCCCCTACGCGCATGCGTTCACTGGCCTCGTGCTCCAGCTCCTTTTCACGAGTGCAGTCTGTAAGCACTACGGCACAGGCCGCCAAGGGTTCATTAACGGGAAGCGCCGTAGCCCACATCCGCAGCGCGACCAGGGAACCGTCCAGGCGCTTCAAGACAATGTTTTGCACCTGCTTCGATTCATCCTGCTGCTGCATGAGTGAGCATGCACCCCGCTGCTCACAGGCACGTGCGCACTCCGTGCCCTGGAAGAGATTGGGACATAGCTTACCCAGCATTTGGTCTTGGTCATGGCCAAGCATATCAGCCGCGCTGTGATTGATGGCCACCACACGACGGTTTCGATCAAGGAACAACACACCTTCCTCCAGTTTATCGATTAAGGAAGCCAGGCTGGGAAGGGTGATCGTGGTCATTATATCTCCTTGCTTTATTTAGGTTTAAATGTTCACAATGAACAAAATATTAACGTTAACTATGGACAAATGCAAGTCCCACATATCC
Source organism: Gammaproteobacteria bacterium (assembly GCA_013151345.1). GTDB lineage: Bacteria > Pseudomonadota > Gammaproteobacteria > SG8-11 > SG8-11 > JAADIM01. The sequence continues at coordinate 5,556 of JAADIM010000003.1, forward strand.
ATAAAAACAATTATTCTTATTGAATACAGTATGTTGTGAACCTGGCGCGACATTTGCAAATACATGGGAAACGACGGATGGTTCCGTTGTTTGTGAACACTAACTAACGTAACTGAGAGAGGTAAGCACAATGAAAAACCTAACTATCTTTTTGAGCTTTGTCTTAACAATTGGTTTTATCACTGCGTCACTGGCGCAGGATAACTTCAACATCTTGGCGAGCGTTGAACCTAAATAAATCAGTTGGATCTACTGCGGGCGCCTAATGCACTGGATCTAACGCGTTTTTCCATTTTTTAAGACTCCCCCGTAGAGTGACTACGCGATCGCCTTAAAAAATGGAAAAACACGCTATCTTCAGCACCCACCTTAGACCTCCTCGCGACGATCCAACTGATTTATTTAGGTTGAACACGTTCAATACAGAGAAGTTGCCCCAACCGTCATTCAAAAAAATGCGGCCTATGAGCGTGGCTTAGCGGTTTGGCTTGGCTATAGAGTAGATTCGGGGGCTGATAACATAATCACAAAATTAGCGTTATACAGTACCCTAATGTCCCGAGTATCGTTCCGCCCTGTATAAGGAGAGATTATTTGTCTATTTTTTTTAAATCAAAAGCTTGACTTTTTATTGGTCGGTTAAGTTATGCGCATGTTTGAACTTGAATCACGATTTGTTGCCCATATATACGTATTCAGGATAAATGTGTATATAAAGCATAATCCCATATATTCAGGAGTTTTTAATGAAACGAATTTTTTTATTTTTAGCCACTAATATTGCCATCCTCGTGGTTCTCAGTATTACCATGAGCCTGCTTGGTTTCGATAGCTTGATGGACGAGCAGGGCGTAGATTTGGACATGAACGCTCTATTGGTTTTCTCTGCGTTACTTGGGTTTGGTGGTTCTCTGTTATCTTTGATGATTTCAAAATGGACGGCCAAACGCTTTTCCGGGGCCAGAGTGATTGAAAAACCGGCCAATAGCACCGAGCAATGGTTATGTCAAACTGTGGAAAGACAAGCAAAGCAAGCGGGTATAAAAATGCCCGAAGTCGCTATTTTTGATACGCCTGATGTTAATGCATTTGCGACAGGTCCATCGCGCAATAGAGCACTGGTGGCTGTTAGTTCAGGCTTGTTAGCGTCGATGACTCAGGATGAAGCCGAAGCAGTAATAGGACACGAGATAAGTCATGTTGCAAATGGCGATATGATTACGATGGCATTAATACAGGGTGTTGTGAATACGTTTGTCATATTTTTCTCACGCATAATTGGGCACTTTGTCGATCGAGTTGTCTTTAAAACGCAACAAGGTCATGGCCCAGCATTCTATATAACGTCAATATTCGCTCAAATTATTTTGGGTATCCTAGCGAGTACCATCGTGATGTGGTTTAGCCGTCAGCGCGAGTTTCGAGCTGATGCCGGTGGTGCGCAGTTGTCTAATAAGGCAAAAATGATTGCTGCATTGGAACGGTTAAAAGCAAGCGTAGGGCAACCACATTTACCTGACCAAATGGCTGCCTTTGGAATCACGGGTGGTATTGGTGAGGGTATTAAGCGATTGTTTATGACCCATCCACCACTGGATGAACGTATAGCGACGCTGCGTGCATCCCAGTGATAAGAACTAAATTTTATTGTTCGTGTAGGTTAGAGTGGCTAGCACATTCATGCGTTAGCCACTCTAACCTACGGTTGGTTGATTTTTATTAAGCAGGACGCATTACTCTTCTGCAGAAAAATCATAAGTCATTTCATTTTCCGGTTGTTGCAAATAATACCCCTGAATAAAATTGACTCCGTACTGCCATAGTAGCGCTAGCGCGTTGGAGTCTTGAACATGTTCGGCGATGACCTGCTTCTTTTGTGATTTTGCGAGGTCAGTAATACCTTTAACAATTTCCTTGCTTTGTTCGTTCCCTGCCAAATCAGTGATGTGTGAGCCATCAATTTTTAGGTATTTTGCGTCAAGATGATTCAGATATGTAAATGAATTGGCTTCGCACCCAACATGGTCAATGGCAAACTCGCAGTGCAATTGCTTCAAGCCATTGACAAATAATTTAGTTTCTTTAAGTGCGCTCACAGCTGCGGATTCACTCAATTCAAAACAAAGGCTACCACCATGAATTCGTGCTGCTTTCAATAGCTTACTGATCCACACCAAGAGTGTTTGGTCTTTAATTGAATCATAAGATAGTTTGATAAAAAATGTGGTCTGGACATCCGTGCCGCGTTTTGATGCAAGTACTTTAACGGCTTGTTTTGTTACCCAGCGGTCAATATCAGACATCAAGCCTGCGTGTTCTGCGGCCCCTAAAAAGTTACTGGGCATGATTTCTTTCCCGCCTTCGCCTACCATGCGCAGCAAAACTTCATAGCGTTCACCGGGTTCAGCGTGCAAGCTAACGATGGGTTGGAAAGCTAATTTGAAATCATTTTTCTCTAATGCCCGTTTGATTAAATTAGTCCATTTTCTATCATGTTCAAAGTTCGCTTTTTCGTCATCGGCGGAATGCGTGTGTATCCCATTTCCTTCATTCGAACGAACTTTTTTACAAGCCAATTCTGCTTGGGCTAGAACCTTCTTTGCATTGGCGTTGGTTTCCGATATCAGAGTGAGTCCAATACTGGATGTGCATGTGATAGACTGGCCATCAACATCAAAGATATGATTTTCAGTTTCTTGACGTATGGACTCAGCTATTTTTGTTACGTCTTCGGCACTCATATTTGGAATTAAACAGGTAAATATATTTCCTGAGAAATGTGCGGCGAGATTGGATTTGCCTACTTTACCACGAAGAATATTTGCGAAGTCGGTAAGTATAAAATCGCTACCAGCAAATCCCACGTTTTCTGTAATTGTCTTGAAATCATCGATTTCAATATAGACCAACGAGCATCTTATACCTTTGTTTGCAACTGCATTGACTGCAGCATCCAATTGTTCCATGAAGTGTTGCCGATTATATAAACCGGTCAGTAAATCCTGTTTACGAAGCGCATCGAGTTCTTTTTGTAGTTCGCTATTATCATTCGTTGTACGAATGATAATTTGAGTGCAGTGCTCGCCATCAATACTTGCTGGTGTGAATTCCATAATGGCTTTGAATTGTTGGCCTACTTCAGGTACTGCCGTGAATTCAAATCCAGAATCCGGATTTTCACCCTTACCTAATTTCTGCAATATGGTCTTGAAGTTTTGTTGTTCATCGGTACCGATCAAATCCATTATAGGAACCGCCTCGATATCTTCCGCACCAGTAAAGCCAAATGTTTCAAGATAAGCAGAATTAGAATATATATGCATCCCTTCATGGAGATAAGCAATCGCATCACGAGAACTGTCCATCAGTGCACGATTTCTTTTTTCACTTTCTTTATATTCTATTTTTGTCTGTCTATGTGAACGCCGTTCATCGAGATCAGTGAGTTCACGGTTAATTGAGTGTAATAGCAGTTCTTTATGCGCTTCATTCACTACATCTTGTGCACCTGCCTTTAATAAATTCAGCTTAGTTTCGGCATCATCTGAGTCAGTTAATACGACGATAGGCAGGTCTTTGCCGGTTTGTTTGATAATATCTATGGCTTGCTGCGCGGTAAATTCGGGAATTGCGAGTGAGCAGAGCATTAAATCCCATGGTTGTTGCTCCAATGCTTCTAGTAAATCCTCTTCATCTTCAATATTTGTCGATCTGATGGCATGCCCAGCATTTCGCATCATGCTGGAAATAGCTTCAGCATCATTTGACGATTCTTTAATTGTCAATAATTTAACCGTTTTTTCTTTTGTCTCTTCCACTCGGCACTCCGATAAATGAGTTTTCTTC
>JAADIM010000044.1 GCA_013151345.1 Gammaproteobacteria bacterium
AGATTCTTTAATTTTACCCTGTTTTTTATAAGGAATAGATCTTGCCAATAAACCACAACTAAAGTTATATTTTAATCTTGAAGTTTAACGATTAGACTCTAGGTTATGGGTTGACGTGTTTGCTTGTTAATAGCACGTTCCCTTTAATTGAATATTTGCTAAACGAGGTAGTTTTAATGGATGTATTGGAAAGAATCAAACAACAAGTTGAAGAAAATCCTGTCATTGTCTATATGAAAGGTACCCCGCAGTTGCCTCAATGTGGATTTTCCAGTCGAACAGCGCAAGCATTACAATCCTGTGGTGTTGAATTTGCTTATGTAAATGTCATTGCTGATCCCGAAATTTTTCAGAATCTGCCACGCTTTGCAGATTGGCCAACATTTCCGCAGGTGTATATCAATGGTGAATTAGTGGGCGGTTGTGATATTACCCAGGAGTTGTTTCAAAGCGGTGAATTAAAAAAGATGGTACAGGCGGCGGCAGCTTAAGCCGTGCGAGCTTTTTGCATAGATGCTATCTAACCGTCACTTATTATAATTATATACTTACTTATAATTATAATAAGTGACGGTTATTCGTTTTTAGTTTGATTTTGTTGCCATAAATTTACGATTTTACAAAAAAGCTTTGCAGTTTGCTCGGCATCGTAGATGGCCGAATGTGCTTTATTATTGTCCCATACATCGCCGCTTTTTATCACTGCCTTTGATAATACTGTTTCCTCATATGCCAATCCGGCAAGTGTTGCAGTGTCAAACGTGCTGAATGAGTGAAACGGGTGTTTTTTAAATTTACAGCGTTCAATCGCTGCTTTTAGAAAACTAAGATCAAAAGCGGGATTATGTCCTATTAAAATTGCCCGGGAGCAGCGTTGCTTGCTTACTTCGTCTTGTACAAAAGTGAACAGTTGTTTTAAGGCATCTACTTCCGAGATAGCGTGTCGAAAAGGATGGTCAGGTACAATTTTATTGAACGCAAGCGCCTTTGGGTCAAGGTTTGCGCCATGAAAGGGCTGGACATGACTGCAATGCGTATCCGCTGGGTTCAATAACCCATTGCTGTCCATTCTTATCAACACAGCACCTATTTCCAGAAGCGCATCTTTTTCCGGGTTAAATCCGCCGGTTTCAATATCGACTACAACAGGGAGAAATCCCCTAAATCGAGTTGTGATAGATCTATATGTTTCAGTCGCGGGCATCGAAGCAGGATAAAGCAATTTTGTGTAATATGCGAAGGGTATTCGTAAATTGTCGCGCAAGGCAGGAGAGACAGATTTGAATAATACTAATAATATTTACGCAAAATTGGCGATACTCGCAGTTTTATTGTTATTGCCGGGTATTACGTTTGCATCAGAGACTTTTGCCAAAGGCCTGTTGTGGAAGGTGGAGAACAAAAATTCTAAACCCAGTTTTATTTTAGGCACAATGCATACTGAAGACAGCAGGGTTCTGTCATTGCCGGACCCTGTTACAAAAGTGTTTGAATCAACTAGCAGCTTTACGTTAGAAGTGAAGTTGGATTCACAAGTTGCTTTGGAAACGTTATCTATGATGATGCTTAAGGATAGCAGTAACTTAAAGACAATATTAGGCAAAAAATTATTTGCAAAATCTTCATCATTAATGGCTGACTATGGTATGCCTGAGTCGATGGTGAATCGTCTCAAACCATGGGCGATTTTTGTCACTTTAAGTACACCAAAAAATCAAACCGGACAGTTTTTGGATAAAGTGCTTTATGATAGGGCGATAAGTGACGGCAAATCGATTTATGGTCTGGAAACCGCGAAAGAGCAACTCGCTATTTTTAATGATGTCCCGATTAGTGAACAGATAATTTTGTTGGAAGATACGATCAAAAATTACGGCAAGCTTCCTGATATAATTGAAGAGATGACCAGGATCTATCTTGCTCGAAATCTTGGTGCTCTGGTGGCATTGAATGAAAAATATATTAAAGATGGAAATGCACAAATTACCAATAAGCTAATGAAGCGCTTGGTGGTAGATAGAAATATACGAATGGTAAATCGAATGGCAAATCAATTAAAAACAGGCAATGCGTTTATTGCAGTTGGCGCGCTGCATTTGCCGGGGGAAAACGGCATACTGAACCTATTGCAAAACAAGGGTCACAAAGTCAGTGTTGTGTATTAAATATCCGTGTAGTCGTTTGCAGTGCGTTCAGCTGCTTACTGCGATACCCGCCAGGCTACTGACTCACCTGCACGGAAAGGATAAATGGCGTCATTTTCGACGGGGAAGGTGGCAGGTATTGTTTGCGGTGATTTTTCCAGTGTAATTTTTCTGCTATTGTGTGGCAGGTTATAAAAATCAGCGCCAAACTGGCTGGCAAAGCCCTCTAGTTTATCTAGTGCATTTTCTTGTTCAAAGATTTCCGCATACAGCTCAAGAGCCGCGTGTGCGGTATATATACCAGCACAGCCACAGGCAGATTCCTTTTTCTTTATGGTATGTGGCGCACTATCGGTTCCTAGAAAAAATTTCGGATTTGCGCTTGTTGCGGCCTCTAATAATGCTGTTCGATGGGTTTCACGTTTTAAGACAGGTAAGCAATATAAGTGTGGTTTAATGCCACCCACTAACATATGGCTTCTATTTAATAATAAATGATGGGCTGTAATCGTGGCACCAATATTTTTGCTGGACTCATTAACGAAATCGACCGCTTCTTTTGTTGTGATATGTTCAAAAACAATTCGTAGTGAAGGAAAGTCATTGATCAGTACGTTCAAGTGGCGTTCTATAAATATTTTTTCTCTGTCAAATATGTCAATATCCGAATCTGTCACTTCGCCGTGTACAAGTAAGGGGACGTCATGTTTTTCCATCTGCTCGAGTATTTTGTAAGTTTTACTTAAATTGGTAACACCCGAGTCTGAATTTGTTGTCGCGCCTGCTGGATAGTACTTAATCGCGTGGATGTGTTGGTTGGATTTGATTTTCTCGACTTCAGATGGTGGGGTATTGTCCGTTAGGTAAATGGTCATTAATGGAATAAAATTGCTGTCTTTTGGTATTGCTAATAGAATATTAGCTCGATACGCGAGCGCGGCCTCTGTAGAAATAATTGGTGTAGCGAGATTTGGCATGATAATAGCGCGAGCAAATACGCGTGCGGTGTGAGATATAGCGAGACTCATCATGGCATCTTCGCGCACATGGAGATGAAGGTCATCGGGTTGTGTGATATTTAAATGCATAGCCATCTTGGGCCATATTCTAACACGTTGTTCGGTTATTAATGCGCGTTCTATGAGATCAAAACAATTTATTGACAGATTTTACGACACGGCGATTAACATATATGCGATTACCCCGTTTTTATACGCCTCAATCAGCGCCTAGTTCGGCTCTTGGTTCGGGCATGGCCTCGGCAACTAACAAAGAAAAGATAAGCATCGATGGATCTGTTGCACGGCATATGGCTCAGGTGTTACGACTGAAAGTGGGCTCGCCTGTCATTCTATTTAATGGCGGAGGAGGCGAATACCGGGCTGTCATACGCTCTATTGCCAAGCAATCTGTCATACTTGATGTGGAGGCGTTTAATGATAGGGATGTAGAATCCGGATTAAAAATAATATTGGCCCAAGGTGTGTCACGTGGTGAACGCATGGATTATACCATGCAGAAAGCCACAGAATTGGGTGTTACTGAAATTATTCCTATCAATACGCAACGTACGGTTGTCAATCTGAAAGGTGATAGAAGCATCAAGCGATTAAATCATTGGCAAAAAATCGTCAGTAGTGCTTGTGAACAATGTGGGCGTAATATTGTCCCACAAGTAGCGCAGGTCGACAATTTTAGAAATTGGATCGCTATGCCGATGCCGACGCTGATTGGTGTGTCGCTGAATGACAATTCAGACAATAATTCAGATAACATAGTCAAGATACTGCTGCATCATGAAGCGCAACAGAGTATTTCTTCTTTGGCGACGTCATTATCTGATCTAACAGTGTCCAGTAAAAAATTGACGATAGTGTTATTAATTGGCTCGGAAGGGGGTATTAGCGCAGAAGAACGCGACCTGGCAATACAGGCGGGGTTTAAGCTGGCACATTTAGGGCCACGTGTACTGCGGACCGAAACAGCTGCTGTCGTTGCATTATCAATTTTACAATCGACTCTTGGTGACTTATGTTAAGGCTATTAAAACCACACCCGCTCAGACCCTACTTGCACGTTATTCGCCATAAACTCATCATGTCGATGCTGTTATTTTTCCCGGTGGTGGGTTTTTCATCAGCCTTGCCTGATAGCGAGTCTAATAACGTGTCTAATAATGTGTTTAATAACATGTCTAATAAAGAGTTTATTGGTGAATTTTCAAAACAGAGTCTGGATGGATGGGAAGAGAAAGAATTCAAAGGAAAAACTCAATATAAAATTGTTTTGGTAGACGGTGAAAACGTACTCGCAGCTCAAAGCAATGGGACAGCTTCAGGTTTGTTTAAAGAAGTCAGTGTTGATCTCAAAAAAACACCCTATATAAATTGGTCCTGGAAAGTAGACAATGTTTTATCGGGAGTGAATGAAAAAACAAAAAAAGGTGATGACTATGCAGTCAGAATTTATGTGGTGTCGTCAGGTGGTTTTTTTATATGGAATACCAAAGCACTTAATTACGTATGGTCAAGTAATCAACCAGTTGGTGATGCATGGCCAAATGCGTATACATCCAATGCGCGTATGATTGCTGTCGAATCCGGGCAACCCGCCGCAGGAAAATGGAAAACCTATAAGCGAAATATCCTGGAAGACTTTAAACGTTTTTTCGATGTTGATATATCAGAGATAGATGTCGTTGCCGTTATGACAGATACTGACAATACCGGGTTAAGCGCCAAGGCGTATTATGGTGATATTTACTTCTCTAATGAATAGTTCTAGTAAATCGCTCTAATGAATAGTTCTAATAAACAGCTCTAATGAATATCTCTAACGAAAAGTTCCAGTAAGTAAGCGGCAGAAATCAGGATATTTTTTTTGATAATCGTGTAGCAACAATCTGCTCGTATAAGGTATTAAGAGATAAAATGTGTGCCATTAACTCGTTGTACTGCTCATTGACTACTTTTGTATAAACCACTTCGGCCAAAGTGGATATGTCCGTAAATCCAAATTCCCCACTGGATGTTTTTAAGCTTTGGACTAACCATGACATATTTTCCCAGTCGCTATTTTCCATCGCTTGTGTTATTTGATTTATTAGTTCTGGGAAGTTATCTATAAATTGCTTGGACAGCTTCTGGTATTCTGGATCATCGGAAATTGTTGTAATGATTTGCTCGACATTTTCCTGGCTTGAATTTTCATTTGAATTAAGATATTTTTTTAATAGCAAATAAAACTGTTTCAAATCGATTGGTTTTGCCAGGTAATCTGTGGCGCCGATTGAAATACATTTGTCTTTGTCTTCTTTCATTGCGTTGGCGGTTAAAACAATAATCGGTATTTTGATTCCTGCTTTACGTAAACGCGCAATGGCTTCCAGACCGTCCATAATGGGCATCTGAATGTCCATTAAAATAAGGTCGAAGTTATCAGATGAGGCCAGTTCCACAGCGGTTTTTCCATTGTCAGCCAGGGAAACTAATGCACCTGTCTTATGAACATATATAGAGACGAGTTGTTGCGTATCAAAGTTGTCTTCGGCAAGCAAAATACGACAACCAATGAGAGATATTTGTTGTGCGTGATTATTCAGATCTTCGTTACTAATATCAGCATTAGTTATCTCGTTAATCAGATGTATGCTGTTGGCAAATCCAACGTCAATGGTGATTTCAAACTCGCTTCCTTTTCCTTTGGTGCTTGTATAAGTAATATTTCCACCTAGTTTATTGGCCAGTTGTTGTGAGATGCATAACCCTAACCCAGTACCGCCAAAATCGCGCGTGGTTGAGGAATCTGCCTGTGAAAACGGTTTAAACAAGCGCCCCATTTCTTCCGGTGACATGCCAATGCCAGTGTCAGATACAATAACACTTAATTTTTGCATGGGCTGTGAGTAGCTGACATTAATATCAATCTGGCCTTTTTGTGTAAATTTGATTGCGTTACCAAGAATGTTAAAGAGAATTTGTTTAAATCGTGTTGGATCTGTTGTAACTGATTTAGGCAGCGGGTAAGTATAATCAATATTAAACTTCAGACCCTTGTCTCGCGCGCGTCTACCTAGGATGGCGTCCAGTTCGTTAATCATTTGAAATGGTGATGTTGGTAAAAGTTCAATAACGAGCTGGCCTGCTTCTATTTTTGAAAGATCGAGAATGTCGTTGATGATTTGCTGTAGATGCGTTCCGCTGCGAATAATGGAATCGATTTCATGTGTGCGTTCTTCTTCGGTCTGATCGGTATCACGTAGCATTTCAGAGTAACCAATAATAGCCGTGAGCGGCGTTCTAATTTCATGGCTCATATTGGCTAGAAACGCGCTCTTTGATTGATTTGCAGCTTCAGCAGTATCCTTTGAGTCTTGCATTTGTTGTTGCGCAATCTGACGTTCGAATGTCACAGATATCCAGCTGGCGATCAGGTTGAGTAAATCTTTGTCAGTTTCGGAAAATGGTTTACTGCGAGGCGCACGATTGACGAAATGAACAGTGCCAAATTTTTTGCCACGTACATACAGCGTAGTACCGATATAGGCTTCCATTCCAAGAAATTTATAGGATGGGTCGTTTTTATATTCTGAGCTACCGACGTGGTGAAGCGCTATAGGCCCCGGTGAACTAAATGTGATATTACAATAGGTTTTATCCAGTGGTAGTATCTTGCCACGTTTGATTGGTAACTCTGGCGGTGCGACAGTATTAAGGAATGTAGATGTATTGTCCGCCGAGTTGAGTTGACCTACTTTTCCGATTTCCATATCGAGTAATCGACAGCCCAGTCTCAGTGTTTCAGTAATTTGTTCATCCGCGGTTAAATCAGTCCTAGCAGATATTGCATATAAGGAGCGAATGCGATCTCCTTGTTCCATCATGGCTTCTTCAGTTTTGTTAGTGCGGCGCAAAATGACAGTGGAGAGAATGCCTAAAAGCAGCGCGGTTGCGCCCAGAAAAAAGATTAGCAGATAAGTGGTTTGATTGTCGTTTTTAACGGTCGTCATTTTGGATAATACTTCTTTGTTTGATTCCGTCAGTAGATTATCCAACTCCGCCATAAAAAGAGCCTGGGTAGGCACCATTTCTTCGGTAAGCAATTGTTGTGCTTTAACTGTGTTGTCATCAAAAATTAATTCAGCAATTTTTGGTTGCAGTTGTCCACCCTTGTTTAAATGTTTTCTGGCTCTGTTCCAGATCGTTAGTTCGTCTTCCTCGATACCATTGGCAAACAGCGTGTCACGGGCTTTAATAAAGTCAGAACCAAGCGCTTGTATTTGCAAATGAATTGCATCTCGTTCAAACGGGTCTTTTATTATCGTCATTTGATAAAGTTTAAGCGCACGTTTTTCTGCAGATTCGCGCATTATTGAGATGAGTTTAACCTTCTCTTGTTCTGCATGAAGTTTATTCAGGATTTTCTCGTTTTTAGAGACCGACTTAATCCATACCACCATAAGTATAAGTAACACGGAAAGAATGATCGTGAAACTAGCTGTGATAAGGGTTTTTGATTGAACTCTTGTTCTGCGCATGCTTGTTTTTACGCCGCACTACTTTATGTGGTGTTTTGTTACAATTTATTTTCGTAGGCACATAATGTACACCATCTCACCACTGGTTGATGAATAGGCATGAATTCGTATAGTGATATTCTTAACTAACTCGGTGTTTCCGGGAAAAACTTTAGTAAAATGAATCGCATAGTACTATTTTTGAAGCAAAATATGACATTATAAGGAATGTACAATATCTTGTGTTTCTGCTTATCCCGTATTTGAACGACACCATCCGTACGACTGAAATCGAAAAATGATTTATTAATTGAAATGTATCACTGTCAAGCCACCAAAGCGAAAAGAAAACCACAAAAAGCCATTGTTTTATTTGCTGACAGGCGGACAAATGGGGCGCTTTGCTTGACCTATAAGGACAAAAACTGGATCATAACGCGTTTTCGCCCTACATGAGGCGAATCAACCTTCTCGTGCTGTTCGTATACTGATCATTTTGTTTCGAGAATTGCGTATTTAGGAGTTTTATGAACGCCGCAGACAAAAAACGGCTATTAAAAGAAATGCTTTATGCACGTCGCTTTGAAGAACGCTGCTATGAAGCTTATGTCGATAGAAAAATAGGTGGTTTTTTACACTTGTATCCTGGTCAGGAAGCGTGCGCGCATGGTGTGCTTGAAGCGGCAAGGCCGGGTGAAGATCATGTTATTACCGGATATCGTGATCACGTACACGCGATAAAATGTGGTGCGGATCCCAAAGAAGTGATGGCTGAATTATTTGGTAAAGAAACAGGTAGCAGCAAAGGCCGTGGTGGGTCGATGCATATTTTTGATGTTAAGCATCATTTTTATGGTGGTTATGCCTTAGTCGGAGGACCTTTCCCGTTGGCCGCAGGATTGGCGAAAGGCATCAAAATGAAAGGCGGCGATCAAATCGCTATTTGCTTTTTGGGTGATGCGGCAAATAATCAGGGTACTTTTCATGAATCATTGAATATTTCTGCGTTGTGGAAGTTACCCGTTCTGTATGTATGCGAAAACAATTTGTACGGTATTGGTACACGAATCGATCGTTCTACTGCCGTGACTGAACAATACAAACGTGTTTGTGGTTACGATATTCCTGCGGATCAGGTCGATGGGCAGGATATTGAAATTGTTTATAAAGCAGCGCAAAAAGCAGTAAAACATGTCAGGTCGGGCAAGGGGCCTTACTTTCTTGAATTAATGACATATCGTTATCGTGGTCATTCGATGTCTGATTCCAACGCATATCGCTCAAAAGACGAAGAAGCTGATTGGAGCAAACGGGATCCCATTTTGATTCTTAAGAACCGCCTGATTAAAGCCGGTGAGTACACTGAAGCGGAACATAAAAAATTAGATAAAAAAATCATTGATGAAATTGAAAATGATGTTATCAAATTTGCAGAAGAGTCACCCGAGCCGAAGGTAGAAGAATTGGAAAAATATGTGTTGGCAGAAAATGATCCCTACGTATGCGCAGAGAATGTGCGCGGAGAGCAACAGTAAATGGCAAATATGATGTATTGGGAAGCGATTCGCCGTGCCCATGACGAAGAAATGGCAAATGACCCACTAGTCATTTGCATGGGTGAAGACATTGGTGTTGCCGGTGGTACTTATAAAGCAACACAGGGGCTTTATGATAAATATGGGGCAGAGCGTGTAATTGATACGCCTATATCAGAGAATGGTTACACTGGCATTGGGATTGGTGCTTCGTTTGTTGGTGTGCGGGCGATTATTGAAATTATGTCGGTGAACTTTGCCTGGTTGGCGATGGATCAGATATTTAACTCGGCAGCAAAAGTACGTTATATGTCAGGTGGGCAGTTGACTTCACCGGTGGTGATCCGCTCACCGGGTGGCACTGCTCATCAATTAGGTGCACAACATTCTGCACGTATGGAAAAAGTGTTTATGGGTATTGCGGGTCTTCGCGTTGTTACGCCCTCTTCACCTAAACAGGCCTATGGGTTACTTAAATCGGCAGTTCGTTGTAATGATCCCGTGTTTATCAATGAACACGAATTAATGTACAACATGAAAGGCGAAGTGCCCGATACTGAATTTTTTCATCCATTGGAAGGTTCTGAGGTTGTCAGACAAGGCAAGGATATCACTTTATTTGGTTATAATATTTCTGTTCACTGGTGTCTGCAGGCAGCTGACATACTTGCAAAAAACCACGGTATTGATGCAGAGATAGTGGACTTATTTTCACTTAGCCCACTCGACCGGGTGGGTATTGCAGAATCAGTTAGCAAAACACATCATGCAGTCATCGTTGAAGAAGCGGAAGCGCCCGTGGGTGTAGGGTCCGAGGTGATGGCAATTATTAATGAAGAGTGCTTTTTTGATCTGGATGCCGCACCAGTCAGAGTGTCTTCGGCAAATGTGCCTCAGCCTTATAACCACAAACTGGAATTGGCCGCGATACCTAATAAAGATAATGTGGTGGATGCGGTTGTTAAGTTATTAGGTAAATCGTAGGCCCGGCCTGCGGCCCGTAGGCCCGTAGGCCCGTAGTATATAAAGGCAGGTTTCCTTCATGCACAATATCTTTCACAAACAAGCAACAAAACATTATTACAGAAATAAGCAATAGAATTAAATAATGGAATTAAACAACGGAATTAACTGATGCCCGAGTCGTATATCATAAAAATGCCACAACTATCAGACACCATGACCGAAGGCGTTGTTGTCAGTTGGGAAAAAAATATAGGTGACAAGATTCAGCGTGGCGATATCGTTGCTACCGTTGAAACAGATAAAGCCATTATGGATGTGGAAGTCTTTCGTGAAGGTTATCTTTCTGGTCCGCTTGCGCCTGAAGATGCGGTGGTTGCCGTTGGCGATGCAATTGCGTTTTTAGTGCAAACGACTGAAAAGATACAACCAGCTGATGCTGTCGTGGAATCGATTAGCGCTAATTCGATTGGAGCTAAGTCGATTAGAGCTACGTCTGAGCAACAGACAATATCCGCGCCGCAAACACCTGAACAAAATAAACCTGAAGGCATTTTACATCTGATTAAAATGCCACAACTATCCGACACCATGTCCGAAGGGGTTGTTGTAAGTTGGTCCAAAGAGATTGGTGAACGTATCGAGCGCGGTGATGTCGTTGCACAGGTGGAAACAGACAAGGCGATTATGGATGTGGAAGTTTTTCGCGAAGGTTTTCTATCCGGGCCTATCGTGCCGCCAGACAGCACCATTCCGGTTGGCGATATAATGGCTTACCTGGTTGAAAGTGCCGATAAGGTTGTCAGCTCTACTAATGAAATAAGTCAACATATTGTACAAAATGATGTTACCAGTCCATCACATCAGGAACTGCGACACCAATTAGCAGCAGCGCATCCGACACCCGGGCATAAAGCACCGGAACTGCAATTCAATGGTATTCATCCTGCACCGCGACCTGAAAATAAAACGGCTTCACCGTATGCGCGCAGGCTCGCCGCTGTGATGCATGTCAATCTGAATACACTAAAAGGCTCGGGTGTGGGTGGTGTAATAACAAGCAAAGATGTGCGCCGTGCTCAGCCAATTGAACGACCGTCCGAGGTGGCACGCCAGGTACCCGCACATTCAATGCCCGAAATTCAGGTTCCAGGTCATGGTCGAGCTATGACTGCAATGGAGCGGGCTGTGAGTCATTCAATGACGGCTTCACTGACCATGCCGACTTTTCAGGTAATGCTCGAAGCTAAACCGGATGCATTGGCAAAAGCATCGAAGAAAAAAGGTGTTTCGCTCACAGTAACGATTGCCAAAGCCTGTGCTCTGGCGATTAAGAAGCATCCAACGATGAATTGGGCCTATCAACCAGTGGATAAACTTGTTGAACGGGACAATATTGATATTGGTATAGCAGTGGCAGCTGATGGTGGTGGTCTGGTTGTGCCTGTATTGCGTCATTGTGAATCTCGTAGTTTGGCAGAATTATCAGAAAGTTGGACTGATTTGGTTAGCCGAGGCAGAAAAAGACGTTTGCGGCCAGATGAATACGCTAACCCGACGTTTACTGTTTCTAACATGGGTATGTTGGGTGTCAGCTATTTTGATGCTATACCTACACCTGGGACAGCGGCGATATTAGCTATATCAGCCGCGGGTGTTGATGGCATGCCATTGACGGTGACATCGGATCACCGAGTTGTAAATGGCGCAGAAGTGGCGATGTTTTTAAATACATTGAAACAGACGATAGAAAACCCTGAATCTTGGATAGGCCCCATTGGCCCCGCTATACCGGAAGGTGACTGGGACTATGATGTGGCGATTATTGGCGGTGGCCCAGGTGGTGAAGATTGTGCACGTGACTTAACTGCGCACGGACTAAAGGTTGCTATGGTGAATGACAGTCCGTTTCCTGGCGGTGAATGTTTATGGCGTGGATGCATTCCTTCCAAAGCATGGCGTGCCGCGGCAGATCGAATCAGAGATCGTGCATCTGATAGTCACCTGGGTGTACAAGGCACCACGTCAGCAAGTCTAGCGTGGGACAAACTGGAAGCCACTCGCCGCCATGTACTGGAAACACGTGGTGAGATGGCGCTCAAAACCGACAAAGGCGTGAAAATTAAGGTGATACAAGGTTTTGCATCATTTGCAACAGATCACCGCCTATTTATTGATACGTCCGGAAATTCTAACGACCCGCATACCCGCGCAATTTACGCCTCTCAATCAGAGGGTGGTGCAGAAATAGGCGAACATCTGACCTTCGGTTGTGCGGTGATAGCGACAGGCGCGCCACCTTTTGTGCCACCGATCGCCGGTGCGGAAGAAGGATTGAAAAATGGGGGCGTGCTTACCTCGGATACCATTTGGACGCTTGATAAGGTACCCGGCAAAATTGGCGTGATTGGTGGTGGCGCTATCGGGCTGGAAATGGCTCAGATATTTCAGGATTTTGGTTCAGAGGTAACACTTCTGGAAGTACAAGACCGTATATTGGCCGAAGTGGAAAAAGAAATCGCAACACAACTGATTTCAGTTTTAAACGACGAACCCCGATTAACAATAAAAACATCTGTAAAAATAAACAGTCTGTCTGGAAAACCGGGCGCCATGAAGATGTCATACGCAGACAGTACCGGAGAAGAACAGGTATTTGACTGTGATTATATTTTACTGGCAACGGGTAAACGGCCTGTGCTTGAGCCGCTAAAACTGGATAAAGCAGGCATTGATACTGAAAAGTCAGTGGTTAAGGTGGATGCACAGTGTAAAACAAATATTCCTCATATTTATGCAGTCGGTGACGTAATTGGTGGTTTAATGCTGGCACACACTGCGGGACAGCAAGGCCGCGTCGCCGCGTCAGCGATGCTGGGTGAAACCATGAAATACGACCAGGCAAAAGATTCCGGCGTCATTTTTACCCGCCCACAGGCTGCTTTTGTTGGCTTGTCCGTTGATCAAGCCAAGGCGAAAGGCATAGATGCGGTCGAGGTTAAAATGCCAATGAGCATCGATGCCAAAGCCATGATTAACAATGAAACGCATGGCTTGATAAAAATCGTTGCCGACAAAAAGTCACATAAAATCATTGGAGTACACTATTTGGCTGATCATGCAGATACCCTGATTGGTGAAGGCGTGATGATGGTGGCAGGTGAGTTGACATTAGAGCAGGTCGCGCAAGCCATTCACCCACATCCAACCCAGACTGAAATGTTCGGCGAGATGGCGCGTCGCTTATTATCTCGTTTACGTCGCACTGAAAAGAAAGTGAGTGCATAAATCCACTATTGCATGAATAATACAACAGATATGACAGGAGGTACGGCTCTGCGGATGCGGGCGTGGCAAAACGCGGCTTTTCGTAGGTTGGACTTCGCTGCGCTCACTCCAACAAGACTTTTTGCGGTACCTCTATAACGACGGTGGTTGGCCATGACTGATTATATCGATTCAATAGATTCCCTTGAATTACTTGGAGACGGCAGCGGATTTCATAATGAACTTTGTGCAATGATAGAAGGCGCACAGATGTTTAGAGATTTTTCGCGTCAGGATGTCGAAGTGTTTGCCCGTTACACGCGGGCCTATCAGGTTGCCCAGGGCGACACTATATTCCGCGAAGGTGAAAAAGGATCGTATATGTGCGTCCTTATCGAAGGGAAAGTGGATATTTTTAAACGCTCTGATACCAGTGACATGAAAAAAGTATCGACGATTAGACCGGGCAAAACTATGGGTGAAATGTCCATTATTGATGAGCAGGCGCATTCAGCGACAGGCGTGGCTGCTGAAAAAGTGGTTCTCGTTATGATGACCAAACACAATTTGGAACGATTAATCGAAGATGCCCCAGGCCTGGCGATTAAGGTAGTATTAAAAATTGCAAGCTTGATGAGTATGCGATTGCGGCAGACAACAGGCGCATTAGCCGATTATCTCTCATAGACTTTTTTATAACTATTGTTCTATTTTGGATTTCTTTTTTGTTAATTTATTTTTGTGTCGTTGTTTTTGTATAGTTAATAATGTGTGTAATTGATTATGGCTGAATTTAAAGAAGTTAAAAAAGTAGTGCTGGCTTACTCCGGGGGGCTGGATACGTCTGTCATTTTAAAATGGCTGGTAGATCAATATCAGTGTGAAGTTGTGACTTTTACTGCAGATATCGGTCAGGGTGAAGAAGTTGAACCAGCACGCGCGAAAGCACAATCGCTTGGCATCAAGAATATTTTTATTGAAAATCTACGCGAAGAATTTGCGCGCGATTATGTTTTTCCCATGTTTAGAGCAAACGCTCTCTATGAAGGCGAGTACCTGTTAGGTACATCGATTGCGCGTCCCTTAATAGCCAAACGCTTGGTCGAAATAGCGGCTGAGACCGGGGCCGATGCCATCTCCCATGGTGCTACAGGCAAAGGCAATGATCAGGTGCGATTTGAATTAGGTGCTTATGCGTTGAGCCCCGGGATTCAAGTGATCGCACCGTGGCGGGAATGGGATTTAAATTCACGAGAAAAATTGCTCGGTTATGCAGAAAAACACAATATCCCTATTGAGCAAAAGAAAGGTAAAAAATCGCCTTATTCTATGGATGCAAATCTATTACATATTTCCTATGAAGGCGGCGAGTTGGAAGACCCGTGGTGTGAACCCAATAGCGAAATGTGGCGCTGGACCGTTTCGCCCGAGCAAGCGCCGGACAAGCCAGTTTATATAGAGCTGACGTATGTTAAAGGTGATATCGTGGCAATTGATGGTGAATCTGTTTCTCCTGCGACTGTGATGGAAAAATTAAATCAACTCGGTGGTGAAAACGGCATAGGGCGAAGTGATATCGTTGAAAACAGATACGTTGGTATGAAATCACGTGGCTGTTATGAAACACCGGCCGGTACGATTATGCTCAAAGCACACCGGGCAATGGAATCACTGACGCTGGACCGTGAAGCCGCGCATTTAAAAGACGACCTCATGCCGCGTTATGCTGCACTGATTTACAATGGCTACTGGTGGTCACCGGAACGATCCATGTTGCAAGTCATGATCGATGAATCACAAGCTAACGTGAACGGTGTAGTACGCCTCAAGTTATACAAAGGCAATGTGAGCGTTGCGGGTCGCAAATCGGATCATGACAGCTTGTTTGATGAGCGGATAGCCACGTTTGAAGATGACCAGGGCCACTATAATCAGCAGGACGCAGAAGGGTTTATCAAGCTCAATGCGTTGCGCTTGCGACTGTCCGCGGCGAGAAGAGAAGGTAAATAATTCACCGCAAAGACGCAAAGAAAGATTTTAATATTTAAAAAAACTTTGCGTCCTTTGCGGTGAATAATAAAGCTATATGTTGCCTACCCACTTTTTCAAACATTCCAGATAACTAACATCATCGGGCAGGGTGTTATTACGTTGTGCCAGCCACATCGCCTCGCCAAGGCATTCCATCATACGATGCTCGGTTTCGTGTATATCCTCGGTTTTGCTTTGCAGTTTTTCATACACGTCTTTAATACCCGTTGGCCGGTCGGTCGAGAGTTGCTCATGCAAAGCGATATGCATGCCCATGTGTAAAAATGGGTTAGTTTGTTCCATCTCCGGGGTGAAGTCTTTGTCGCGCGTATTCGAGTCTTCGAGTAACGAGTGATATTCAGGATGCAGCCTGATCACATTAGCAATAAGGTTTTCCATAGGGTCAAGCGTTTGCTTGTCATTATGTTTTTTCCAAACTACGAAAAAATGCTGGCGGATATCGTTTCTATTATTTCCAAATAACATGGGCGAACTTTCCTGATTATCTTCGGGTAACTATTTTAGCTTTATGTTTATATTTATGTTTTGTCTTTATATTCACATAGTTTTTTAATTATACAGGAAGCGCATAAGGGTTTGCGTGCAATACAGGTATAACGCCCGTGCAGAATCAGCCAATGGTGGGCGTCTTGCTTGAACTCGTCGGGGACCACTTTCATGAGTTTTTTTTCCACTTCGAGCACATTTTTACCTGGCGCCAGACCAGTGCGGTTTGAGATACGGAAAATATGGGTATCGACAGCAATTGTGGGTTGACCGAATGCTGTGTTGAGAATGACGTTGGCTGTTTTTCGGCCTACCCCGGGAAGGGCCTCCAATGCGGCACGGTCTTGAGGTACTTTACTATTATGTTCCTTAATCAGTTTGTCACAGGTTTTAATGATATTGGCTGCCTTATTATTGTACAGGCCGATGGTTTTAATATATGTTTTTAATCCTTTTTCACCTAGTTTCAGTATTTTTGCCGGTGTATTCGCCGCTTTAAACAGCCCTTTGGTAGCCTTGTTAACGCTAGTATCAGTGGCTTGGGCAGAAAGTATTACTGAGGTCAGTAATTCAAACGAATTGGCGTAGACAAGCTCTGTGGTGGGTTGGGGATTATTTTCCCGAAGCAAAGAGAATATTTTTTTGCGTTTAGCTGCATTCATATTAGCTAGGCTTTTTTTCCTAAATCATATTCTGAATCATATTAAAAACAAGGCCTGCGATTTAAGGTGTTCAACCCGTCCTTGTCAACCAAAACAACACATTATGCACAGCCATTCAACGTCTGTCTTAGATTGCGTCAAAATCTCACTAATAAATGTCATAAAACAGGCGCTGTTCACGTAACTCATTGAAATTCATAAAATAGATGTTTTGACTATTTTGTATTCATTTTGACACTTGGGGTACTTTCGCGAGGTATTACGGCCCATTTTTTAATTTAATCCACAAAGTTATCCACAGAATTTGTGGATAACATCAATGTTATTTTGAGTGACTTTTGCTCGTTTAGTCTGCAAAACGCTTATACCGATGCGCAATCCGCGTACCAGAGTCTGATACGACTAAATGTGAATCACGTCACATAATTTGGGTCGAAAGCTTGGGAACATCATTCGGGACTAATATTGGGAACAATTTTGAAAACAGAGCGCTTAACCAACCCTTTGGATATTTTCAGTGCCGTTAAATCTAAGTGATGTTGT
Source organism: Gammaproteobacteria bacterium (assembly GCA_013151345.1). Lineage (GTDB taxonomy): Bacteria > Pseudomonadota > Gammaproteobacteria > SG8-11 > SG8-11 > JAADIM01. The sequence goes on from JAADIM010000044.1 coordinate 17,168, forward strand.
TCCTAAAGATTTGTCGTCCATCTTCCGATAGACAGGTACAGGGCACTAAATAGGCTAGCGTGGGCTATTACGTCTAAGTTTTACATTGCGTCGGCGCATAAACGGCAGATTTTTAATCAAATGAACCGGTTATGTAGCAAGTAGAATTGCGTATACTTGCTGGAACTGACTTGAAAAACACACTCTACTGAACCACACTTTTTAGAGTTTTTGTATTAGTTGCACAATAAACGCGGAATTTGGTGGAAAGAATGAAAATTAGTGAAATCACAAATATTGGAAAATCTACGGGGGTAGCGATAGTGCGGGATTTTAGGAAAATTTTATTACTTTTGTCGATGATGATATTACTCCCTGCATGTAGCGGAGACAGTTTCACTACAAGCGCGATTACAGCAGGATCAGGCGGAGGTGGTACAGCTGGAGACGCTGCCTGTATAGCGGATTCGACATTGCCCGGTTGTACCGTGACGGCCAATTTTTTATCACTCAGGTTATCTCAACAACAAGTTAATTCGGATGGCCAGGATACCACCACCATTACCGCCACCGTTCTGGATACCAGCAGAGCGGCTGTCGAAGGTGTCCAGGTTAATTTCAGTGCTGATCTTGGCAAGTTAAGTTCGTCTGTTGCTTTTTCTGATGTAGGCGGTGAAGCTCAGGTTGATTTTTCAGCAGACCCCGGTGATCCTAGCAACCAGGTTGCGACTGTGACGGTGACAATCGTCGGCGTGGGTGCCGTTACAATTCCGGTTGAGATCATCGGTACGACACTGGAAACAACCATTGACAACACCTCATTACAAATCCCGGTTGGCTTCGCGAATGTGACTGAAACACTCACTGTCACGGCCAAGGATTCGGGTGGGCAACGTATTTTTAATGCGCCTGTCGCTTTTACAGTTACTACAACCGGTACTGCGGTTGTGACGCCGTCCATACCCACTGGTGCGACGAATACGCGAGGTGAAATCGCGGTGGTATTGACCGCATCGGGTTCAGGTACTGCCACGTTAACTGCAACGGGTTTAGGGGCAACCGCCAGTGTTGCACTCCTTGTATCTGATATCGCAGCAGATAACCCGTTTCGTATAACGTCACCGACGGTGAGTCCTACTGCAATTGTGTCAGGTGCAGGCGTAGTGTCGATAAATGTCGCCGCAGCCGGGATCGCGAATGTGGTGTTTGCTACTTCCATAGGCAGGTGGACGTCTAATGCGCTAGCTGCGGATACTGCGGCAGTAGTTGGTGGTGTGGTCTCTTTGACATTACAGGCGACGACGCCTGGTGGTAATCCTGCTTCTGGTTTTGCTACTGTGGTTGTGTCTGATGCACTTAATCCGGCAGTCTTTGATTCAATCACCATTGCAATGTCTCCCCCCATAACAGACGCAAATTTACTTTCAATTCAAAGCGACGTTAACGTGCTGCCATTAAGCAATGGTTCGTCGACGTTTACAGCCAATCTGGAAGCAACCGTGCGTACTGATGATGCGTCAGGAAACGTGCCGATTTTTAATGTACCTGTGGTGTTTACACTCGCAAATGCACCCGGCGGCGGTGAGGTTTTGTCCAAAAGTTTTGGCGTGACTGATTTATTTGGCATAGTTAAAACACAATTTTCATCCGGCGTTCTACCCTCAGGTCAGAATGCTGTGACAATTACAGCTGCCGTGATTCCTAATGCGGCTGTGAACGATAGTATCGATGTTACCATCGGCGGTGTCGGTGGTTCAGTGGCACTTGGTATTTCGCCTTTTCTTGAACTCGATGACGATAATACCGCGATATATCGGCTGGATATGTCCGCACAAGTCGCTGATTCCAATGGTGATGCTGTGGCGGGTTCCAGTGTGACGCTGAGTATGTGGCCATCTCATTATCGTACCGGGGCCTGGTACGATCACGATCCTGATCCCAATACGGAAGAGTGTGTCGTCTATTACAGCGGTCCCCCGTTTGATAATGAAGATCTGGACGAAGATCTTATTTTGGATCTGTCGAGTGTTCTCACTATACCACCTAATCAAACGGAAGATGCCAATGCCGATGGGTTGTTGACACCTCACAATTCCACGGGTGGTACCGTACCGCCACTGGTGGTTACAGATCCTGAAGGTATAGGTGCTTATCAGTTAACTTACCTCAAGCAATATGCCAAATGGATTGATGTCAGAGCTCGCGGTAGAACCAAAGTGCAGGGTACTGAAACCACCGGCAACTTGTTTTTTAATTTAGAAGTAGCGAGAACTGAAGCGGAAAACTGCGATCTCCCCGGTTCCCAGTCGCCATTTGATCTGGTTCTCACCGGGGCGCCAGGTGTTGGGCTTGCAACCATCGTGGCGACGGGTTCTACCTGGTCTATACCACCGTTTGAAGGTAATAATAATGTGGTCCATGGCGCGGGGCGCGGGACGATAGTAACGGTAGTAGGTATTCCACCAGCAGCAGATACGTATCATTATCAGGTTGACGCCGCAGCAGTGTCAGGCACGGAGTATGATGATAATGTTTTTATTTCGGCCGATCCGTTTGCATGTACAATAGGGGCGTCGTGCGGGGCTTTGAGCGTAGCAGTCAAGGTTCATGTCATAGTGCCATAAGTCGTGCAATAAGCTGCATGAACAATTGTAAAAAAGGTGGTCATTGGCCACCTTTTTTTGTACGGAATAAATTTTCTTATCTTAGGCTAATTTCAATTTAGCCTAACTGGAAATCATGTTCCAGTTGCTGCTCAGTTATACACAACGGACATGGCATAAGTTATAAAACCGTAACATACCGTTTAAACTCGATTTAAGTTTTAATAAAAACACGTAAGCCATTGTATTAAAAGAATATTGAAAAATGAATATTATCTATTCATTTTAACAGTGCGTGAGTATTCATCTTGGTTACGGGTCAGTTCTGGCAATTCATCCACAAGCTTATCCACAGGAACTGTGGATAAGCAGTAAAGTAAATTAATTTTTTGTCAACAGTATAATTTCGCAGGTTGTAAAGTTCTTCTGTTAAATACGTCTATTTAATGCATATATTAAGTACTTCTATTAAACACAGCTATTAAAAACCCCCCGTTGAGTATTTGAGTTGCTGAGTACTGTGCAACAGCATGGTAAAGTAAGCCCCATGCAAGAAACCCCGTCAGTGTTACGTATCAGCATTCCGTCCCCGTTGCGCCGTTTGTTTGATTATCTGCCAGCAAGTCAACACGAGTTTGATCAAATGCAACTGGGTATTCGGCTTGAAGTGCCGTTTGGTAGTCGAAAAGCCGTGGGTTTACTGGTGGAAAAAGCCAACAGCACGGAATTTGATCAGGCTAAGCTAAAATTCGCCGCCGATGTTCTCGATCATCAGTCCTTATTATCCGATGATATCCTGGCACTTTTAAAATGGGTGGCTGGGTATTACCACCATCCACCGGGTGAAGTATTTTTCAGTGCATTACCGACCTTGTTGCGCAAGGGAAAATCAATACAGCCTGATTTAATCAAGAAATGGTGTTTAACTGATGCGGGAAACCGACTTGATGTATCAACACTCGGCCAGCGGGCAACACGGCAAAAACAGTTATTGGTGTTATTGAAGAGCACATCAGCAACATCTGAAAACGCCCTCGATGCTAAACAACTTGATAAGCAGCTATCAAACTGGCGCCCAATCATGGCCAAGCTCGTTGAGAAACAACTGGTTATTTGCCAAGAGTCACAGGAACTCATTACAGATGATCCGGTTTGCGGGACAGATGAGGCGGTCTGCAGAGAAGGTCACCGCAATCCTAATCTGAACGAAGCACAGCAAACGGCTGTGCAACAGGTAGTGGAAAAACTACATCAGTATTGTGCCTTTTTGCTTGAAGGGGTGACTGGCAGCGGTAAAACAGAAGTTTATTTACGTATCATCGAGCAAGTAATCAGTCAGGGCCAGCAGGCGCTGGTTCTGGTGCCTGAAATCGGTCTGACGCCGCAAATGATCTCGCGCTTCAGAAGCCGTTTTAATTGCCAAATCGCCGTGTTTCATTCCGGTTTGAATGACAAAGAGCGGCTCGATGCCTGGCTTATGGCCAGGGCAGGGAAGGCGAGGGTCATTATTGGTACACGCTCTGCTGTTTTTACACCTGCCCCCGATCTCGGCGTCATTATTTTAGATGAAGAGCATGATCTTTCCTTTAAACAACAGGACGGTTTTCGTTACTCGGCACGTGATGTCGCTGTCAAGCGTGCGCATCAAAACGGGATTCCTGTGGTGATGGGATCGGCAACACCGTCACTGGAATGTTTATACAACGTGCATGCTGATCGTTATAGCCATCTTTTATTGCCGGAAAGAGTAGCGGGCGCACAATTTCCTCAGGTGCGTCTATTAGATGTCAGAGCGGTCAAAATGCACGATGGACTTTCTCCTGTGTTGCTGCAGCAAATGCGACAGCATTTGCAAAAGGGCAACCAGGTGCTGTTGTTTCTAAATCGACGCGGATTTGCGCCCGCGCTGTTATGCCATGATTGTGGTTGGGTTTCGCATTGCCAACGCTGTGATGCCAATATGACCATACACCAACGCGATCACCGGCTACGTTGCCATCATTGCGGTGCTGATAAGCCGTTGATGAATACTTGCCCGCAGTGTACCAGTAGCGAATTACATACTTACGGTGTCGGCACTGAAAAGGTTGAACAATCACTCAATGCCCTCTTTGCCGATAAGAAAGTCATTCGTATCGACCGGGATACGACACGTCGAAAAGGTGCATTTGAATCAATACTTGAGAAAGTAAATTCAGGTGAAGGCCAGATTCTTATTGGCACTCAGCTGCTGGCCAAAGGGCATCATTTTCCCAATGTCACGCTGGTAGGCATTCTCAATACGGACAATGAATTGTTCAGCAGTGATTTTCGCGCCAGCGAACGTATGGCGCAATTGGTGGTACAAGTCGCCGGTCGAGCGGGGCGAGCTGAAAAGCCCGGCGAAGTCTTGATACAAACCCACCAACCAGAACACCCATTATTGCAAATTTTGATTAAACACGGCTATAAAAAATTCGCTCAAATAGCCTTGGAGGAACGGCGTCAGGCAGACTTGCCGCCGTATGTGTACCTCGCCCTGTTACGTGCAGAAGCGGTTAATATGCAAGCACCGCTGGCATTCTTGCAGGCAGCATTAGATATTTCATCTGAGTACAATTTGTCTGGAAACAACTTGGCTGAAAATAAAAAGGCACATGTCTCCTTTTTGGGCCCGTTGCCCGCACCGATGGAAAAACGCGCTGGTCGTTATCGTGCGCAACTATTACTACAATCTTCCACAAGAGCTTCTCTTCATCAATTATTGCAACACTGGACGCCGCGACTGGAAACCCTCAAGCAGGCCAGAAAAGTAAGGTGGTCATTGGATGTGGACCCGATGGAGATGTTTTAATTCAAATATTTCGCCGCAAAGGCGCAAAGTACACAAAGTTTTTTTGTTTTATTATCAAATAATTTCTTAGCGCTTTTGCAGTGAATCCGTATACGCCATTGCGGATAACGGTGCTTTCCAGGATAATAGCGTTCGCTTTAACCCTTCATAATGTAACTAGCTAATATAAACAATGAAACAACATCTTATTGAATTAATTAACAATGCCCTGTACGAACTTAAAAAAGAAAGGGTAATACCGGAAGACTTTGTGCCGAGCATTAACGTCGATCGGACGCGGGATCCATCGCATGGTGATTACGCGTCAAACATTGCGATGATGTTAGCAAAACAGGCACGGCGCAAACCGCGTGATTTGGCAGATTTGCTGGTTAGTAAATTTGCTGATTCAGACAAAGTAACTAAAGTCGAAGTAGCAAACCCTGGTTTTATCAATTTCTTCATTAACCAGGATACTCAATTAAATACAATTAAAAATATTCTCGAAACAGGCGATGAGTACGGGCAATTAACGCTAGGTGCTGATAAGCATGTGCAGGTTGAATTTGTCTCGGCAAATCCAACAGGTCCCTTACATGTTGGTCACGGACGTGGTGCGGCCTATGGTGCAACAGTGGCTAATTTATTAGAAGCCGCCGGTTTTAAAGTGCATCGTGAGTATTACGTTAACGACGCGGGCAGGCAAATGGATATTTTGGCGGCCAGTGTTTGGTTGCGCTATCTGGAATTGTGTGGTGAAGAGCTGGCTTTTCCGTCGAATGCTTATAAAGGTGATTATGTTTTTGATATTGCTGCGACGGTGCATAGAGAACACGCTGATGCCATGCGTCACCCTGGTCAGGATGTGATGCAGGGTTTACCGATAGACGCGCAGGCCGACGGCAGTGGTGATAAAGAAGCACATATAGATGCTGTTATTAGCAAAATGAAGCAACTGCTTAGTGCTAGTGAGTATCGTATTGTATTTGACGCCGGTCTTTTGACTATTATCGATGACATTAAAAAGGATTTAGCAGAGTTTGGCGTCATTTATGATGATTGGTTTTCTGAGCGATCACTTATGGAATCAGGGTCAGTTGATGTGGCTATTGATCGCCTAAAAGAAAATAATTATATCTATGAAAAAGACGGTGCGCTGTGGTTTCGCACTTCCGACTTTGGTGACGAAAAAGACCGTGTCATTGTTCGTGAAAATGGACAAAAAACCTATTTTGCCTCTGATATTGCCTACCATATGAATAAGCTGGAACGTGGCTATGATCGTGTGGTGGATGTATGGGGCGCTGATCATCATGGTTATGTGCCACGGGTCAAAGCTGCACTCGAGGCATTAGGTGACGATCCGGCAAAATTGGATGTGCTGTTAGTTCAATTTGCAATTCTTTACCGGGGTGGTGAAAAAGCGCAAATGTCAACGCGTTCAGGTGAGTTTGTTACGTTAAGGGAACTACGCCAAGAAGTTGGCAATGACGCGGCGCGATTTTTTTATGTGATGCGTAAATGTGAACAACATCTGGATTTTGATCTTGATTTGGCAAAATCCAAATCAAATGAAAACCCAGTGTATTATATTCAGTACGCATATGCGCGCATATGCAGTGTATTTCGTCAGCTCGACGAAAAAGGGTTTAAATATGACGATCAGGCCGGTTTACAGCATCTTTCAATGTTACAAGAAAGTCACGAACAGGCGTTAATCACTAGATTGTCGCGATTTCCGGAAGTGATAGAAACATCTGCGATAAATTATGAACCACACCAATTGGCGTATTATTTACGTGATCTGGCAAATGAATTGCATACTTATTATAACGCTCATCAATTTTTGGTTGGCGATCCAAATTTACGTAATGCCCGTATGGTCTTAATAGCCGCAACGCGACAAGTACTTACAAACGGATTGAAAATCATTGGTGTTTCTGCGCCCGAGGTGATGTAGTGGCGCGTGATTATAAACGAGCTGTAAACAACAAAAAAAATCCAAAAAATACAGCGCCCGGTTGGTTGTTATTTGTTGCCGGTCTTGCCATAGGTTTGTTTTGTACATTGCTTGTTTATTTGCAAATGCAATCATCACGTTCCTTATTTGGTGAGAAGTTTGGTGAGAAGTTTGGTGAGAAGTTTGGAGAGAAGTTTGAACGAGAGTCTAAACAAGAAACGCAAGTACAAGTTATAGATATTGATTCAGACAAGCAGGTGGCTACACAAAAAACTACACAGGCTACAAAGAAAAAAGACGAAAAACCCGCAACTGCTCGCCCGAGATTCGATTTTTATACTATCCTGCCCGAGTTGGAAGTGCTGATTCCGGATGAGGAAATAAAAAGGAAAAGAACAAAACCCGAGGAGACGTTTGTTCGAGAAAATGGCTCTCTTGCAAAAAACTCTGCTGCAAAAGACGCTTATGAAAAAGACGGGGGCGCTTTTGTTTTGCAGGCGGGTTCATTCAAAAGCTTTGATCTAGCTGATCGTCGTAAAGCAAGACTGGCGCTATTGGGTGCATTTGCGAATATTCAACGTGTCACTATCCATGATAATGAAGTCTGGTACCGTGTTCGCATCGGCCCGTTTAACGATTTGAAAAAATTAGATAATATTCGTGTTTTACTACACAAAAACAACATCAATGCGATACCGTTGAAAGTCAAACCGGAAAAAAAATGACTGCTGATGTTATCGGTTGGTTGTATTGGCTCGTTGATTTTGATTCAACCTAAATAAATCAGTTGGATCGTCGCGAGGGGGGCTAAGGTGCTGAAGATAGCGTGTTTTTCCATTTTTTTAAGGCGATCGCGTAGTCACTCTACGGGTGAGTCTTAAAAAATGGAAAAACGCGTTAGATTCAGTGCATTAGGCACCCGCAGTCGATCCAACTGATTTATTTAGGTTCAACGTAGGTAGGTATAACACCAGGAACTTCCAGCAACCCCTTACCCAGCGAGGAAGCTAATGCAAAGTGCTTGAAGTTTATTCTATATCTCGGGAACTTATCCACGCAGCTGTACATTCACTGATGCATTCCACCAGACGTAATTGTAATAACGCCCGTCGTTGTGTTACCCCCGGCAGAATCAGTTGCCGTTACAGTTACTGTTCCCGGCGCCACCCCAAATAACCAGCCGTTTGTGTCGATAGTGGCAATAGTCGAATCTCCGCTAGCCCATGTATACGTTCCGGTTCCACCTGTCGCCGTAAAGAGCAGCCATCTGCCAGCACGGACTGACGCAGTTTGCGGTGTGACCGCAATCGGTGGTGGCGGTTCCACGGTAATAATACCGGTGCTGCCGACATTGCCGACGCTGTCACTCACAGTAATTACTGTGGTGCCCGAGCTGACAGCGGTTAACACGCCAAAGTTATTTACCGTGGCCACTGTTGGGTCGCTGGACGTCCAGATTAATGCACCTGCCCCCATCATGCCTCCAAATGCACCATTGACGCTGAACGAAAGCGTATTACCGACGGGCAATGAAAATGTCTGAGGAGAAATAACAATAGTCGCTGCAGGCGTAATGACACTAACAACTGCGTTACCTGAAAAATTGTCTACGTCAGTCGCTGTTACATTCACGCTACCGGCCGTTACACCGGTAAGTAATCCAGTTGCATTAATAGTGGCAATACCCGGATTATTAACCATCCATGTGTATGGTGCCCGTCCTCCCGTTGCGGTTATCTGCAATGTTGCACCGATATCAACCGAAACGATGGGTGAGTTGACTGATATAGCGCGAAACTCAATTACGCCAGTGGTGGCGTTTATGTTATTGGCATCCGTGACAGTTACAGTCGTAGTTCCAGCGGCAGTGGTTGACAACTGTATAGTGGTCGCATCAATTGGGGTGATAGTTGTGGCTGGATTGGATGTTGACCAGGTAAATGGTGCCGTGCCGTTAAGCACATTAAGCTGCACTGTTCCTGTTACTGGTAATAACGATGTTTGTGGCTGTATTTGCGGAGGTAATGCAGGCACTGTAGGATCTGCAATTGAAATTGAGATGCTAACGCCAGTGAAGTTATCCGCGTCTGTTGCCGTGACAACCACTGTACCCGCTGACAATCCGCTGAGTAAGCCGTTTGTTGTGCCGATACTGGCAACAGCAGGATTATCCACACTCCATGTATAAGGCGCAGCGCCTCCGGATGCGGAAAGTTGCAGTGTATTACCGACATTAATTGTAGTCGCGGGTGCAGTGACTGTGATAGTCGGCGCTGGTAGTGCAACAACAGTAATCGTATTGCTTGAACCAGTAATATTGTTTGCGTCTGTTGCGTTGATGATGGTGGTTCCGGGTGCGATAGCGGTTATTAATCCGGTAGTGGTGTTAATTGAAGCGACTGCCGTATTGCTGGATGTCCATGTATAGGGTGCAGTGCCACCTGTCGCGCTAAAAAGTTGAGTAGCGCCTGTGTTTACCGTTGCCGTTTG
>JAADIM010000052.1 GCA_013151345.1 Gammaproteobacteria bacterium
TAATCCGGCCTTTGGATTTACGAGAAAGTTTCCAAGCGTATTAAAGTGAAAATTACCCAGGTAATCCGGTATTGTCAAAGTATGTTCGTCTTCGACGCGTATGAAGCCGGGTCTACCACCCCGGTGGGAAACATCTACGCCTTCACTTGCTTCGCCGCTTCCATTGGCAACATAACTTGCTACAAAGAATGTGTCGCTATTGCGGATCAATGAGATTGCTTGTGAGTCAAATTGAGTCAATTCTTTGATGCAGGCCGCAGACTGAACGGCTAAATCAACATATTCAAGTTCACGCGTTTGAATATACTGTGGGCAGTTGCCGAAAGCCTGATTAACGTATAACTCGATTTGTCTATCTGATGTATGGGGTAACCTGTGCTGATAGTCTGTTTCTTCGTCGTGATGGCAGCTCGATACCCAGCAAGCCAAGGCGTCGACTAGAGGAATCAGGCTGTTGCAGAAATTCGGCCAAAGGGTCGCCCTGAATGGCCGCTGCAGAAATTTTCAACTGCTTTTCATTTTCTGAAGTAATAAAGCCCGGCTTGCCATAAAGCATAGAGGCCCAGGGCCAGGCATTATTGTCTGCGTGACCAACAAACACAAAAAAGGCAGTTGACTATAAAATGCCCTGTGCTGATTCGGCATAACGTCCCTGATGACCGCCTTGCCGAAGCGCTCCATTTTTTCACGCACATCCAGGCGCGATTGTATCGCCTGTTCGCCTTTATGAAATGGTGAATCAACAAAGGGAAATTCCGACTGGTCAATCCTGTTCATGCTTTATCCTTCTTACGAAAGGGTGTCAGTTCTCAGTAGGTTGGAGTGATTAGTACATCCACGTACTACACTTCAACCGATGAAGAGTGGCGTTTTGCTATTCCCTTTTTATGACGGAATATGCCCACCGAATTAATGTTAGCCCGCTAGACCAGCTTTTGTTGCTTGCATTGGTATAAAACCGGGCAAGGCTTCAAATCGTTTTAGCCAGGCGCGTATATTCGGATACTCTTCCAGGGATACGTTACCTTCCGGGGCATGTGCGATATAGGCATAGTTAGCCACATCTGCGATAGTTGGCATATCAGTCGCAAGCCAGTCACGACCATCCAAATGAACTTCCAGTACGCTTAATACAGAGTACGCAATCTCAATGGCTTTATCGTGATCTACCGTGGCACCGAATACGGTTGCCAAGCGAGCCGTAGCAGAACCATATGCGACCGGTCCTGCAGAGACTGATAGAAATCTCTGCACTTCAGCAGCCTTAGTAGCCTCGACCGGTAGCCATCTGTGGTTCCTGTCATACTTAGTTGCCAGGTAGGTCAGGATTGCATTCGAATCGGCCAGCGTTACTGTGTCATCTTCCAATACCGGTACTTGGCCAAAAATATTCTTTTTTAAGAACTCAGGTTGTTTATGTTCGCCATTGGCCAGATCAACGTCGATAATGTCTGCTTTTAATCCTAGAATGGAAAGAAACACTTCAACACGGTGCGAATGTCCGGATAGTGCGTGACGGTACAGTTTTAGTTTTGACATGGTTTTGCTCCTTTAGTGGTTGATGTAATAGTGTACGTTATTTGGTCGAGGCTGTTGCGCAGACAGAACACATACGCAGAAAGAAGTTACGCAGCGCCGCGTGATAATTTTTCCTGTTTGCTTAGTGCTAAAAGTTCATCAAATCCACCTATTGATTTATCATCTATAAATATTTGCGGAAAAGTACGGTTTGATGTGCGCTTTTGCATGTCGGTTAATTTTTCGGGATTCACGAAAATATCGTGTTCTACAAAGTTTAATTCTTCGCCTGTAAGTAGTTTCTTTGTATGGACGCAATAGCCACATCCTGGGCGTGTATAAATTTCGATATTTTTCATTTTCATTTCTCTTAACATTATTATTCCTCCTAAGTTGTGTTTAGTGATCTTTAGTTAACGGGTAGCTTGTAGTCGGTGACACTGAATGAACCAGCCAGGCGACAATAACGAGGATAATGCTGCCCAGTGCAACCGGGAAAATTAAATTAATTATGTCCAGGTTTTCAAAAAAAACAACGATTGGATCGGCACCAGCCGGCGGGTGGGTGATGCGCAATAACGCCATCAGTCCAATTGCGATACCCACAGAAAGTGCAATCGCCCACCAGCTTGTTGGGAAAACAGTATGTAAGGCTATTCCAACTAAGGTGGATATAATATGCCCGCCAATAACATTCATTGGTTGCGAAAGTGGGCTGGCAGGCACAGAAAACAATAATACGCAGGTTGCCCCAAAAGGCGCCATTAACAAGACGGCACCGAATGCATTACCTAACAATATGAGTGCGGCGATAGCTGCCGTTCCACCAAACGTCGCAACGACTAATGATAGCGCTGTCATTTTTGGTTGGTATCTTGTAGTTATGGATTGAATAATTTTTTTCATTTCTCTGCTCGTTTTCTATGTATGTGTTTAATGAATTTCTTTTGATGCTGTGTTTTAGACAGAATGAAAACAACGTTATAATACTGCTGCGACAGCGAATGATTCATTATTAATGTATTAAGAGCCAATTGGCGACGGGAGAAGGTGGCCCACTTTGACGTATATCAATGATCCTTCGGTACTGAATGGGTCATGTTCACTATTGTGTGGACTACGTAACCATGAGTGACGGGGGTAACGCCCGTGCTCGTCTTCAAACAAACCATCCAGTACGAATATTTCTTCACCGCCCCAATGCTTATGCGGGTGAAAGCGCTCGTTTTTGGGCCATTTAACAAGTGCGGTGTGTTCGCCTAAATGATTATGTAGTGGCATTACCATCAAATTTCCATTGCCTGGTAACCATTCTCTTTCTTCGGGCCGGAGGACTGCTTGTTTGTGATCACCTGACTGGAACTGATCCAATTTCACAAAAATAACGCAGCCATCCTTACTGAATGGCGCATGTAGCGAACCAGGTGGATTGCGAAGATAAGTCCCGGCTGGGTAATCGCCATTTTCGTCGGAAAACACACCTTCAAGAACCAAGATTTCTTCCCCACTTGGATGTGCATGCGGTTTGAAGCTAGCCCCAGCGTCATAACGTACGATTGACGTCACACGACCGGATTCTTCTGCAGCGCGCTCGAATTGTTTGCGCCAGACACCTTTAGCAGGTGATGCGATCCATTCAAGTTCATCTGCATTGATCACAACGCGTTTTTCGAAATCAAGGTTGAGGTATTTTTTATTCATGGTCTTTCCAATTTTTGTTAAATATGCCTGTTAGTTATTTATGTTTTTCTTAATTCATGTTTTGTGCCAACCGTGAAATACGTCGTTAACTGTTGAATTTAAAGATAAAAACAGGATACATGCTTCGGGCAAAATATAACGATATTTCGCTATTAACGAAATATCGTTTCTATAATAACGAAATCACGTTAGTTTGTCGGGTTTCTACAGATCGATTAATTGGCGTGGTTTATAGGTGTGACCAACGTAGGGTGACCAATGGGCGAGTTAATCCGCATCCGAACCATCGTGCAATGGTTTGAGTGTGATGAAATTCAAAGGCGGTAATAAAATAAGCGATAGTCTAAAATACTAAAAAATTAGACGTAGATTTTCTAATAAATCCTTGCTGTTTTAACTGTTAGCCTCAAACTATTCGTCAACATGAATAAAACGTTACTCTTGCGCTTGAATTAATTCAATCTTGTAACCATTTGGATCTTCAATGAAAGCAATAACTTCGCGGTGACCGGTTTCATCGACGGCATATGTCATCAGCCCTGGCTCCCGGACGATCTTCACGCCCATACCTTCAAGACGTTTACAAGCCGCATACATGTCTGCAACCTCAAGTGCCACATGACCATAACCGGTACCGTGTTCATAGCTGTCTTCATCCCAGTTGTAAGTAAGCTCTATCACTGCATTAGATGCTTCGTCGCCATAGCCGACAAACACGAGTGTGAAACGGTCTTCTGTAAAAGTTTCACATCGCAATTCGTGCATGCCTAATGCATCACGGTAAAAAGCGATTGAACGATCAAGGTTGCTTACACGAACCATCGTATAAAGAACGCGAGATGGGATTGACCCGGCACAAAATGAAAATCTCCGCCTTCGATTTTCACAACTTGACGAGGTTCAAAATTTGCCGTCAGTAGCTTGCTAGTGCTTTCTTGGGGGGCGATGCTCGGTGCAATATCGTACTGCACTTGCTATTGCTGTTGCTGATAAAGGCGCTGTTGTAAGTGTTGCTGTTAGCGCTATGGCGTGAAACGATTTGCTGTATGTTTTCATGGTTAAGTTCCTTTATTTTGTTGGCTTGTTAAATAAATTTTGCAGCGCCGTAACTTACGGCGTTACAGTTTTTTTAATCAAAGGGCTTTCTCCTCTGGCTGGTTAAAATGTGTAATATTTTTTATAGTTTCGCAAAGCTTATTTGCCATCGAAGTTAATGGGAAATGTCCGGACTCTAAAGTAAACACTTGCTCTACTTTCCAGTTGGAAATAATTTCATCTTGCAATGGTGGCGACATTACTTTATCCAAACTGGCCCGAATGTAATATTTGGGAACTGATCCGAAATATTTTTCACTAAGCTGGGCAGGTACCATAAACCTAAATAAATCAGTTGGATCTACTGCGGGCACCTAATGCACTGAATCTAACGCGTTTTTCCAGTTTTTAAGACTCACTCGTAGAATAGAATGACTACGCGATCGCCTTAAAAAATGGAAAAACACGCTATCTTCAGCACCTTAGGCACCCTCGCTATGATCCAACTGATTAATTTAGGATAAACGGTTGTGTTGACTGCTTGATTGAAAATTTAGGGATCAATCTTTCGACCCGTTCTTTATCCTTCACGTCATGAAGTAACAGGTTGCTGATATCTTCACTTGCGAGTGTCGCGAAGGTCTGGTCTTCAGAGAAGATGATTTTAGGCAACAACTGTCCTTTTTTATCGCTCTGCATCAATCCAAGAGCGGTGTCTCCGGATTTTGGCAGGGAGGCACATACATAAATAAGTCGATCAATTTTCTCGGGGATGCCTTCAGCAACTTGAGAAATCACAGACCCAGCCAGTGAATGTCCAGCAAGAATAACTTTTTCATCAAGATCATTGATGACATCAGTCACTCTTTGGACGTAGGCATCCATAGTCACTTCGGCAATGGGTTCATTACTGTTCCCATGCCCCGTGGACCATTACGTAATGTTTCATTTTTAAATGCTCCTATAAAATTGATTATTTGTTAATTTGCCCAGAAAAAACGCTGAGCTAGTCGTTAAATAACGGTCGTTATATTATAAAATGTAAGATGTCTTTATCAAGTTTTATGCCAAAAGCAAAATTGGATGTTAGTTGTTGAATATAAAGCTAAAAGTAGCGAATGCTCGCTAAGAAGAATATCACGATATTTCGTTATTTACGAAATATCGTTGCATTATTTACGAAATAACGTTACAAGTTAGGTCATCACATCATTATTGTCAGGCGCTATCTATGGATGAATTAACCCGAATCAAGCAACGAAATGAGCTGATATTGCAAGCCATCGGCGAAGGCATCTATGGTCTGGATTGCGAAGGTTTAACCACGTTTGTTAATCCGGCTGCTTCAAGCATGTTGGGATGGGATGCTGTAGAACTTATTGGCAAGCCGATGCATCGTGTATTACATCACAGCAATCCGGACGGAACTCCTTATCCAAAGCAGGGGTGTCCTATCTATGCTGCATTCAAGGATGGTGCTGTACATCGTGTTGAAGATGAAGTTTTCTGGCGTAAAGATGGGAGTTCATTTTACGTTGAATATACGAGTACGCCAGTTTATGAAAATAATAAGCTTGTCGGTGCGGTCGTGGCATTCAATGACATCAGCAAAAGAAAGCAGGCTGAACACGCGTTACAACAGGCATATAGCGAAAAGAACCTTATCCTGGAAGCAGCGGGTGAGGGGATTTATGGAATAGACATGGAAGGTAAGGCCACTTTCGTGAATCCGGCAGCAATTGAAATGTCCGGTTGGACAGAAGCACAAACTATCGGATTTACTATTCACGACAAACATCATCATAGTTATGCCGATGGCAGTCACTATCCGCGGGACGATTGCCCAATCTACGCTGCGGTAAGAGATGGCGAAGTTCACCAGGTAGATAATGAGGTGTTTTGGCGTAAGGATGGAAGTTGTTTTCCGGTTGAATACACAAGTACACCTATCTATAAAGATAAAAAGTTGGCGGGTGCCGTCGTGGTATTCAAGGATATTAGTGAGCGCAAAAAGACAGAGGCGGCGCTGCAACAAGCCTATACTGACGTTGAGCGCATGAAAGAACAGCTTGAAGCAGAAAACCTTTATCTGAAGGAAGAAATTAGCAGCACACATAATTTCAAAGACATCGTTGGCCAAAGCCATGCCATAAAGCAGGTGTTGAACCAGATCGAGCTGGTCGCACCTACTCTTGCCACCGTATTAATTACAGGTGAGTCCGGCACCGGAAAAGAACTTATTGCCAGGGCAATACACGAGCGCAGTGAACGCCGCGATCGTCCATTGATACGTGTTAATTGCGCAGCGATTCCACGCGAATTATTTGAAAGCGAATTCTTCGGCCATGTAAAAGGGGCGTTCACCGGCGCATTGAAAGACCGCGCAGGTCGTTTTGAGTTAGCCAGCGGTGGCACTATTTTTCTCGATGAAGTCGGCGAGATACCACTAGAGTTGCAAGGCAAATTGTTAAGAGTATTGCAAGAAGGGCAATTTGAACGCGTCGGCGGAGAACGCACGCGGATTGTCGATGTGAGAGTGGTTGCGGCGACAAACCGTGAATTGAAAGACGATGTTGATGCACAACGCTTTCGCGAAGATCTGTTTTTTCGCCTTAATGTTTTTCCAATTAAAGCCGTTCCGTTGCGGGAGCGCAAACAAGATATTCCATTATTGGCGCAACATTTTATTAAACTGACTTGCAATAGACTCAGCCGACCCGAGCCGCGGCTTACTCAAGTGAATGTAAAACAACTACAGGCTTACCCGTGGCGCGGCAATATACGGGAACTGCAAAATCTAATAGAACGCGCGATCATCATCAGCAAAAATAACCGTCTGCACTTTGAGTTGGCGGCGCCTGCGAGCATGTCTGAAGCTGAAAGACAAGAAACGCCGTCCGTAGACCCGTCCTCTGAATTGCCATTCACTGAAAACGAACGCCTGGCTCAGGACAAAAAGAACATCATCTTAGCCCTGAAAATGTCAAACCGCCGGATATCTGGTCCGGATGGCGCTGCAAAGCTTCTCGGTATCAAACCAACAACGTTGGCGTCTCGTATGAAAAAGCTGGGAATTGATTAGAGGGGTATGCGGAACAATAATGACATAATCACATGTTTTGTATTATGGAAAAATGGCCCGAATTTACTCTTCCTTATCTAGGGTCCCCTAGCCTTGAAATATACTGAATTTACTACCAAGCTATCTATTTAGTATCTATTTAGTATCTATTTAGTATCTATTCATTAATCTATTCATTTATAGCTAGAAAAATACTATAACTATTTGTTAATTATAGTAATATATTATTTATTGTCTATTCATATTAACACTCAGATTATGCCATCATCTATCATTGAAAAGCTCAGGCAGAATCCGGCGAGCGTTAAGGAGCTTCAGTTTCGCACTGGCCAAAGCCAAGCAACAGTATCACGCCAATTACGCTCTCTAGGAAATAGTGTCGTGAGCCTGGGCAGTGGGCGAAATATTCGATATGCCTTAGTTAAGAATGCGTTTGCAGCAAGTGACTACATACCTTTATATGCCGTTGAACAACATGGAAACAATGTGCAATTAGCTGTTATAAGGCCACTAGCTCATGGCGGATATTTAGTAGAGCAAACAACAGCTACGCCTTCTGTCTTGCTAGGAGAAAATGGAGACGGGGTATTCGATGACCTGCCGTACTTTCTGGATGATCTCGGGCCACAAGGATTTTTAGGCAGACAGATCGCGCAAAAACTTTCTGAGAGTTCTGGATTTCCGTCTGACCCCCGCCAATGGTCGGCGGAACATATAGGTAGTTACCTGATTGCCAATGGCGATGATTTGCCGGGCAACTTTAAACTAGGTGGACAAACCGCAATGCGGCTACCCCGTGAAATAATCGCGACTAACAGGGATGATTATAATGAAAGAGCGAAGGCTGTATTGCAGGGGCATATTCCTGGCTCATCAGCCGGAGGGACACAACCCAAGTTCACTGCCTACACTGAAGATCACGGCCACGTCATTGTGAAATTTTCGCTGGCAGGCGATGATCCTGTGTCGAGACGTTGGAGAGATATCCTGCTAACGGAATATCATGCAGAGAAAATATTAAGGCAAACGCGTTTTCCAGCAGTTGATAGTCAGACATATGAAATTGGCGACCGATTGTTTCTTGAGTCACGCCGATTTGATCGCCAAGGGGCGGTGGGGCGCATACCCATGATCTCTTTATTGGCGATTGACGCAGAGTTTGTTGGAGAGGGCAGTAACTGGCCTCGTGTTATGAAAGTGTTGGCTGGGCGTAACTTAATAAGTGAGGAGCATTATTATGATACGCGTGTGCTTTATGAGTTTGGTAGATGCATACACAACACGGATATGCACTCGGGTAACCCCAGCTTGGGTTGTGAAGGCGATGTATTCAGGTTATTGCCAGTCTACGATATGTGTTCTATGGGGTTTGCTCCAAAATCTGGCGAAGTTACGCCATATAAATTTCAACATGATGTCAGCCTCCGCGAAGATATCGATAAAGTCATTCACGCAGCATCAAAGTTTGCTATAGATTTTTGGAATGCGCTTGCCGGAGATGACAGAATATCTACCGAGTTGCGTGAGTTTTTTGATCAGGGTAACCCGGTTAGATTGCTTGAGTAGCGCCTGACTGGATGTGCTGAGATTTGATACGCAAGTACCTTTGTACCTGTAGGTTGAACTAACGCAGGAAGTCCAACAGCGGTGCTTTTGTATATTTCGCTCGCGTGATTTTATATATTACTTAGCGAGATAGAGAAACAGATTTGCTTTTACAGTTCTTGCTACTAAGTTTGACTACAGGGAATAGTGCGTGTTGCCTTTTACGTCGATGGGTTGTCTGTGTTGTTGCGAATGATTGCATATTCGATACCACTTGAAAGTATGTCTGTAGAAGAAAAATTACAGGCAATGGAGTCTATTTGGGAGGACTTATACAAAAAATCTGAAAGTATAAGCTCTCCATCCTGGCATAAGAAAATTTTAAATGAACGGGAAGAAGGCATAGAAAATGGTGAGGAAAAATTCGAAGATTGGGAAACAGCCAAGAATAATATTAAGAAAGATATTTCATGAAAATAAAAATTCTTTCTTCGGCGAGCGAAGATTTAATTGATGGTTAGTGGTTCTACGAAAAGCCGTCGGATGGTGTGGGCGCATACTTTCTGGACACACTTTTTTCTGGTATTGATTCTCTGATCATTAATGCAAGCATGCATCCAGTTCATTTTGAAAAATATCAGCGCTTGCTGTCAAAGGGGCTTCCGTTTACGGTGTACTACCGCGTAGATAAGAAAACTGTGTTCGTATATGCTGTTCTTGATTGTCGAGGGAACCCAGCGTGGATAAGGAAGAAAAAGGGATGTAAATCAACCGCTGACAAAAAATACGACGAAAACAGGTCAATATTATTTTAAAGATGTGATCACCGTAAGATAGAACATAAGGAAACGCAGTCACTTTTCATGTACATTTGAACACTTGGATAAGAAGGTGGGGTCTTGTATTTTGCCTTTTCAATGCTTGAGAGCAAGAAACAAGACGCCCTTGACCCCTCCACGCTGGCCTAATCATCTCGACAAATAGAATTTTCAACACTAAAACTATTAGTTTAAATTGCCAATTTGAAATGCTGATCTCGCAGTCTAAATCGTTAAGATATTTTTCTAGTGTACTGTCTGAATGTTGCGCCAGCCGTAATCCTAGGTGTGCATAAATATAGATTTCAACCCGCCTGACGTACCCTCGAACACAACGTACAGAAACGTTATAATCTTTTGTTATTTCGACACATTTATCCTAGATTCATTCAATATAGTGTAAATCTATCAAGATCCCTCATTGGTTTAATCACCATCAATCATACGCCAATATAGGTGCTTCTATTAGCGCTAGTACGCTCTAAGTAAAACGATTAATACAGATGCCAAATAAAACCGAAAAATACGGCCTCAGTCTAAATCTGGCAATAATAACGGAACATCAATGCTTGCATCATGTGATTGTAATCAAAGCAAGCACCTGTCAGGTATAAAGGAACAGAAGGCATTGACCCAAGTAGACGTTAATAGGGTAATGTAATCAAATGAAATTAAACACATTTCAGCCGGTATGGTGAGAATGCATATTCCGGAGCAAGTTGATCACCCATTCCGGGCCGAGGTGATCACCGGTACCGTTCCAAAGTGATCAGCCATTCCGTTTCAAGGT
>JAADIM010000110.1 GCA_013151345.1 Gammaproteobacteria bacterium
AAATACTTATGCATTTTGATGAAACTCAATAACATTATTATCTTGATCACGAATAAATAACATTCTTCCACCATCAGGCAATGTTATTGGCCCCTCCGTGATTTTGATTTTTAGACTTTTTAACGCTGCTTCGATTGATTCAATATCTGTAACATCTAAGGCTACATGAGTGTATCCAGGATGCCTTTCAGGTATATCCATAAGTATATTTTCAGATATACCTGAATCTGCATTAAGGATAAAATTAATATTAACGCCTGATGGATGCTCCATAATTGCAACGGGTTCCGGACCAATTGGTCCAACAATGAAGACAAATCCGAGTTGTTCGTAGAATTTTCTCGCCTGATCAAGGCTCGTTACTCTTATACCAATGTGGTTTATTCCTGATATTTCTTTCATTATAATTACCCTATGTCACAGAGATTATTTTTTACAGCTAACAGTTAGATTGCATCGCTACGATTTACTTTGGTGCCATCGGATAATCCACATAGCCTTTTTCACCGGGGGTGTAAAAAGTATCGAAATCAGGGTTGTTTAACGGAAGATCGTTTTCTAATTTATAAACCAAATCGGGGTTAGCTAAAAAAGCTTGCCCAAAAGCAACTAAATCCCCCCTATCGTCACTCAAAATATTTTCTGCTTTTTCTCTGTCTAGGCCACCGCTGGCAATGATGTCTCGTCCAAAACTATCGCGAATCTTGGATTTAACCGATTCTTTAACTTCAGGCGCCCCTTGAGATGAATGATCAACAATATGGATGTAGAGAAGATTCAATTTACCTAGCTCACCGGCTAGGTACTCATAAGTCTCTTCAACGCCTTCGAATATTTCCATGTCGTTAAAGACGCCGTAAGGTGAAAGACGAATCCCTGTGCGTTGCGCACCGATGGCCTGAGATACTTTATTAGCAACTTCCAATGCAAAACGGCAACGGTTTTCAGATGAGCCTCCGTATTCATCTTGCCGTTTATTTGATGCAGTATTTATAAATTGATCGATAAGGTAACCATTGGCGCCATGCAGTTCAACACCATCAAATCCTGCTTCTATGGCTTTTTTCGACGCTTCTACATACTCTTCTTGTGTTTGTTCAATATCCAGTAACGTCATTTCGAGGGGTTCGGGATATGCCTGCTTGCCCTTTGAGTCTGTCCACATTTCGCCACTCATGCCGATGGCCGACGGTGCAAGCACCCGTGTATTGGGTTCCATATTTTCAGGATGCGAAACCCGACCGGTGTGCATAAGTTGTATAAAAATCTTTCCACCTTCCACATGGACAGCATCGGTGACCTTTTTCCATCCCTCAATTTGAGCTTGGTTATAGATTCCTGGGATACGAGGATAACCCAAACCATTTGCTGAAGGCGCGACACCCTCGGTGATAATCAACCCGGCGGCAGCGCGCAGACGATAGTATTCGGCCATCAAATCGTTAGGAATATTATCGATTGCTCTTGAACGGGTCATGGGTGCCATCACTAAATGATTGTTTAATTTTATATCTCCTAACTTATATTGGTTGAATATTTTCATTTTAAATCCTCTTTTTGGTTAGTTTTACCTATGCTGTCTTCCTGTAATTAATTACACGATGATCATGTTTTATTTTTGTTGTACTAGTTTTCCATCTTGATAGTCTGCATTGGCCTGATGGATCTCTTCTTGGGTGTTCATCACGAATGGACCATACTGCGCAATCGGTTCGCCAATCGGGCGGCCGTTGCGTATTGCCGGAGTGCCGATACTACGATGTACCGTCACACCAGCGCCTTCAGTTACCTCCGTGGTTTTAATGATTCGATCAGCTTGTTTTATTTTCATTTTTGTCACTTCCTTTTATATTTGCTACATATCGTGCTAGATCCGTTATTTACGCACGAATACTCGCTGTCGTCGCCTTTCGTTATTTAAGCCATTGTATTTTCTTAATATTTTCCTTGCCCGTGTTTCTCGATAGGATAAAAATAGCATAGTCGTTCTTGTATTAAGAATATACGGCTTGTTTAGTAACTTATTGTTCCGTATATTAGAACATTATGCTTAAAACCGAAGAAATCCAGGCATTTGTTCATATCGTCAAGGCCGCTACGATGACAGCCGCAGCGGTGCGTTTAGGCGTGGCAAAATCGGCGGTGAGTCGGCGTTTATCAGAATTAGAAGAGCAGTTAGGCGTAGAGCTATTTCACCGAACAACGCGCAAGCTAGTTTTGACTGAAAGTGGCCAAGGATTTTACACCCGTTGTATACAGATTCTTACTGATTTAGAAGAGGCTGAGCACGCGGTAAGTCAATCTCATCATGAGTTGAGCGGTCAACTTCGTGTCGCGGCACCGTTAAGTTTTGGTGTCATGCACTTAGGGCCTGCTATTATTGAATTTCAAAAACAGCATCCGAAATTAAGCTTCGACATTGATTTTAATGATCGCCAAATTGATTTAATTCAAGAAGGGTTTGACGTTGGCATTCGCATTGCAGATTTAAAAGATTCGAGTCTGATTGCACGAAAGCTTGCTAAGATGTCGACCGTGGTCTGTGCGAGCCCAGGTTATATAAAACAGCATGGTGCACCGATCACACCAGAAGAATTAGTTAATCACCCCTGCATCACATACAGTTACCTGGATAACCCGAATCATTGGTCGTTTATTAATAACCAGGGTGCTGAGAAAATCATAAAAGTACCTAAACTTATGCAGGCTAACAACGGTAGTTTTTTAAGTGATGCTTCGATTGCCGGTTTAGGTATATTGCGTCAACCGACCTTTATCGCTTATGAATCTATTACGAAGGGGCTATTAATTCCAATTTTACAAAACTTTTCGATTGCTGAGATAAATGCTTATGCGATTTATCCCCCGACGCGGCATTTATCACAACGCGTGCGGCGTTTTATTGATTTTTTGGTAGAGCGATTTTCCGGGACACCTTATTGGGAACAATGTCTAAATCACACTGGTAATTAAACAACCGTTTCGCTATCAGGCACAATCAAATCGAATTCTGCAAAGCCGAAATCTTGTCCATTAATACGCAGGGAAACGGCGTGTCGTCCGTTGTAGTAACGTCGCGTAGTAATGGGACGAATGGAATGAGATCGTTGGAGCCGTAAAAGTTCGCCTGGCTGAAGCATGACTTTTTTCCATTTGAACACCTTACTCGCCAGTTTGCCGTTAGCTTTTCGAAAATGCACAAGATAATCAATCACTAGGGACTGAGGCTTTTTAGACGTTGGTTGCAGTCCTGTCGAAAATATCAGCGCACCCCCCAGTTCTACTTTTTTGGTCTTGATAATAAGCGTATCAAGTAGAAGTTTAGGTTTACCAAAACCGAAAACGTTGAGTGCAGAGGGGTGTCCCTGTTTGATCAACGTGCGGCATGCATGGCGAATGAGCTTTAGACGTGATTTGCCTGCACCCTGTATCCAGTCTTTGGCTAATTGTGCGATAAGGTCAGGATGATCTTTAGCAATATCATTCAGATGATTGGCAACAGAACGCCTAACGTATTCTTCCTCGTCGTCACGCAGGGCTTCGAGAATGGGTAACATGGGTGTAGGGTCATCAATGAGTCGCGGTAATTGCATGGCCCATGGCAGGCGCGGGCGCGTTCCCTCAGAGACCAGTCGGCGCACATGGTGGCAGGGGTCATTCATCCAGCCGCGCATTATGCTGAGTGTTCGATCCTGGTCGGCCAACAAAAAATAGCGAATGCCGAACTCAGATGAGAATAACCTCGTCATATCCTTAAGCAATAACAGTGATCCATCAAAATCATCAAGGCCGTGTTGGCCGACCACCATAGTCAACGGAAAAATACCCCAACCGCGTATGCCTTGTTTATCGCTCGGCTGCCCGGCGTCGTCCGGGTGAAGCATAGCGCGCAGAACACGTGCCCGTTTCTTGTGATTATCCGGCAATGCAAGGTGTACATGATCGGCAATCAGTTGTGCGCGATCCTTCAGCTCGAGATCTTCTAGCTCCCTTTGAATGGGATCTTCGAAAGTTTTTCTCTCGAACGAAGTAATGTGTTTTTGAAGGTGGCTAGCGATACAATTTACCAATTGCATCGAAAAGTTATTTTTGAAAGGTTCCAATGTCTTCAATCCGTCAAATGGCTTGGTGCTTTATACACCAAGCCTAACTTTATTCAACTGTAAGTTGCTAGTGATGGATAGAAGTCAACATTTTTTGATGCATCCGCTGTTTCCTCGCTCATATCCATGACCGAAAAAAAGGCATGGCACGCGGCCGATTCCTTTTCTTTTTCAATAATGGCGTCTGCGTCTGCCATGCTTTGAAATTGGATAATGTCAAGATATTCTCCGTCGCCTTTGCGTACCAGTTCTCGGCGGATCAAGCCGGGTTGGCTATTAGCGAATTCCTTCTGGAACTTATCGGACGCTGCGAGAAGGTCGGCTTCAGTTTTACCTGCGGCTAGTTTAATGGGAGCAATTACAGTAATCGGATTGGTCATATTGCAAGCCTTTTATTTATTTTAGTTAAAAATATATTATACATGGAGACTACTGACAACATTATGTCAGTAGTGTTCGTAGTACAAACAAATTTTTACATGCCTAACGAATAAGGATAGATTGTGGACCACTTGAAGTAACTGATTATGACATGAAAACGGCTCGTATAATTTATTTTATGTTGCGTATGTTGCGCTGTACCTATAAACACCGTACTCCCAATATTTGCGTCCTGGAGATGAGGGACCCAACCAATTATTAGACAATAGTTCTTTTGCTATAAAATAGTTTATAAGCCCGTGACCGACCAATAACACTTTATCAAATTGTTTAGCCAAGCTGATAAGTTCCTGCGCTGCCAATTTCGCTCGATTTTTTGCAGCAGATAATGATTCACCATTTCTAGAAAATCCCACATACCATAAGCTTCTTAATAATAGAACCCATAAACTAATAGGGAGCTTTATTGAACCATTATCGAAGTGGGGAATACTTGTTTCTGTAAATACAGAGCTAGCCGAGTGCACTTCAGCAACGCCTAATGCCTTTGCTGATTGCAACGAGCGAGGCAGATCACTGCACACAACTATTTTATGCTTTTTTGTGAGATCAATAACTTCACTTGGTGGATTGCCCGTGATTCCTGACAAGTCATAAGACCTGGCAAAATCGCTTAGATCGCAGGCTCTCACATTTCCAGCCAACTCAAATTCTGGTTTACCGTGTCTTAATAAAGTAATATTCAAAATTTTTTCCTAAAACATAACAGCAGGACTAACCACCCTACCCTTGCCTCTATCAATTTTTATACATCTATATCTGACCACACAGCATATTCGTTACCATTGGGATCAGCAAAATGAAAACGACGGCCACCTGGAAATGGAAATATGGGTTTTATGATAGCGCCTCCGGAATTTTCTATTTTTGATAGTGTATCCTCTAATTCTTTGCTATAAA
Organism: Gammaproteobacteria bacterium; assembly: GCA_013151345.1. GTDB lineage: Bacteria > Pseudomonadota > Gammaproteobacteria > SG8-11 > SG8-11 > JAADIM01. Next base: position 5,445 of record JAADIM010000110.1, read on the forward strand.
AAACTATAAGAGCGCTACCATTTTCAGTAGAAACAGTTAACTCAGACTGGAAGAAACCACCATCAAGACCTTCATTTGAAAAAGCAGTATATTCAGGGCCGTAATCAACAAATGACCAGTCAAATGCAGATTTGAAAAAAACTTTAGTTGCTTCAATATCTTTCGCTGGAAATTCTACGTAATTAATTTTTTCGTGTTCATTCATCTCTTAGTTCCCATTTTGAGCATACTGTTTCAGCTAATAGCCGATTTTTGCAAATGAAAAATAATCTCTGCTGAATTTCTTATGTATTTTACCTAAATATAAAACGTCAAATACTATCATCATAATATAAATCCGTAAGACCTTTTGGAATATAATACCCAGATAGAGG
>JAADIM010000131.1 GCA_013151345.1 Gammaproteobacteria bacterium
GCTTATTATTAGCGTTTCTTGACTTAAATGTGCTGGGGTAATCCCTATGCCGATTTGCCGAAAATCCGTATTTATTAGTTCTCTTCCCTTCTGTAGATTAGTATCAGGTAACATACTAAACCTCTTCTTAGAACGGAGGAAATTATAATGGATCATATGGAAAATGTACTGGGTCATGGTATATATGGCATAGTATTTTGGTCAGTTATTGTTTTTGTCGTGATTGTTTTGATTCAAAATATATTGAGACATTAGTTTTGAATTTGATCAAAATCGAAATTGGTTTGTTAGACACATTTAAAGCGATAGTTATATTAATCAAATGGAAAAAGGAGGAGTAATATGAAAAAATTTAATGGGGTGGTTTTGTCTGTTTTTTTATTGGTTGCAGCGAGTTATGCACATGCTGGCGACGCAGCAGCTGGCAAGATTAAAAGCAGCGCCTGCGCCAGTTGCCATGGACTTAACGGTGTTTCAACGATGGGAATGAATCCCAATCTGGCTGGCCAAAAGAAGGAATACCTTATTAAGTCAATAAAAGACTACCGGGATGGCAAGAGAAACGACGCTACGATGGGTGCTATGGTGAAAGGGCTAAGTGATGCAGATATCGAAAATCTGGCCACTTTTTATAGTGAGTTAAAATAATAGTGTTATTCATTCTCAAATGTTGATGTATACGCAGGTCAGGGCAATTGACGGTAGTTAGGGAAAACCCCTATTTTGCCCTGTGAAAGTCCTAATTTTTTTAATTTTAATAATTAACTATAGTTACTTCGAAGTCAAAGAAAATTAAGAGAAAGTCGAGGGACTGGCTTGCGAAACGCAAGAAAACACTGAGGAGACAAGACGATGATGGAAATGATATTAACAATAATGCTGGCGGGTATATCTACCGTAGGTGTTTTTTTCGCCGTTATGGTGGTCATCGACATATGGCGTAAAGAGAATAAATTGATTCATAGATAATTAATACATTACTAGTAAAGATGATAAACATTGCTAATCAAAGAATGGACTGTAATCACTAGTGGGATTCTAATTCAATTTAAATATGTAAAGGAGGAGATTATATCGGAAGAAAAGAAAAATTAACTGATGGTGCTGACTATGTAATCTACCCCTCATGCCCTACATGCCCTCAACGTTATGTTATATAGTCAGTACTTGAAGTCTTTAGGTTTCCTTTTGCCAAAATTTATCCGCCCACCATTTCTCGTAAAGACGTCAACTTATCTTGCCAACCTTAATCCTATACTTACTTGAGCTTGATGCTATTATGGGCTTGTGGTGCGGATTCTGTATGTCGTCTAATTATAAACGATTATTGACGTTTGGGTGCCAAGTTATCCACGAAAAGTAGGCACGCTCTGTATTTATAATTGAAAAATATTATTTCCCCCAAGATTATATAATGAAATCAGTTTTAGTGCAGTGTGCCTAAAAATCAATGAAGAGGTAAGGTCATGAGCGACAGTACAAGTACAGTAACACGCTTTTATGTAAGTAAAATGAAATGTGATGAGTGCATAACAAATGTAAATAATGCAATAAAAACACTATCAGGATTTGAAAGTGCAGAATTTGATCTCAAAGAAGAATCTGCGGTTGTATATGGTAATGTCGACCCTCAAGCGGTGTGTCAGGCCTTGGGCGAAGCGGGGTATCCGGCTGTTGTTAGGAGCGATTAATAGATAAATTGAAAATTTATATCAAAAATATGGTATGTGATCGTTGTAAGCTGGTCATTTCCAACGTGCTTAACGAATTGGGCATTTCGCCTGTTTTAATAATGCTGGGCGAAGTCGATTTTGGTGATTTTGAACTTACTGAAAGCCAGTTAGATTTGATATCAGGCAAAATTGAACCGTTGGGATTTGAGCTCATCGAAGATAAAAAGCATCGAATAATAGATAGTATTAAAGTGTTTATTATTGAGATGGTGCAGTCAAAAGACGTCAGTAATAGAAACAATATTTCAGATAATATAAAAGAAAAGTTTCACTATGATTACAACTATTTAAGTAATTTATTCTCATCTGTTGAAGGCATTACTATTGAGCAGTTTTATATTCATCAAAAAATTGAAAAAGTAAAGAAACCGCTGGTTTATGATGAGTTAAATCTGACAGCCATATCTGATTTACTTGGCTATAGCAGCGTTGCGCATTTAAGCAACCAATTTAAAAAAATTACCGGCCTTACTCCCGCCCACTTTAAGAAATTGAGAGATTCCAAGCAGCGAAAGTCGTTAGACCAAATTGCTAAGAATGTGTGAATTCTGATTGAAGTTATCGAAAAATCCGATATGGATAATGCAGATGTTAATTTAGCGATAGAAGGCGTCGGTTTATTTGGCAGTAAGGTAGGGTGGCTATATGCTACATGTTGTACTGCAACGCGGGCGCCGATGTACCAATCGATATTTAAACAGTTAAATATTGCGCACGGTAACATGTGGGCGATACTGGGTGTTGATCACTAACGTATAATACATAGAAGTGGTTTAATTTGTGACTGATAAAACAACCAAGCGTTTGTCGATTTCCGGTATGAGTTGTGCTGGGTGTGTTAGCACTGTGGAGAACGCGCTCAAGTATACGTCTGGTGTTGATGACGTGGCCGTTAATTTTGCAGAACACACAGCGGTTGTAAAGGGTAACGCTACAACTGAGGAGATGATAAAAGCAGTTGTTGCGGCAGGTTATGATGCGGCTGAGTTGCGCGATGCGAAAGATGAGGCTGAAAAGGAAGCAGCTGAACTTGAGCACTATAGAGCGTTAGTTCGTAAAACCGTTGTTGCGTCTATTGTTGGTGTACCATTATTTCTCACAGGTGTGTTTGGGGTTATGCCTGATATAGAGGGTAGTGGTCAAGTGTTTTGGCTTTTTATCGGCGTGATCAGTTTGTTTGTTTTGTCCTATTCTGGTCGGCATTTCTATATTGGTGCATGGAAAGCGTTTAAGACTCACAATGCTAACATGGATACGTTGATTGCGTTGGGTACGGGTACGGCCTGGCTGTATTCTGTATTAATTTCTCTGTTTCCATTAATTGTTCCGCTCGAAGCGCGTCATGTTTATTATGAAGCGGCTGTTATTATTATTGCGCTAATTAATTTTGGATCGGCGTTGGAAATGCGTGCACGTAGTAAAACGTCCGAAGCGATAAAACGTTTGATCGGACTGCAGCCGAAAACCGCACGTGTCATCCGCGATGGCAAGGAAATCGATATTGCCGTTGACGAGGTGGGTCTGGACGAGACATTGCGCGTCAGACCCGGCGAAAAAATACCCGTTGATGGTGTATTAATTGATGGGCATTCCAGTATTGATGAGTCGATGTTAACCGGTGAACCCCTGCCAGTAGAAAAAACAGTTGATGATCAAGTGGTGGGTGGAACAATTAATAAAACGGGCTCATTTCTATTTAAAGCTAAGCGAATTGGTAAAGATACTGCGTTGGCCCGCATCATTGATATGGTCCGGCAGGCACAAAACTCCAAGCCGGCGATCGGTCGTTTGGCTGATCGTATTTCAGCCGTGTTTGTTCCGGCGGTACTCATTATCGCAGTGTTTACCTTCTTGATTTGGTTCAATTTTGGGCCTGAGCCACGTGTCAGTTATACACTGGTTGCCACGATGACGGTTCTTATTATTGCCTGCCCATGTGCATTGGGTTTAGCAACACCTATTTCGATTATGGTCGGTGTCGGAAAAGCGGCTGAACTGGGTGTTTTAATACGTAATGGTGAAGCATTACAGCGTGCTGGGCAGCTAACAACAGTCGTTATAGACAAAACGGGTACAGTCACTTTAGGAAAGCCTAAGGTATCAAGCATTGTTACAGCCGGTGAATTTAGCGATTCAGAATTGTTAAAATTTGCGGCACAAGCTGAGTTAGGGTCTGAGCATCCCTTGGCTGAGGCCATCGTTGAGTCGGCTCGTGAGCAAGGCCTGGTATTAATAGAAGCAAATAAATTTGAAGCAATTGCGGGGTTGGGCGTAAATGTAGACGTCGAGGGTAGGTCTATTTTGTTTGGTAATCAGAAATTAATGAAGAACAATGACATTGATTTAGGTGAGCTTGTGCAACAAGCAGAAGAATTGGCTGAAAATGCACAAACGCCGATGTATTTGGCCATTGATGGGAAAGTTGCCGGGATTGTTTCTGTTGCCGACCCAATAAAAACGGATTCCAAAGAAGCAATAGCCCGTCTGCAGGCGCTGGGTCTGAAAGTAGTCATGTTAACCGGTGATAATTTATTAACGGCTAACGCTGTTGCCAGGCAGGTTGGTATTGATAATGTCATTGCCAATGTATTGCCATTCGATAAAGAAGCAAAAATTGCAGAACTTCAGCAACGTGGTGAAATTGTGGCGATGGTCGGTGATGGGATTAATGATGCACCGGCGTTAGCACGTGCAGATGTGGGGTTCGCGATTGGAACTGGGACTGATGTTGCCATCGAAAGCGCGGACATTACGCTTATGAGCGGTTCTTTGCATGGTGTTTCGAACGCAATAGGCGTATCAAAGGCGACAGTAAGGAATATCAAACAAAATCTGTTTGGCGCATTTGTTTACAATACATTAGGTATACCTATCGCGGCGGGTGTGTTATTTCCGTTTTTCGGGATAATGTTGAATCCGATTATTGCGGGTGCGGCGATGGCGATGTCTTCTGTTACAGTGGTTTCTAACGCAAATCGGTTACGGTTTTTTAAGCCTTAATCCATAATGGGCGTTTTGTTAATATTTATTAATGGTGATAATAAATGGGATTAATTTTTGCTAATGTTTTTGCCGTTTTATTGATAATTTTCATCGTCTGGTGGTTTTGGCTTTATAAGGCGAAGTAGCTAGCGCTAGTGTGTAGTGCAACGATTGTGCGAAAAATTAAGATAATTCAGACTGATATAACAACGCTTAAAGTAGACGTGATAGTCAATGCGGCCAATACATCGCTATTAGGCGGTGGCGGGGTTGACGGTGCTATCCATCGTGCTGCGGGACCGGCATTGCTTGAAGAATGCAGGGGTTTGGGTGGCTGCGATACAGGCAGTGCAAAAATCACAAAGGCATATAACCTACCGTCAAAGTATGTCATACACACAGTAGGACCTGTTTGGCATGGGGGGCGTTCTGGTGAAAGCGCACTGCTGGCTTCTTGTTACAAGGAATCATTGAAATTAGCATGTAACTACCAGCTTAACGATATCGCTTTTCCAGCTATTAGTTGTGGCGTGTATCGCTTTCCCGTTGAAGAGGCTGCTGGCATTGCTATCACAGAAGTGACTAGATACCTTGCTGAGAATTCCAGTTTGAGCAACGTATTTTTTGTTTGTTTTAGTTCAAACATGCTAAAAATTTATAAAAATGCATATGAGAGCTGCGTTAAAAATTAAATATATCATCAAATATTCATATGAGAAATTGAAAAAAATGAATTCCAAAAATAGTCTACTGACATTGTTAGCGATATTTGTGAGTTTGTTGGTAACCGGTTGTGATAAGCCAAACCCGGAAGAAACAAGAAAACGAGCGTTTCTACCACCAATTGGTTTTAAAAAAGATGCAGCGCTCGGTGATCAGTTGTTCCATGAGAAATGCGCAGGCTGTCATGGAAATAGGGGTATGGGCAGTGATAAGGGGCCACCACTCGTTCATAAAATATATGAACCCAGCCATCATGCAGATTTGTCTTTTTATCGGGCGGTTAAAGACGGTGTGCAACGACACCATTGGCAATTTGGAAATATGCCACCGATGAGTGGTATTGC
>JAADIM010000071.1 GCA_013151345.1 Gammaproteobacteria bacterium
CCTGTGCAGGGTAACGCCGGGAGCCGATTGCCGTCAACAAGTACATGGTCAGGTTTTATGGCCAAGCCTTCTATGGCGCGCTGCATGGCTAACAGACTTGCTTGCAGGATATTGATGTCGTCGATTTCTTCGACTTCTGCCCGCCCTAATGACCAAGCCAGCGCGTTTTCTTTTATAAGTACATTGAATTTTTCTCGCTGAGTTTCGGTGAGTGCTTTTGAGTCGGTCAAACCTTCGATGGGCTTTAATGGATCGAGTATGACCGCCGCAGCAACCACGGGACCAGCGAGGGGGCCGCGGCCTACTTCGTCAACGCCGGCTATGAGTATTTTGGGGTTGTTGGTTTGATTCATTTTTTTGCTTTGCTGTAGATATTAAACGTTATTGTGCTGACCTTGTAGGTTAGGGTGACGTTAGGAACCCCAACAGCAGAGTTTTGTATACTCCTCTGTTGGACTTCGCTACGCATACTCCAACCTACGGCTTCTGGGTTATTTTTATTAGTTCCAGTATTGCTTTAGCGGCAGTGTCACTCGCGTTTTTTTTCAATGTATGGTGAATTTCTGTAAATTTATCTTTCATGTATTTAATTTTTTCCGGATTATCAAACAACACTTGCAGATATTCTGCAATTGCGTCGGGGGTAATATCTTCCTGTATGAGTTCTTTTATTAGCGTTTCGCTGGATAACAAATTGGGCAAAGTGAAATTTTTTACTTTAATCATATCAAACAAACGTACGATCATCGCGGTAATGGGTGAAACACGATAACAGGCGACCATGGGTTTTTTTAATAACATTGCTTCAAGAGCTGCAGTACCGGAGGCAAGTAAAATAATATCTGCAGCTGCCATGACGTTATGCGAGTTGCCGTCAAAAACGCTGATCGGAAAATTTACGTTGTGCTTGCGTAATGCCTGCTCAAACAGTTTTTTGATCTTGTCATTCGCCATAGGGGCTATAAATTGAATAGCGGGCCTTTTTTTATAAACTAAATTTGCGCCCGAAATAAAATCGTCAACCATGTAATGTAACTCTTTTACCCGGCTGCCGGGCAAAATAGCAATTATCTCGGCGTCACTTGGTAAATCGAGTGTGGCACGAGCTGCATGCGTATCAGGTATTAGTGGGATTGTATCGGCCGATGTATGGCCGACAAATTTGACCGGGATGTTGTATTTTTTGTAAAAATCAACTTCAAATGGAAACAGGACCAACATTAAATCCATTGATTGCATCATTTTCTTTACTCGGTATTCACGCCATGCCCAAATCGACGGGCTAACATAATGCACCGTCTTTATATTTGCCTGTTTTAATTTGCGCTCAACACCAAAATTAAAATCCGGCGCATCTATCCCTATAAACAGATCAGGTGGGTCATTTTTAAAACGTTGAATAATTTGTTTGCGTATATTTAGCAATTCGCGGAAGCGGCTTAATGGTTCGATTAAACCCATGACAGACAAGCGCTCCATAGGAAAAAACGATTCGCAGCCCTGCGCGATCATCTTCGGCCCACCGATACCCTCGAAACGCGCATCAGGCTGGATTTTTTTTATTGCCTGGATAAGACCGGCGCCTAATAAATCTCCCGATGCTTCACCAGCGACAATGCCTATTCTCATTATTAGGATTGATTTAAGTAAAATGTTATGGACAATTACAAGGTCTAAGTTAAAAAGGATAAGTTACAAAACGTAAATTACAAGGCATAAATTATTAGACATAAGTTACAAAACATAAGTTACGCGATAAAAAGCAGTACTTGAAAATTTTAATTTGCAACCTATAACTGATTTCACCTTATCAACCCCCTCTTACTATTCTTTAAAAAATCAACCATGACTTTTACCACATCAAACTCGCTTGCGAGTTCATCAATCTGTGTTATGGCATCTTGCAGCGAGAGGCTTGAGCGATAGAGTAATTTATAGGAATTTTTAAGTGCATTGATTTCATCTTTTGAAAATTCACGTCGTTTGAGTCCTTCGATGTTTAAACCATAGGGTTTTGCCATATGGCCTGATACCAGCACATATGGCGGCACATCTTTGGAAATTGCGCTTCCCATGGCGGTAAAGGAATGAATGCCCAGAGTACAAAACTGATGTACGAGTGTAAAACCACCTAATATGACATAGTCTTCGATATTAACATGACCAGCAAGTGTCGCGTTGTTGGCAAATATGGTGTTATTGCCCACCTGGCAATCATGTGCGATGTGCACATAAGCCATAATCCAGTTATCATCGCCTAGCCGGGTAACACCAATGTCCTGTACGGTACCGCGACTAAAAGTACAAAATTCGCGAATGACATTGCGGTCACCTATTTCCAGCATCGTCGGTTCGCCGTTATATTTTTTATCTTGCGGTACTTCACCAAGGGAGGAGAACTGAAATATCTTGTTTTCACGGCCGATTTTTGTCGGGCCGTTAATAATGACATGAGGCGCAATCCAGGTATCTTCGCCAATTTCAACGTCGGAACCAATGATTGAATATGGACCTATGGAGACACCGGATGCAATTTTAGCGTTCGGGTCTATGATAGCACGTGAATCGATCAAGACTGTTCCATAAAAACTGGGCCCGTAAAAACTAGGTCTGTAAAAACAAGGCCCGTAAAAACAAGGTCCGTAAAAACAAGGTCCGTGCAACTCATGAAAGAGTAAGCCATGAAGTTCGAGTTAGTCATGACCCACTAAGCTTCCCGCTCAGCACACATAATATCTGCGGAACAAACAATGTTTCCGTCAACTTTCGCATTCGCCTCAAACTTCCAAATACCACGCATTGATTTCTTAAACACAACATCCAATATTAATTGATCACCTGGCACAACGGGTTGTTTAAATCGAGCTTTATCTATGCCCACAAAATAATACAAACGGCCATCTTCAGGTGGATGCCCTACCGTTTGAAAAGCGAGTATACCGGAAGCTTGTGCCATCGCTTCTAAAATAAGCACACCTGGCATGACTTTGTAGTTAGGAAAATGACCGGTAAAAAAGGGTTCATTATAAGAAACATTTTTCAATGCAACGATGGATTCGCCTGGTGTGCATTCCAGAATTCGATCTAGCAATAGAAAAGGATATCGATGAGGCAGATTTTCAAGAATTCCTTTGATATCTAGGCTGTATTCCACTCTCATTGATCCTTTATTTAATATTACCTGTTAGTAAAAAATGATGATCGAATTTGTTCGTAAATACTCATTCCTGTTTAATAACCTTACGGGCAATGATATCCAATTGCTTAATTCTCACCGCATTCTTTCGCCAGGTGTTGTTTTTTTCCAATAATGTGCCTGATGAATAAACACCCGGCTCGATAATTGATTTATTCACCATTGACATCGCCGTGATGGTCACATTATCTGCTATCTTCAGGTGACCAGCGATACCCACCGCACCTGCAATTTTGCAATTTTTTCCAATTTTAGCGCTGCCAGCGATCGCAGTACAGGCAGCAATCGCCGTATGCTCCCCTATGTAGGCGTTATGGCCAATTTGCACTAAATTATCTATCTTTACACCGCTCATAATAACGGTGTCGTCAAGTGCGCCCCGATCAATGGTGGTATTTGCCCCAATCTCGACATCGTCACCAATACACACACGGCCTAACTGAGGTACTTTTATCCATTCGTGATTTTTCTGTTTGGCAATTCCAAATCCATCAGAACCGATGACAACACCCGGGTGTATCAGCGTGCGCTTGCCAATCTGCGTATCATGCCAGATTGTCACATGCGCATCCAATCGACTGCCCTCACCTACCGTAGAATGCTTGCCAATTAGACAGCCTGGCCCAATTATCGCGCCAGCACCAATTATTGCGTTGTCTTCCACGACACACTGCGGACCTATCCAGGCCAGAGCATGAATTTTCGCCAAATCACTGATGACAGCAGAAGGGTGAATACCGGGAATGCACGGGGCAATCGGATTCAAACAGGCGGCTATAACGGCATAAGCGACATAGGGATCATCTACAACGATGGCGTTGACAGGGCAGTTTTGCTTGTCCGCTTCTTTTATTATAACTGCGGATGCGTTGGTGTTCTTGAGATGCTTGCGATATTTAGGATTTGCTAAGAAAGCGATTTGACCAAACTGAGCACCCTCCAAAGTACCCACCCCATTAATCTCACACTGTGCATCTCCAATTACACGACCATTTACATGTTTAGCCAGATCATTTAGTACGACCGTCATTAGAGGAATTCTTATTAGTTACATTGATTAGTTACAGTTAATGACGTAATTAGTTATTGAATAAGTACTTATCATAATAAGTTATTAGCCTTTCGTGACTTAATCATTCGTGACTTATCAAAAGTTTCTTACGTTATTTTTTAGATTTTGCGGAGCGTTTATCCATCAACTTTAATCGCTGAACTATTTGATCAGTAATATCAACGTTATCACTCGCATAGATAACACCATCGGTTAATATCAAATCATATTTTCCTTCTTTTGCGATTGAGACGATGACTTCTGAGACGCGTAGTTGTAGTTTTCCAAATTCCTCATTTCGGCGTAAGTTCAAATCTTCACGAAACTCATCTTGCCCACGCTTAAAATCGCGCTTAAGTGAAACAATGTCACGTTCTATTTTTCGACGAGCCGATTCACTCATAATGGCGCTATCACGTTCTAACTTCGTTTCCAGAGAACGTAATTTTTTTTGAATTTCCAGGAGTTTTTTGTCCCGTGGTGCAAATTCCTGCTCTAGTTTCTTACGTGCAGCGTCTGCCTGTGGCGCATCCTCTATTACTTTGGCTGCGTTTACGACACCGACATTTAAACTTGCTGCGTACGCAGTTGGCAATAATGGCAACCACATAGCCACCAAAACGAAAGCCAGAAAACGAGTAGTTACATTCAACTTCATCATAGAATAATCAACCTTCAAAATTACACTCTGTAACATTTACAATTCACAACTAATGTTCATAACTAATGTGCGCAATTACCAATGTCTAATAAAATACCTAATAAAATGTCTAATAAAACGTGCTTCTAAAACGGCGCACCAATAGTAAACTGGAACAACTCTGTTTCATCCCCTTCCTTATCGTTGATAGGAAAGCCCCAGTTAAAGGATAACACGCCTACAGGCGTTACCCACAGTGCAAAAACACCGTATGAGGCACGTAAATCCCGCGACTCATATGAGTCCCGATCGAGAAACACGTTCCCTGCATCAATAAACGTTCCGACCCTAAAAGACCTGCTATTTTCCACGAAGGGCAAGGGGAAAATCAACTCTATATTACCGACTACTTTCAATACACCGCCAATGACATCGTCTGTTCCTTCGGCCGGAAAAAGCTGATTATCTCTTGGTCCCAGGCTATTTCCTTCGTATCCTCGTACAGATCGACTACCACCCGCATAAAATCGCTCGAAAAAGGGCAATTGCTGCGTATCACCATACGCATCCCCGTAGGACAATAACCCCTTAACATGAAAGGTGAAGCCTTTCCCAAGACCCCAATTGGAATCCTGGCTTAGTGTAAACTTATAATATTCCAGATCGCCACCTGGTACGGTAAATTCACCGCTAAAACGAGTCAGATGCCCATCATCAGCCAGGAAGGTCCGATCTCGGGTATCGTAAGCCCATGAGGCAGTGAGAGATAGTGTATCAAAATCCGATCCATGTCCTTCCACGGGTGGAACCGGTGGGATCGCACCAGGGTCGCCAGGCTCACCTTCAACCCAAACCCGATAAAATTTAGCTGCT
>JAADIM010000129.1 GCA_013151345.1 Gammaproteobacteria bacterium
AACGCTGTATTATTCAGGGTGTCCTCAATGCCGGTAATGCCCTCGTTCGGTACAAACTCATCAAGACCAAAATCGACATCGATATCATCATTGGTGCCGAGCAGCAGATCATCACCGGTACCCAACAGGTTGGGCAGATTGCCGCCCTGATCCATTAGATTCGCTGACGCATTGAACTGATCAGTGTGGTAGTTGCCAAGATAGTGACCAACCTCGTGAGAAATGATGTTGCCGAGCCCTATGGCGACGAGTTTGATCCGGTCCTCGGCGCTTGCTGCAAGAAATGTGTTGATTGAGAGCAAGTTAGGAGCCGGAGCACTCAACAAGTCAAGCAACACAAGGGCATCGTCCTCGTGTCCAAAGTTCCCTGGGTCAATTGAAGAGGCAATCCCTATCGTAGAAATGCCTGATTCCTGGATCGTGCCACCGATAACGACTCGACTAACTAGCCTTGTGCCGAATTCATTTCGACGTCGATGTTTTCGGCTGTCGACAATCTTCACTTTAAACGCTTGGTTAAGGCCGCGTTTTTTTAAATCTCGACGAAGGTTCTCCTTGACGACCTTTACGGTGGCGTTAATGAGTTCTTCTTCATCGTCGGGACCAAACCCCCAACCGCCGAGGAAGCCAGCCAATCCGGTGAGATCGCGCTGCCCTGGGCCGCCGAACACCCTTGTCTGCACCCGCGCACCATCGAAGTCAAGCAAGATCTTTTGTACTGATCCGAGTGGTTCGTTCTCCAAGCCGGCGCGATACACCTCAAGCAAGGCGTCGTAGTTTCCCTCAGTATTGCCGCTGACGGTAATAAAATATCGGCTGTTGACCGAAGCGGTATAGGCCACCACGGCATTGCCGCCACCTGGTAGCGGGGAAGCAACTGGGTAAAGTGCGCTCAGATCCTGTGACGAACCAATGACTTCGGTACCGCTGCTTTCGAAAACTTGCAGACGGTTACCCGCCCCCTTAATAGTTGCACCAATAACATCTCCCGCCATTAGATCAATAGCATAGACGTCGATATCGGACTCGGCTGTCGTGATGAGCAGCTTGTATTTACCTTCGCTGCCAGCACCAAAACCACTAGCCGAGTCGAATGGGTTTTCGGGTAGCACGGTTCCGGAACCGAACCCAGACACCATAACGTAAAATGTACCGGCCTCGGTGGGTGTATACGTCAACCTACTGGCCAGGGTCTCGCCGTCGTCGTCGTTCGCGGCAACCACTGTACCCGTTGTGTCGAAAACGAAGAGTAACGTATCCAAAAGGGTGATGTCGGTATCGACGGTCATGCTCTGCCCAGAGGAAAGATCAACACTATAAAAGTCGAAGTCTCCAGTTCCACTACCACCACTGCCATGGGGACCGTCCCCGATAATCCCATTGGTTTGCATAGCACCAAAGCTGGCGGCAACACCACTCTGATTGGCAAGCGGAATTGCTCCATCGTCCTCGGCGAACGTTGAAAAGTTCGTGGAAACGCTCCTGGGGGGAGCGAGAGTACCAAGGATCCGAGCTCGGGGGTTAGTGTCAACACTAAACCCGTTAATGAGTTCTCCACTGGATATACTGTCGTTCAGGCCGGAAAGTTCGTCTGGTTCGCGTTCATCGACCAACAGAGGTTGGGGCGCGTGAGCTTTTAGGTTGCCCTGGGCAGCATTACGCGCTTTTTGCGCGACCAAGGCTTGTGACTCAATCGCCACTCGCCAACCATGGTAGTCAACCTTGGTGGGATCAACGACTTGGCTGAGGAACGGGTTTGGACCCGATAGCACTTTTGATGACAATAAAACTCCCGCTGTGCCTGATGTCTTGGGAGCCGCCTGTATACCAAGCATCACCTGTCGCTGCGCTGCCTCTTTTAGCTTTAGTGAAACTTCGGCCTGAGTTCCGGTGATTGGTAAGACAATCGCGCTAAACACCAGCGCCGCCGTTAGAGCTGAGTGTTTTTTCTTCGTCTTCATATTCGTTCATCCTTGTACTAAATTGTTGGTTGGTACGACTTTCCCTAGTTTTGTATATATCAACTTAAAGAAGGGTCGAGCCGCGGTCAGGTCTTGTTTCTTGCTTTTTCAACATCTGGTATATCGGACTAACCCAAGAGTAATGCAATCCAAAATAGTTTTCAACTTCCTCCATACTATTACTACCCACGATTTAAAAAAGCACAAAACAAGACCCCCATGCCCTGCTTCTAATAGAATTATAGTAGCTATAGTAGTGTTTGTAGTTGATTTCATGTTTTTTTCCTTATTATAATTTAAAAAATCACAACAATATTTTTTAATAAAAGCATTTGATGTAAAATTTTCTATAATACAATTACAATAACTATTTGTGACAAATGGGAGACACCTTTTGCCCCCTGCTTGTTCCCTGCGCATTTGCATCGAGTTAGTTTTAAATAATATTTAAAAGTATTTAGTAAAATCATTTAATAAACTTTAGTGTATGAGCTGAATTTATCTAATGTAATCACTGAAAGTACATGAGTAATATTACCCTTGAATAAATTTTTATTTTTCACTTTATATTAAATATAAATGTCGTAATGATGTAGTATGGAAAAAATGTGAGGATAGGGAGTACCAAGGTATTAAGACAACGTTGTAGAATAATTGCTATCCCTGTCAAGAGGTATATCGTTACACACAAACATTGGATTTCTGAATACCCGTTTGTGCTTCAAATGCTAACGAAGAAGCGGGGTCAGAGAACAATACTTTCTAATATAGATATGTAAGTAAGGATAAGTACTTGAATATCTATATTAGATTCAATTGTTCTCTGACCCCGTTACTCTAGATATGTAAGTAAGGATAAGTACTTGAATATCTATATTAGATTCAATTGTTCTCTGACCCCGTTACTCTAAATTTAAACTAACGGGTACTCCATAAATAGTTAATTTTGTCACTGCCAGTCTGGTCGAGTTTCGGCCACTAACCTTAAATATTCTATAGGCTTCTCGCAGCAGAGTTAAAAGTCACTATATGAAAGTATACCCAAACCTGACGTCTACTCCTGCCCATAGCTAGAAGTCTGCATGGTTTAATAAGTTATTGTTTTATATTGATTTCTCAAAGATTATACAAAAAAGCGCTTGGCACGAGGGTATGTAATGGTATGATAAAGTAGCATTTTATCATACTCTCTTGAGGGCAAGTACTATGGCAATGGTGAAAAAGAGCATTACCGTCACAGATCAACAAGACCAATGGATACAGGAGCAAATGTCTACGGGAAACTATGCTACTGACAGCGAACTTATCCGCGAAGCTTTACGTGAGAAACAAAACCGTACCACTGAAGCTGAATCAATCCGAACCGCGCTCATCAAAGGTGAAGAAAGTGGTATCAGTGACAGAAAACCAGACGATATTATCAAATCGGTGATCAAACGAAAGCGTAAAAATGGGGAGCTATGAGCTAACAAAGGCCGCAGATGCCGATTTTGAAAATATTTTTGATTTTGGGATTGATACATTTGGCCTTGATCAAGCACTGAGTTACCAAAACAGTTTAAAGCAACGTTTTGCCGAATTAGCGGAACAACCCAAACTTTACCCTGCTGTTGATGATATCTTCGAAGGTTATCGCCGGAGCGTTTACGGTTCACATTCAATTTTTTACCGGATTGACGGAGCCAAGCACATTATCATTGTGCGAATCTTAGGCCAACAAAATCTCAGCAAAGCATTCTAAGGGAGTACTATTTACAACCCCGTTACTTCTGTTGTTTCGATAGTATTTAAACAGGAGCTGCAGCATTTAGAGGAGTTTAAGTATATGCAAATAGTAATACCGAAAATGGTTGTTGATTCATCTGAATGTTCTCAGCAAGAATTCGTTGAGGTGGTATATTTGATAAAGGCTAAGAAGTCAGGTCAGGTCTAGTAAATGAAGTTAAGCCGCTCCTTGATCAACTTGTGAATAGGACACCATTTCGGATAAGCCGAGGAGTTGTAGAGCGAACATTGCAGATTGCAGGAGAGTTATAAGGCACCTAACAATGCGCTAAACAAGGACGATTTTTTCAATGCGCAAAAATCCACACATTGAAAAAATCGCCTGTTAGCTTTAATGTTATGTTTTGTCTAGCACTGAGTTTAATTTTAAATACTTGACGAATGGTAGAAAGTCTCTATCGGAAAATAGTAATGGAAACTGATTCTCAATACAGAATGTAGCTATAATTATGTCGGTTGTTTTTCGAATAGTTATCCCTTTTTTTCGTAAAGTTCGATAATTAGCCGCGCACTTTCCAACCATATTTCGGCCAAACATTTCATGTAGCTCTAAGGTAGCTAGAGTCGTCTTAGCCTTATTGAAATCCTTGTCATTTCTAAATCCCTGAAGTATCTCAAGTAATATTATGTCCCCAATGGCGACGATGCTATCAACTAGCGCTGAATCTAGTAGATTGGTATCTTTGTTTTCACCACCATTGAAATAGTCAATCCAAACACTAGTATCAACCAGTATCATTTTCCTCCTCTCATTTCCTCTAAATCACCTTCCCACTTAAGCGTGCCTCGTAGTTTTCGTATGGCTTGTTGTTTATTCTGTCTCACTAGCAGCTTAAGTCCAAGTTCAACGGCTTCCTTCTTTGTGCTTAATCCGGTAACCTTAAGAGCTTCAGACATTAACTCGTCGTCAATCACTATATTTGTTCTCATGCTTCACCTTATGTGTATGAAATAAAGTTATATACACATATTAGTCGGTGTTAAACAACATAACAAGAGCATGAACATGGATTGTTTTAAAAGAGAGAACCTAGGAGGCTGTCCGAGAATAGAGGAGCCTACTGCGGAAAAGCCATTTCAGTCAGATTCTCCGATAAAATGCGTTAAATATACCCAATATAAAATGCGTTAAATATACCCAATATTTGCCTTATTTTATCGAAAAATCTGACTGAAATGACTTCCCCTCGCGACGGCTTCTATTCTCGGACAGCCTCCTAGGAGACAACCATAATCGCTTGATTTTCAATCAATAAGCTGAAAATAACGGCATATTTACTGAATTGTAAAAATTGCTTTCTTCCCAATCACTCAGCGAATACAATAGCCGGCCTGTATTTTGTGACCTGGACACAATAGGTCTATAACTAACTCTTTGTTATTAATTAATTTTTAACACTTAGAGTTTATTAGAATGTGCTAGTAAGTACTTTATGGTGGACGAAGTTACACTTTTTAATCCCGTTTATGACGCAACACCCAAACATCACACTGATTGGGGACAACTGTATGGTTGTAGTTATGGTTTGGTCATCAAAGAAGTCAGCGAGAAACATGACGGACCGCTAATTGTAATTACAGCAGATACCACGTCTGCGGCACGCCTGGAGTATGAATTACGGTTTTTTCTAGGCCACCAGTCATCCCATTCATACCTAACTTTTCCTGACTGGGAAACATTACCTTACGATAATTTTTCGCCCCATCAGGATATTGTTTCAAACCGACTGGCCACACTTTATCGCTTACCCGAATTAACTAACGGTATATTAATCGTACCGATAACAACGTTAATGACGCGCTTAGCACCGCGTTCATTTCTTGATAGCAACAGCCTCATGCTGGACGTTGGTCAAACGCTCGATATAGAGCAAATGCGAACACGCCTGGAAGCTGCGGGTTACCAATGCGTATCAACCGTATACGAACATGGCGAATTTGCCGTTAGAGGTAACATTCTCGATTTATTCCCGATGGGTAACAACTTGCCCTACCGCATTGACTTGTTCGATAACGAAATCGAAACAATGCGCACATTTAGCCCTGAAGACCAACGCTCAATTGATAAAGTCGAACAAATACGTTTATTACCGGCGCGCGAATTCCCGCTTAATAAAGAATCTATTACGTATTTTCGCGATAATTTTCGCGCGACATTTGAAGGCAATCCACAAAATAGTCTTATATACCGGGATATAAGCAACGGCATCGCACCTGCTGGCATTGAATATTACATGCCATTATTTTTTGAGAAAACACAAACACTTTTCGATTATTTACCTGATAACAGTTTGCTAATTAGCCTGGATGAAAGCAATCAATCTGCGGATGAATTTTGGCAAAACATCAATGATCGTTACGAACAACTACGCCACAATATCGATCGGCCTATATTGAAACCGGGCGATGTGTTTCTGCAAGCCAATGAAGTTATCGGGCAGATAAATAAATTTCCATTAGTACGTTTGCAACGCTTTAAAACCAAGGAAGCGACAAACTCAATAAACTTTGCAACTGAAAAACCACCCAGCGTGACCCTGGATATACACGCGGCACATCCTACCGATAGGGTGAAACAATTTGTTGATACGTTTATTACAGAAAATAAAGGGCGAATATTATTTGCAGCAGAAACGCCCGGCCGACGTGAAACATTATTGGAGTTTTTGCATGGATGCGATCTTTTCCCTACGCCTTATAATGGCTGGCCTGATTTCATCAATGATGATTCACCGTTAGGTATTACAGTCGCACCATTGGATAATGGCTTGCTCATTACCGAACCACATATAGCCGTTATTGCAGAACCACAGTTATTTGGCGAACAGGTCATGCAGCGGCGGCGGCGTAAAAAAAGCCAGCGTGATACAGATAATGTTATACGAAACCTTGCCGAACTCAACCCCGGTTCACCCGTGGTACACGAAGACCACGGCGTCGGTCGTTTCCTGAATTTACAAACTATTCATTCAGGCAATATCGAAGCAGAATACCTCACTCTGGAATATGCCGATGGCGACAAACTGTATGTACCCGTTTCATCATTACAGCTAATCAGCCGTTATTCCGGTTCGTCCCCAGAAAACGCACCACTACATAAACTCGGTAGCGGTCATTGGGAAAAAGCCAAACGCAAAGCCAGTGAAAAAGTACGCGATGTTGCTGCAGAGTTATTGGAAATTTATGCGCGCCGCGAAGCGCGAAAGGGCTTTGCATATACCGTCGACGATCAATACGCCTCATTTTCTGCTACATTTCCATTCGAAGAAACACCAGACCAGGAAGAAACCATTGCAAATGTCATTAGCGACATGAAATCAGAAAAACCAATGGACAGACTGGTATGCGGTGATGTCGGTTTTGGTAAAACAGAAGTCGCGATGCGCGCTGCCTTTATTGCCGTTCAGGAAGACAGGCAAGTGGCTATTCTGGTTCCAACCACGTTACTTGCACAACAACATTATCAATCATTTAAAGATCGCTTCGCTGATTGGCCAATACAAATTGAATCCTTGTCACGTTTTGGTACTAAAAAAGCACAAGACAAGGTGATTGCAGGATTAGCAAAAGGGACTGTCGACATCGTAATCGGCACCCATAAACTACTTCAAGCAAGTATAAAATATGCCAATTTAGGTTTGCTGATCATTGATGAAGAGCATCGCTTTGGTGTCACACAAAAAGAAAAATTTAAATCACTGCGCTCAGAAGTCGACGTTCTGACGCTCACGGCAACACCGATTCCGCGTACGTTAAATATGTCATTATCAGGTATGCGCGATCTTTCTATTATCGCCACACCACCCGCCAGACGCCTGGCCATAAAGACATTTATTTCTCACTGGAACGATGTGCTTATCAAAGAAGCCTGTCAACGTGAATTAAAACGTGGCGGGCAAGTTTATTTTCTGCACAACAAAGTGGATACCATAGAAAAAATATCACGGGATATTGAAAAACTGGTACCAGAAGCGACTGTGCGGTTTGCGCATGGCCAAATGCGTGAACACGAGCTTGAGCGTGCCATGCTGGATTTTTATCACCAACGTTTTAATATTTTGGTATGCACAACCATAATTGAAACGGGTATCGACGTACCCAATGCGAATACTATCATTATGAACCGTGCTGATCGGTTTGGGCTGGCACAACTCTACCAGTTGCGTGGACGTGTTGGCCGTTCTCATCATCAGGCGTATGCATATCTTATTACACCCGCTAAAAAATTGATGACGCCCGACGCAGTCAAACGCCTCGAAGCGATCGAATCGATCCATGATCTGGGCACAGGGTTTACACTTGCCACGCACGATCTGGAAATTCGTGGAGCAGGTGAACTACTGGGCGATGAACAAAGCGGTCATATGCAAGAGATAGGCTTTTCACTTTACTCAGAATTACTAGAACGCGCGGTAAGTGCTCTCAAAGCAGGTCGTGAACCTGAATTAGACCGCCCTCTTGACCATGGCACCGAAGTTGACCTGTCTATACCGGCATTGATTCCCGAAGGTTATCTAGCGGATGTGCATGGCCGACTAATAATGTATAAACGCATTGCGGGGGCAGCTAACCATGAAGAACTCAAAGAAATCCAGGTAGAAATGATCGACCGGTTTGGTTTATTGCCGGATGCGACCAAGAACTTATTCCGCATTACAGAATTAAAACTAAAATCTACGCCGTTGGGAATCCGTAAAATAGAAGTCGCAACGGGTGGTGGTCGCTTCATTTTCAATGAACAACCTAATTTTGATCCTATGGTCATTATTGAAATGGTTCAAAAAGAACCTGGTATCTATAAACTCGATGGCAATAATAAACTACGCATCATTAAAGAACTTGCTGACAATGAAATGCGCTTTAAAATGGTAGATCAATTACTCAATCATTTTCTGAACCATTAATTGAATATACACCCACCGGTATCAACTAATCCGCAGCAAACAAACTGATAGCTCAGGTTATTAGGTTAAAGCACTTCTTTTTTAAGAATTTCATCATTATACCCAAATAAGCGCATGTCCTTTATCCGCTGAGGATAAAGGACACCATCCAGGTGATCACATTCGTGCTGAACCACTCTGGCATGGAAACCCTCTACTTCTTTCTCAAAAAAATGACCTTGCGAGTCATACCCCACATAATGAATATGGGTATATCGAGACACAACCCCGCGCATGCCCGGTACACTTAAACACCCTTCCCAATCATCGCTCATTTCAGGATCCAGGGGTTCAATCGTTGGATTTATCAACACTGTCCTTGGTACCGGGCCTTTATCGGGATAACGCGGGTTATTTTCTACATCAAACACAACGACTCGTAGCATTTCACCAATTTGGGGTGCTGCTAATCCGGCACCGTCATTTTCAGCCATGGTATCAAACAAATCCTCTATCAATTGATCGAGTTCATGCGTATTAAACACCCTTACCGGCTGAGATTTCTGTAATAAGAGAGGGTGACCGATACGTAATATTTTTCTAGCTGCCATTAAACTTTACTATATTAAACAAGGATTAATTAAAATATGGGAGTCTGTTGAACATAAGCCTGTTAAACATAACCTTCTGAACATAAGCCTTTTGAACATAATCTTCATCGCGATACCAAAGAAAATCGAGTAGAATCAGCCTAAGCTCACTTACTTTAAAAAAATAGTTACTTTAAACAGTTGCTTTAAAACAGTTACTGTAAAATAGCTCAATAATCTCTAGATTTATAGACTATATATGAAAAACTCATACACACAAACTTTGATCACTATTTTATCACTTTCCGCCAGCGTCATCTGTGCACCGGCATTTGGCGGCGTGCAAAACGAACAAAAATGGTATCAGGTCGAACTCATCCTATTCGCCAACAATAAACCTGAAGAAGCCATCACTGAAAGCTGGCCTGTGGCACCCGGCACATCAAGTGTAGAAAATAAAGTAGAACTTGTAACCACTAATGCAGGTAGCGCTAATCGCAATATCAATGTTAACGCGACTCAGGATTCAGCGCAGTCTGCACAATACATCATTCCTTTTAGTACTATAGATAAAAGTGAGTATAAGCTAACTGTCACTGCAACTAGACTGAAAAACTCGCCGAATTACGATTTACTATTACACATTGGGTGGCGACAACCTGCATTTCAATCAAAAGATAAATCCGCAGTTTATATACATGATACTGAGAATAAAAATGTTTTTGACAACTCGATAGGCGATATTGCAGAAATTGAAAACAACATCGGCCCTGTCGGACCGGACACACAACGTTTTTTCGGTACGCTTAAATTGACCTTGTCACGCTTTCTACATGTCGATATAGATATGGTTTATCGTGCACTTATCGAAAATAACTATCTAAATTCAACAGATCCACTAACACCTGACTCAGGAAACAATGAGTTCCCGACATCATTTTCTCAGCATGCATTAATTGAAGAAGAAAACTGGGATGGACCTGGCAAATTAATACTTCAGGACTTTCGTCTAGCAACAAGTCGCCGAGTAAAACCGGATGAAATCCATTACTTCGATCATCCAAAATTTGGTCTGATTACGATGGTAACCCGTTACGCATTACCAAAGCCGGAAGAAGAGGAGTCAACAATACAGCCATTTATCCCGTAACCTGAAAAGGTTAGGTTAGGTTGGGGTGAATGCAATGAACCCCAACAGCGGAGTATGCTGGAGCCCGGCTGCTGGACTTCGCAGCGCTCGATAACCGCTCCTGCGTTATTCTACTTACGTACACATCCATGTGTACTAATCACTCCAACCTACTTCTTCATCCCGTCTACGCTACGGGGTATATACTACACCAACGGAATAATATGTTCTAACAAGGTACGCACTTTATCCAATCCCAGGTTCAAATTACTTTCAATATCATCCATTGTGATATTCCCTTCCCCTCGGCCTGCTGCCCGATTGGCAACCACTGCACACGCTGCATAACATAAACCCATCTCACGTGCTAATGCGGCTTCCGGCATACCCGTCATGCCAACAACATGGCAACCGTCTCGCTCCATACGATTAATCTCCGCAGCCGTTTCCAAACGAGGGCCTTGCGTTGCGCCATATGTACCTGCATAAGTACAATCTATTTTTTCTTTTTTACATATCTTTATTAGCAAGTCTCTTAATTCACTGCAATAGGGTGTAGTAAAATCAATGTGTGTTACCTGAGTCAAGCTTTCCTCAAAATACGTATTCACACGCGACCAGGTATAATCAATAATTTGATCTGGAATAACTAACGCACCCGGCTTTAAATTTGCAGAAATACCGCCAACCGCGGCAACAGCCAGCACTTTATCTGCCCCAACTTCTTTTAGCGCCCAAATATTTGCGCGATAATTTATTTTATGCGGGGGAATAATATGCCCATAACCATGGCGAGGGATAAACACCACTTTTTTACCACATAACTCGCCATGCGTAACCGGTCCGGAAGGTTCGCCAAACGGGGTGGGAATAATTTCACGATTGGTAATCTCAAGTGTTTTGAGTGACGTCAGTCCGGTACCGCCGATGATTGCTAATGCTACCACTGTATATTTTCCTTGTTTTGATTCTCTGCAAACTAGTTTTAATTTCCGGAAAACTAGCTGTGATTTTCTGCAAGCTCATTCAAATTTTCTGCAAAAATGCCCGGTGCATTGCGTAAATAACCTTTGTAATCCATGCCGTAACCGAATACATAACGATCCTCTACGTCCAGACCAACAAAATCCACTTTTACATCAGCCTTTCTATCATGCACCTTATTAACCAGCACAGCACTATATACTTGCTGCGCGCTGGCATTTTCACAATCACTAATAATCGCTTTTAGGGTTTCACCTTCATCCAGAATATCATCAATGATGAGCACGACTCGATCTTTTAATGATGTTCTAGGCTTAACCAACCACTGCAATTCACCCCCCACAGTTTTATCTGCATAACGTGTCGCATGAATATAATCCAGATTCATCGTAAATGAAAAATGCGGCAGTAGTTGCCCAACTGTCACCACGCCACCGCTCATAACGCATAAAACCAGTGGATTTTTCCCATGCAGCGCATAATTTATTTTCTGCGCAACATCCAAGATGGCTTTTTCAACTTCCGCTAGTGTATAAAGACAATCAGCATCGTTTAACACTTGCTGAGCTTGTTCTGCTGTAATCGACATTTATGACATGACAACCATTTTTTTGTAGATTCGTATTTGTATATTAAAAAGCTTTTTATTAGTAAGTAAAGGTTGCAGTGTCTTCATTCATTGCTTCACTGATAATATATGCACTGCCGACCACTTCTTCTACTTCAGGAATCAGTTCATCCGACCATTCTGCAAAAGGCTGAGGACAGACTTTAAATCGAACCCCTGTTTCACCCGCTTCCTTTATCAATCTGCCAATCGCATTTGATCGTCCTGCGTTAGCCTTTTTTGCAAGGCGGTCACACTGTCCTGAAAATATGACTTCAACATCAAACTCCATTGCCGCCGCCACTTTTGCTTGAGACAAAATCGAACCAAGTTCTGCATCATTGTTGGGATCTGAGCTAACGATAACAAATAAAAGTTTATCCGCCATTTTCCATTCACTATTTGATTCACAATTGTTAAATAACTATTATAAGTATAAGAGAACTTTTCATTTTTGCTACAAGTCAATTATGCACACAAACTTGTACACTCTATTTTGTTCACTTTATACTATGCATCTTGCCTTACACCACCTTGTCGCACTGCGATTTCGTCAGGGATATGAATTGTAGACGTTGGAAAGGCCATTTGTGCGCCATGTTTCTCAATGATATTAATAATTTTTAGTAATACATCCTGTTTAATTTCATGAAATTCAGCCCACACGATCGTGTGGGTAAATGTATAAACAAAAAAGTCTACTGAAGAAACTGCAAATGCATTAAAATTAACCATCAATGTTCTCTTTGTATCAATCGCAGGATGAGATTGCAACATCTCTTTCACTTCTGCCACGATATCAGCCATTTTGCCCACATCGTCATAACGAATACCCATCGTTTCATAGATTCTTCGGTTTTTCATTCTCGATGGGTTTTCAACAGCAATATTTGCAAAAGTGGAATTTGGTACATAGAGTGGTCGTTGATCAAAAGTACGAATACGCGTTAAACGCCAACCAATGTTCTCTACCGTGCCTTCGATATCACGGTCCGGTGAGCGGATCCAGTCGCCCACTGAGAACGGGCGATCAAGATAAATCATCAGTCCACCAAAGAAATTTGCCAACAAATCTTTAGCGGCAAAACCGATTGCAATACCCCCCACACCGCCAAAGGCCAATACACCTGAAACACTGAACCCTAGTGTTTGTAATGCGACCAATGTAGCCGTGATCATGACGGATACGCGTAGTAGCTTTGCGATAGCATCAATTGTTGTTATATCAGCTTCTTTACCCTGCTGACGTTTATTCTCGATAACATTGTCTTCGATAAGTCTAACGAAGCGTATTAAAAACCAGGTGATAACAACAATTACACCCACATCTCTTGCCGGACTAACCACTTGAAAAATTTCAGCATCTGTACGTTGGCCAACGATTTGCGCCGCAAAGCTTATGCCAAGAATCCAGATCAGAGCGGTTAATGGGCGGCGTAGTGCACCAATAACAGCATCATCCCAGGGATTTTTAGTGTTTTCGAATGTTTTATGTAAGCGTGTCAATATTCGTCGTTGAAAATAATTGAAGAGTAAAACTGAAAAAACGATAATAAAAATCTGTGATACCCACACACCTTCTTCTTTGAAGAATGTAAAACCGGGGATTAACTGCTCTATGTCCATGTTTCTATTGCTCCACTAAATTATTCCGTTCTACGTCCCCTCATCTCAAGGGAGAGGGCATTTTTTTCTGTTAAACTCAACCACACACTAAAGATCCAGATCCATTGATGACTTATCTACAAATTTATCAAGTGCCCGCACCGCATTTGTCCAATCAAGCTTTTGCTGCAGATGATCCAGATCACGCGATATTTTACCATGCATTCTAATTAAACGTGCCTGCGAAACCGGGTTCGGCTGTTGCTTCAGTCCATCGATCACAGTAATCACCGCATCAGGACTATTGCATACCAATACCATGTCGCAGCCTGCATCCAACGCGGCTTCGGCGCGCTCAACGAAACCACCTACAGCACTGGCACCTTCCATGCTCAAGTCGTCGCTAAACACAATGCCATCAAATGACAATTGCTGTCTTAAAATTTGATTGATCCATATTGGTGAAAACCCGGCAGGTTTATCATCTATTTGAGGATAAATAACGTGCGCAGGCATAATAGCGGCAAGACCAAAATGAATCATGCGTTCGAAAGGCACAATATCTTCGCTATATATGTCCTGATACGCACGTTCATCGATTGGAATCGCTACGTGCGAATCGGCTTCTACGTGCCCATGTCCAGGAAAATGCTTGCCTGTCGCCGCCATACCTGCGTTTTTCATCCCTATCATAAAAGAATGTGTTAAATCTGCAATAATTTCCGGATCAGTATGAAAAGCGCGGTCTCCAATTACGTTACTGATACCTTTATCGATATCCAGTACCGGTGTAAAACTGAAATCTACCCCAACAGAGAGCAATTCTACCGACATTAACCAACCAATGGTTTGCGCCATTTTTTTTGCCTCATTTTTTGCATGTGGCTTATTTTTGTCGTAGGCGCTACCCAATAACCTCATCGGCGGCAACAATGTAAATCCTTTTTTAAACCGCTGTACCCGTCCACCCTCGTGATCCACAGAAATTAACAGGCGTGGCGTACGAATTTTATGAATTTGTTCCGTGAGTGCGATGAGTTGTTCGGGCGATTCGAAGTTTCGGGAAAACAGAATAACGCCACCTACTAAAGGATGTGCAAGAATTTCTTTTTCTTTTGGTGTAATCTCGGCGCCTGCAAGATCAACCATTAATGGCCCTAGGGACATAGTTTTAACCTGTTGTTATTTAGTTATTCACCGCGCAGGCGCAAAAAAAATGTATATTATCAAAAATATAAAACCTTTGCGCCCTTTGCAGTGAAAACTCACTATCCCAGAATATTCTTCGCTAGTCTGATCTGCTGCGTACATCCAGATAATCGCGTAATCGGTCGCCAAGTAAATTGACCGCCAAAACGACCAACATCAGCGCAATACCAGGTGCCAGCACCATATGAGGTGCGACCAACAAATAATCAGCGCCATCGCGAATCATGCTCCCCCAGGACGCAGCAGGAGGTTGAACACCTAGACCCAAATACGATAAACCGGCCTCACCAATAACAACACCAGCAACGCCAAAAGTCGCCTCAACGATCAATGGCGCCATTATTAATGGGATAAGGTGTTTCATAACAATAAACCTTGGCGATGAACCCAATGCTATCGCGGCTTGCACGTGTTCGCGATTTTTTATACTTAACACTTGCGCACGTGACAAGCGTGCATACCCAACCCAACCCACCACGCTCAATGCAATCACTACATTACTGATACCCGGCCCCAATATACCCGCCAACGCGATCGCAAGTAAAATGCCAGGGAAAGCCAGAAAAATGTCCATTACCCGAACGATAACCATATCCCAAACCCCACCAATATAAGCACTTACGACACCAATTATTGTTCCCAACACTACACTGATGCTCACCACCCAGAAGGCAACAAAAAAAGAAGTACGCGCACCGACAACCAAACGATCCCATATAGAACGCCCAAGGTCATCATAGCCAAGTAATGCCTCTCCTCCACTTGGTGACACTAAAATTTTGCTGAGTTCAATATGGTTTGGATTCAGTGGTAACAACGTGCCAAACACAGCAAAAAAACACCATAAGCCAAGTATGCCAATGGGTAGCCAGGATCTATGCGATGTAAAAAATTGCACTATAGATTCCCTTCCCGTATTCTTGGGTCAAGCCACGAATAAGCCAGATCCGTCAACATGTTAACTACAACATAAGTCAGGCTGATTAATAAAACACAAGCCTGTACTACGGGATAATCACGTCGTTTGATAGATTCAATGGTCAGCTGCCCAATCCCCGGCCAGGAAAACACTATTTCAGTAATAATACTACCGGCCAATAACACGCCCAATTGAAGACCCAGCAAAGTAATAATAGGTAACATCGCATTCTTTAATGCATGCTTCCAAATTACAGTCGTTTCAGATAACCCTTTAGCTCTCGCAGTACGAACAAAATCTTCATTCAACACTTCCAACAGAGTAGAACGTACCATACGAGACAATATAGCCGCCAGAGCAGTACCTAAGGTAATCGCCGGCAATATCAGGGAAGCAAACCCTTCTCGACCACTCACCGGAAACCAACCCAGTTGTACCGCAAAAATCAGAATCAACACTGGCCCCATTACAAAGTTAGGAATGGAGACACCCAATAAAGATATTGTCATCGCGCTACTGTCCCAAATCGTGCTTTTGCGAACCGCGGCTATAACACCCAACGGAAAGGCAATCATTATCGCAATCAATAAGGATGCGACCGCAAGCTCTACCGTTGCCGGTATACGCTCAAGCAACTCCTCGCTAATCGGTCGTTTAGAGTGCAGCGAAACGCCAAGATCAAAATGCAATAAACCATTAAAATAATTCAGCAATTGAGTATGTATAGGGAGATCCAAACCCAAAGCAGAACGCAATGCTTCCCGGTCTGCCTGTTGCGCAGATTCCCCTAACATAACTTCGACCGGATCACCGGGCACAAGATGTATTAATAAAAATACAATACAGGCTACACCGAAAACAACAACCAGCGTGCTAAGTAACCGAGAAACTAATATTTTTAACATAGCGTTTGCAGGGGGCGTTCTACGCAGCACCTATTTAATTTGTTTTGCATCTTAATTTTTTTACATCCCATGGCATGTAGCATAGTGTAGTGTAATGTGCACCTTACATCATTCTATTATTACTTTAGCGCCTATTGACACTTTATCAAATAATTCAATTACATCTACATTTTTCATTTTGATACAACCGTGCGAACCCGGCACGCCCATCGTGTCTTCATCCGGGCATCCATGAATGTATATATAACGTCGCATGGTATCAACGTCACCTAAGCGGTTTTTACCTGGCTCAAGGCCAGATAACCACAGTATACGCGTTAATATCCAGTCTCTGTCCGGGAACTGTTCACGAAGTGCGGGTGTATAGATTTCCCTGATTGGCCGGCGACCCACGAACACGGTATTAGCATCACAACCATCGCCGATTTTGGCACGAATAGCGTGTTCACCGCGTGGCGTACACTCGCTGTTTATCTTTTCGCCCGGTCCATTTTTGGCCGTAGAAATTGAATAAACCCTGGAAATATCATCATCATCCGTATAAACCAATGTCTGTTTTAAAATATTGATCTTAATCAACGTGGCATTCTCTTTTTATCCTCTCCTTTAATCAATTGAGTTCTAACAAGTAACCTTTAGTTCGATCGAATGCGGCGTTGAACATCAACAAGTGCATCGTAGTTGCCATCAATTGCCACAGTGTATCCTTCCAGATCGCTACGCGACACAAACACATGATCTTCGTACCATAACGGCACATAAGGTAATGTTTCCAATAAATGTGATTGCAGCATTTTATACGAGACCGCCATCGCATCGAGATTTCCTGCTTGTTGCGCTACTTTAATTAATTTGTCTGCGACGGGATTTGCATAATGACCCCGGTTTGCACCATTGGGCGGCACAGATTCACTATGAAATACATACTGAAAGATGTCAGGTGTTTTTATGCCTATCCAGGACAAACTGTACATTTGAAACTGCCCCGATTTGATATCGCCATAAAACGTTCCCCAATCATAGCTTCTAATATCTACATTGATACCCACCTTCGCCAATTGACTTTGAATGACTGTCGCAAGCCGGATACGAAATGGATCACTTGAGGTTTTATAGGTGATTTTTACCGGATTACTCGTGTCATAACCTGCATTTGCCAATAACATTTTTGCCTTTTCGGGATTATATTCAAGCAACGCCAGACCCGGATTACCTGCCCAATGATCAGGAATTAACATCGCACTTGCTGGACGCGCTGCGCCACCCATAACATATTTAATGATCGACTCCCTATCCAACGCATAAGCAATAGCTTCACGAATTGCGTGATTACCAACAAGTGGATCGTCCATATTAAAACCAAGATAAGTAAAATTTGATCCCTCACCTTTTATTATTTTGATATCACTGCGTTTTGCCAGATAAGTTATTAGCTCCGGCGGCAAATCGTTTTGTATCATGTCCAATTCACCGCGCAGTAACTTCAGTACGCGCACGGTCGGATTAGGTATTCGAATAAATTCAAGCTTCTGTTTGTCACGAAGTCGGGATAGCATCACCCTACTATCCTCAGGCCATTTACTAAACTCAAACGGTCCTGAGCCAATCGGCTGTCGATTAAATGTATGGCCTTGCTGAATCAACTTCGCTGGCAATATACCTATAACCAAATAACCTGGAAAAAGTGGATCAGCTTTATTTAAAAAGAAATCGATCGTATTCTCGTCGGGTGTTTCGATACGAGCAATTAATGCAAGTGTTGCACGGTGAGGTGATGCATTATTTTTAGCTAGGATGTAATCATACGTCGCTTTCACATCAACGGCATTGAGTCGCTTTCCATGATGAAAATCACGGCCTTGCGTTTTTAATGTAAAGCGATAGTGTTGCTCCGTAATCCGTTGCCAATCCGCAAGCGATGGTATGGGTGTAAAAGAACCATCAAATTCAACTAATCGGCGATAAATTAAGCGGTTTATGCGCGACGACGTCGCATCAGTGGCAAAACGTGGATCCAGTGTGACTGGTGAACTGGACAGGCCAAAACGCAGCACATCCGTCTCCGGCCGGACACAAGCAGCTAGCCAGAAAACAAAAATGAGGTACAAAAATGCTCTAGCAACTTTTCTAGTCAAAATACTTACGCCTAAAATAAACTGTTTAAATTCGAATCACCTGCATTTGCAATATATCTTACGAATGTCATAACTATAGAATAAATAACAACATTTATCTCTGATAAATACTAACCGATTATAATTAATTAAGGCAGATATAACAGCAGGTTGGGGCAAGATTGAGAAATTCTGAACAACGGGAGCATATCAACTGAGCAATCAAAAACATTGTTTTTTTAAAGCAAAAGGGAACTTCAAAACACAGATGACGCTTACCAAAGCGAGCCCAATAGCACCTGGAGTATTGATTTCATACCCAAAATATATACTCATAAGGGCTAATAATCGTCCTAGATAGCCCGAAACATATTAACTATCAATTGGATACGAGTCTTGTTCAGCTCCCGACCCGCTATGATCTACCAAGTTGGCTTGGACCTCCGTTTTCACGCGTAGAATAAAACAGGCTACTGCTTCAATCGATATCCCGACTTAAACATCCACCAAACAGTGATCAGGCAGGCGCCCAGGAAACCCAGCACGATAGTCAGGCTCAACCAGACGCTCACATCAGCTACTTCGAAAAAGCTCCAGCGAAAACCACTAATCAGATAGACCACCGGATTAAACATCGTTATGGTCTGCCAGACAGGCGGCAACATATTCACCGAGTAAAAACTGCCGCCGAGAAATACCAGCGGCGTGATCACCAACATAGGAATGAGCTGTAATTTTTCAAAATTGTTTGCCCACAGCCCAATAATAAACCCGAACAAGCTGAAGGAAATACAGGTCAAAATCAGGAACCCCAGCATCCACACTGGGTGGGCAATATCGAGCGGCACAAATAGCCCCGCCGTAGCCAGAATAACCAAACCAATGATGAACGACTTGGTGGCAGCAGCCCCAACATAGCCGAGCAGAATTTCGATGAACGAGACGGGTGCCGACATAAGTTCGTAGATGGTGCCAGTAAACTTGGGAAAGAAAATGCCGAACGACGCATTAGCAATGCTCTGCGTGAGCAAAGCGAGCATCATCAGCCCTGGCACGATGAACGTACCATAGGATACACCATCAATCTGCTCAATGCGCGAGCCTATGGCTGAGCCAAACACAACGAAATAAAGCGCGGTGGATATTACCGGTGACGCGAAACTTTGCGCCAGGGTATGCAATGCGCGCAACATCTCGTATTTATATATCACTTTGACAGCGTATATATTCATGGTTTTGCATTAACCAGGCTAATAAAAATTTCTTCCAAAGAACTCTGTGAGGTTTCAACGTCTTTGAGTAACAAACCAGCATCATTGATGCTGCGCAACAAACCGGCTACACCAGTATTCACGTGCCGCGGATCGTAGGTATAGGTAAGCTGATCACCCGCAGCGGATAACTCCAGCGCCCAAGTGGATAACGTTGTGGGAATGATGTCCACGGCTTCCTCAAGTTGGATAATCAGTTGCCTCTTACCAAGCTTATGCATCAATGCGAACTTATCTTCCACCAGCAGCAGTTCACCCTTGTTGATAACGCCAACACGGTCAGCGATTTCCTCGGCTTCTTCAATATAATGGGTAGTCAGGATAATAGTCACACCGGATTCGCGCAGTCGCCTCACCAACGCCCACATGTCCTTGCGCAACTCAACGTCTACACCCGCCGTCGGCTCATCCAGAAACAGGATCGAAGGCTCGTGCGACAACGCCTTACCAATCAATACTCTCCGTTTCATACCGCCCGATAGCTCCATGAGCATGCTGTCTTTCTTGTCCCAGAGCGATAGCTCTTTGAGCAACTGCTCGAGGAAGTCAGGATTAGGTTTTTTGCCGAACAGACCCCGGCTGAAACACAACGTGTTCCAAACAGTATCGAACGCCCCTAGTGTTAACTCCTGTGGTACCAGGCCGATCAGTCCACGCGCCGCACGATAATCCTTGATGATGTCATAGCCACCGACTGTCACCGATCCCATACTTGCATTAACAATCCCGCAGATAATCGAGATCAACGTCGTCTTGCCAGCGCCATTTGGCCCGAGCAACGCCAATATCTCACCGGGTGAGATGTCCAGACTCACGTCCTTAAGGGCATGGAAGCCGCTGGTGTAGGTCTTGGATAGATTCGATATAGAAACGATGGGTTGCATAGAGCCGCTAGAATATCAGAAAAACGAGGTCAAAGAGCAATAATATACTCTCATATTAGAAACAATTGTGCTCTGGTGGCTAATATTTTGGTAGCTAATATTTTTACTTGAGAATTCCACTGGAAACTGCTTCATCTAACTTCAATTTTATAACTTGCCAAAGTATTTCACTACCCTCTTTTATACGGCTATTTACCGAAAATACTTTTTCCTTTGGAGTATTATTGTCGTTCCAACTATGTCCTCCACCGTGCAGATTGTGCAATATTGGTGGCACTCTATCTATTGAGCGAGCAAACTTTGAGTCGGAAGTTTCACCTGACTCAAATTCGTTCCAAAGATCCATATATTTTTTACTTTCATTATTTGGGAGTATTTTAAGAATCCGTTCTAGACATTCGGCTTCTTTGTTTTTTATTTCTTGTGTTTCACCTGAATAAATAATTGTATCACCAGCATCAATTTCACCGAAATCATGAATTAACAACATTTTAATTACACGATCAATATTGACTTCATCATTTGCATAATCTTTAAGCATTAGAGCGGATATACACACATGCCAACTGTGCTCAGCAGAATTTTCGTATCGGTTTAAACCTACAGGCCGTGTTTTACGACGTACATCTTTGAGTTTCTCAATTTCAACAATAAAATTTAATATTTTTTCGATATCGTCCAAATCAAACTCCTTTTGCATATGCAGTGTATTTTTTAATGACTCTTGTATGTTAGAGCGAAACAAAATATATAACAGCCATTGAAAAATATATCCGGTTGACGCTATTGTTACCAAAACTCCTCAATATGATAAGTCTCCTGGTTTCTTGCCTATGTAGTTAGGTTCAGGATCTTCTATAAATTGCACAGCCTCGATTGCATTCTTTCCTTCCATGTAAGCTTTACACACACGATGCATTCCATCCATCACTCCACCGTTTGAAGATAAAATAATTGGATAGTTTAAATCTGCTTCTTTAATCAAGAGAGCGTGTTCTGCTATATTTCTACAAGTCGGTGGTCCGTCACCCTCACTTTTCCCCAGACCATACCAATATACATCATCAAATTCATTTATTGCTTTCAAAGAAATCCATTTTCTAGGCGAGTTTTTAGTAAGCATTATTAATCTATCAACATCCCATGACAACAAACCTTTCTCAGAAAAACGAAAATGATATTGCTTCCTCAATATATTGATTTCCTTTTTTGCTTAACAGTTAGATTATAATATTGTTCATAGTTGTCACTGGTTGTCGCTAAAAAGCCCTGTAAACATTTTTGTGTCCCATTGAAATGGAGGGCAAGACGCGACCGTGTCTTTAACATCTGATTGTTTTGCACCTCCTTCAAAGAGCATAACCGCTTGAATTTGTGTAATGCAGTCATTGGGAAGTTCAGGATGAGGAACCGAATTTTCCACTAAGAAGTATTTTCTCGCGGATTCTCTGTATACACGTATCTTATCTTTAGTATCTTTGTGAACCTGACAAGGCCAAGGTATTAGCAGATCAAGTTTAATATTCTCAGATGAATTTACGACTTGGCAGACATTAGTATTATTCGTTTTACACCAACGAACAAAAAATACACTTGCCTGCGGCCCGCGTTATCACCGCCCGCACCTGCTAAACGCACATTCTATTCATAACAAACATCTCCAACACCATTAAACAATCAACAGCCTTTTTTACGCCGCCTCCCGAATATTCCACCTAACCAATTGTAATATATAACAATAACCGACCCAAACACTGATAAAAACCACTGCTTAAAACAAGCATTCCAGACCTGTTTTTTCATTTTGAATTCACGTTCACTTGTTAATGTGTTCATAAGCTAAAACAAAATATCAGGAGATCTCTAACATGAAACCTCGTTCAAATATTAAAGTCTGGGACCCAATAGTACGCCTGTTTCATTGGGGACTGGTCGGCGCGTTTATTATTGCTTATGTTACGGAAGAGGATTTTCTTAGTCTGCATGCCTGGGCTGGTTACACCGTGCTTGGACTGGTTATATTTCGAATTTTATGGGGATTTATCGGTACGCCGTATGCGCGATTCTCCAGTTTTGTTTTTTCACCCCCTGCCATTAAAAAATATCTGACTGAAACTTTATTTCTTCGCGCCAAACGTTATCTGGGCCACAACCCGGCTGGTGGTGCCATGATCCTGCTTTTGTTAATTAGCCTGATCATCACGACATTAACCGGCATCGCAATATATGGCATAGAAGAAAACGCCGGGCCGCTTGCACCGTGGCTAGCCCATGCCGGTGAATTTTGGGAAGAAGCGACTGAAGAGACACATGAATTTTTCGCCAACTTCACTTTATTCCTGGTCTTCATCCATATCGGCGGAGTTGTGGTCGAAAGTCTTATTCATAAGGAAAACCTGGTCCGCTCCATGATCAATGGTTATAAACGTGCTGAGTCATAAGAGCGATTTTCAAAATAGGAACTTCAGGAGAAAAATCATGCACAAGGTTAATAAATTATTACTCGCGACCTGTTTAACAGCAAGCCCGATAATAACACACAGCAGTGCGCAAATTGACGAACTGCTAAATGAATACCAACAACTTGGCGCGACTACGTTCAGTTCTGAATCCGGAAAAACATTCTGGTCACACACATTCAATTCACCACGCGCACCTGTCACACGCGCATGTAGCAGTTGCCACACATCAAACCTAATTGATAGCGGCAAACATGTTCGCACCAATAAAGCCATCGAACCACTCGCACAATCAGTTAATCCGCAGCGTTTTTCGGACACCAAAAAAATTCGTAAATGGCTTAAACGTAATTGCAAATGGACCCTGGGCAGAGAATGCACTGCACAGGAAAAGGGAGACATTCTTACCTACTTGAAAGATCTGTAGGACCAATTTTAATAAACAGAGGAGAATTAATATGAAAACCACAATCATTTTAACCACAACCACGTTCTTATTGCTGCTTGTCGGCTTGCAATTTGCGCTTGGTGACAACGATGGTGAAAAACGTTTTGGTAATACATTCAAACGCTCACCTGATGTTGCGTCTGTCAACAATCAGGCTTATATTAACGAATGCGGCAGTTGCCACATGGCATACCCGCCTGGCCTGTTGCCCAAACGCTCATGGAAAAAACTAATGAATGGGTTAGAAGATCATTTCGAAGACAATGCAGAACTTGAAGCGGACGTAGAAACTGAAATTAGCCAGTATCTTTTCAACAACAGTGCTGACAATTCGGATTATCGTCGTTCTCGCAAGATTATGCGGACACTGGCATTCGATGAAACACCCTTACGAATCACAGAAATAGCGTATATCCGCCGCGAACATAACAAAATCCCGACCGCAATGATTAAACACAATAATAAAGTAGTCAGTCTGAGTAATTGTACAGCTTGCCATCAAAATGCAGACAAAGGCTCTTTCAGCGAACGAGATATCTCGATTCCTGGCTATGCAGGTTGGGAAGATTAAACAAATAAGCTATCTTTAACTATATGAAACATTCCAACTACTTTTTTCTCATTTGTATCCTGTGTCTGGTGCCATGGCTGATCTATCCCGATACCGATGCTGGTGCCGATGAAGACCATGATCGTGCTAAATTATTAGTGGAATCCGGTGATATTATACCGTTGGAAAATATTCTGGAAGATGCCCGCAAATTTCATACTGGCAAAGTCATTGAAGTGGAACTGGAAACAGAACAAGACAAACTTATATATGAAATTGAAATTCTTGATACTCAAGGGACGGTTTGGGAACTAAAGTTCGATGCGTATACCGGCAAGTTACTTAAAAAGGAAAAGGAAAACTAATTTTGCGTTTGTTACTTGTTGAAGATGATAATAACCTTATCCGCACGCTTAGGCGTGATTTACAAAAGGCGGGCTATGCTGTAGATGTGGCAGACAATGGCGTAGATGCTGAATACATGGGTGATGAAAAAATATATGACATCGTTGTACTTGACCTGGGACTACCTGAACGAAGCGGGCTTGAGGTGCTCAGAAGCTGGCGTAAATCAGGCAACACTCTACCTGTAGTAATACTGACCGCACGTGATAGTTGGCAGGAACGTGTTGATGGTTTCAAAGCGGGTGCTGATGATTATGTTGGCAAACCATTTCATATTGAAGAACTTATTGCCCGCCTGTCCGCTCTTTTACATCGCAGTCACCAAAAACCAGCAGGCAGCATTGAATTAAACAGAATCATTCTTAACGAAGAACAACAATCTGTCACTATACGAGATGGTGAAACGCATTCCTTGACTGGCACGGAATTTCGACTACTACGATACCTTATCCTGAATGACGGCAAAATACTGTCTAAATCCAGACTGACAGAACATATTTATGATTTTGACTCAGACAAAGACAGCAATGTTATCGAAGCGTATATCAAAAGACTAAGAAAAATACTGGGTAAAGAGTGTATAGAGACAAGACGCGGACAGGGCTACATATTCAAGGCGGAGTTTTAATGTATTCATTACAGACCCGGCTAGGTAGTGGTTTATTTATCAGCCTGACTGTTGCATTTCTTTTATTATGGCTGGCAACAAGTGCAACGATTCGTTACCTTGCCGAAAATTACATACATTCACGCCTGCAACACGACAGTGAAACAATTCTCGGCTCGCTTGATTTTAATCGACAAAATTTAGCGATCATAGATAAAAGTAAACTAAACATCATTTTTCAGCGCCCATTTTCAGGTCATTACTTCAAAGTATTAACCGGTGAGCAACAAATACGTTCTCGTTCATTGTGGGACCAAGACCTGGCCATTGAGACATTACCCTCTGGCAAAAAGACAAACCTGCATCTGATCGGTCCCGAACAAAAGCCGTTACTTGTCTACGTATCAAGCTATCTGAAACAAAATCACCCCGTCACCATTGCAGTCGCTGAAGACCTATCACATATAGAATTGGCATTAACTGATTTTCAGTGGAAATTTTCACTCTCTGCAATTTTGGTCCTGCTGCTGTTAATCTTGATACAGGTTTATATTGTGCGTGACAGCATACGTCCGCTAAACAAGATTCGAGAAGATTTACGTGCACTGGAACGAGGCGAACTGCAATCATTGGATAGCCCTGTACCCTCGGAAATTTCCCCTCTGATAAAAGAAATTAACCGATTAATCAATATCACTAACCAGCGACTACAGCGCTCACGCAATTCTCTCGGTGACCTGGCACATGCGCTGAAAAAACCGCTAACCGTATTGAGCCAGTTATCTCATGATGCTGCTATTCAGCAACGACCCGATATAAAACGAACACTGGACACGCAAACCCGAACAATGCATCAATCGATGGAACGTGTATTAAAGCGGGCACGCCTTGCTGGTGAAGGCCCGGCGGTAAATTATTTTTCAGCGCACAAAGAAGTTTCTTCACTGATCGACGTACTCAAAGCCATGTACCGCGAAAAAAACTTAGACTTCGTAATTAATATTCCCGAAGATGCGGTTTTAAGCAATGACCGTGAAGACATGCTTGAATTACTTGGCAATATTATGGAAAATGCTTGCAAGTGGACACAACAAAAAATAGCTATCACTGTACAACTAAACAAAGATATTCTAATTCTTATTGAGGATGACGGTGCCGGCGCGGATGAAAATGATCTAAACAGACTTTCTGAACGTGGCACACGCCTGGACGAAACAACCGAAGGACACGGCATAGGACTGGCTATAGCAAAAGATATCATAGAACAATATCACGGAAAACTGAAATTCGGACGCTCTGAAAAACTAGGCGGATTTTGTGTTAGCATAACTTTACCTGAAAACCATTCTTCCACATAAGTTGCTTGTCGAAAATCATAAATATTTTGAAAAAACAAAAGATAAAAACAATGAAAAATATTTATGCAATCTGCCAGTGCAGTTATTACGACTACGCCAGTAGACGAATTCACTTATGAATCCAACGCATCACAAACGTCAATAAAGAATGATCATATATGTATTCCCGATGATCATGTTATTACAAAACTTGCGGTCTCCCAGGGGATAGCCCAATCAACCAAATTAGAGCAGTACGAAGCGCACGTACAAAGCAATATTAACTCCACAGCATACATCCCCGAGAATATTGCGAATACAGGT
Source organism: Gammaproteobacteria bacterium (assembly GCA_013151345.1). Taxonomy (GTDB): domain Bacteria; phylum Pseudomonadota; class Gammaproteobacteria; order SG8-11; family SG8-11; genus JAADIM01. The sequence goes on from JAADIM010000129.1 coordinate 26,977, forward strand.
AAATCTGAATTGCGGCGTAAGCAGTTGGCAAAACTTTGAGGCTTACTGTATTTGACCAAAAGCGATGTAATGCTGCACTTTGATTTATTGGATGTAACTGAATTTTTTTGGAAAACCTTGAATTACAATCCTACTACACGATGATATCTGTTTATCTGGAAATAAAACCCAGGGCTGATGTATTAAGCAAGAAGCTGGAAACAATACAAGATTTACTGCAAATGATAGCCGATGAGCAAAATCATGCACACTCTTCGTTACTGGAGTGGATAATCATCTGGTTAATTACAATAGATATTATAATCATGTTGATTCAGGAAATTTTTCTTTCTAACGCAGCCTGAGTAAATTAAAAAAGATTAAGAAACATGCAGTGGCAAATAGACGAATAATGCTATTGAAATTTACTATTTCCTTGAACGCCCCTTCTTAGTATCAACTCTATCATTTATTTCAAAAAAGTTGTTTTAAAAAAGGGGCTCTTAAGGCGAAATATGAATAGTTTTACAATGTATTCCTATTTCCTTTCAAACATTTGACTTGGTTCGAGTTTTTTTTAACCCTAGTCAACTAAACTGATATTGAGTGTATCTGGTAACCGCGGAAATGTGATTTCCGGAAACTCTCCGGTCAGACTATTTAAAAACGCAACTATATCTGTCACCTCTTTATCACTCAATTCTTTATTAAGTTGTGTTTTCCCCATCACTCGAACCGCTTCGCCCAGGGTAGGCACCGACCCGTTATGAAAATAGGGCGCTGTGAGAGCAACATTGCGCCAGGTAGGAACCCGCCACATATTTTTGTCTGCCTTCTTATTAGTGACCGAGTATAATCCTAAGTCAGCCATCAATGCGTGTTTTTTATCGTATTTGCTGCCCGGAAACGCAGGAAATTTTTGAAAAAAACCTTCACCAATGGATAGAGAGGCAGGTCCGGCAAAGTTGGGGCCAGTGTGGCAACCGGTGCAGCCTACAGATTCGACCAGCTTCATACCGCGATTGGCCTCTTTGGATAGCGCTCCTTTATCGCCCTTGATGTAACGATCAAATGCAGAGTTAGGCGTGATTAGCATACGTTCAAACGATGCAATAGCTTTTGCTATATTATCGTAAGTGACTGAATCTTTGCCGCCAAAAACCTTCTCAAATTGCGTTACGTATCCAGGAATTTCTTTAATTCTTTTCACAACGCTTGCTTCATCGGGCATCCCCATTTCAATAGGGTTAAGAATGGGACCCTTAGCTTGATCCTCTAGAGTAGCTGCACGGCCATCCCAAAACTGGACAGTTAAGTAGGCAGCGTTCCAAACAGTCGGCGCCGAGCGCCCACCTTTTTGTGCATCCACACCAACAGACACGGATCTGCTATCAGTTCCGCCGGCCATAACATTGTGGCAAGAGTTGCAAGAAACAGTACCATCTTTTGATAAGCGCGGATCAAAAAACAGTTGCTTCCCCAATTCAATTTTTTCCGGCGTCATGGGATTGTCTTTCGGTATTGGTGGCACTGCCGGTAGAGCTTCAAATGCAAAACTAGTATTCGATACAATTGCAAATATAGTGGCGCAAGTTAAAGCAAAATATGCCTTGGGTATATATTTCATGGTTTAGCTCCTTTCATCGTTTAGATCCTTAATGGATTATTTTATGTTGACTATAGAATCATTTCCCCAAAGTACTACCAGATGGGAGTCGACGGGGTGAGCAGTTATAGGGGAAAAGACAAGGACCAGGTTTGCAATAAGACTTACGGTTAAGAACAGTTTTGCCGTAACCCTTTATTCCTTGGGCCAAATTACAACCTATAGTTCTGTCAGATTGTAAATATGTTGCTAAAACAACGAGTCTCTGATATTTCACATTATGAAACAAATGTGCTTTCCCCATAAGCCCATTAGACATCTATAGCGCGTACTATAACATAGTCAATTGAGAGAAATACCTAGTGTACCCAACTTAAAGTATGATGAACTTAAGGTGTGCTTAACTTAAATAGTATTCAAGAGCACGAAAATACTTAGCTTGTAACTCAAGTTTAAACTTATTTGTATATGAAAGTTGTATTCGATAGCTTGTCTTTACGTGAAATTGGTGGGCACTGCAAAGGAAAATTCTCGGGCTGAAAACAGGGTGGTTTCAATGCGGTGGTCCATTCTTCAAAATAACACGATGCAAATAGCAAGGTAGAATTTTGAGTCACATTTTTTGCGTCGGTACACAATCTGGCAAATATTTGCCTGAGAACAAATAAAAAGGCCCGCAAAGTTGTTTTACCATGTTCTAAATCACTTTTCGAAATTTTAATACGAAAAGTAATAAATGTTTGTCAATCTGACCAGGGGGGTTGTATGAAAAAAATCTTTGTACTTGCACTGGCTATGCTTCTAGCTTCTTGTCAATCCATGTATGGAACATATGGCAGTTCTCCTTTTAGTGAACTGCCCGTTAATTCCACACTCACATTAAATCATAAACTAGTTATACCGTCTGGCCTGGCTGCTGCATATATACAGGATGGCAGGGTCATTTTGGACTCCCAAGTCAGGGTATGGCAACCCAATTGCAAGTTCGAAATCAGGACCATTAAAGATATACCACAAATCATTAAACCAGACCGCTTTAATATTACACGTTTTAATCTGGATACGAACTTGGTATCTAGCAACGTAATTCAGTTGGTTAGTGTTGGTATGCTGAGTGTCGACGGCGGAGGAGCGACTGCTGAAATCTATATCACGGAGATGTTTTTGTATTCCGAAAAACAACCTGATGTTTTGCGTTTATCATGCCAATATTGGGAAGATCCTCAAGATGGTAATTATCTGTCATTATTGCAAGTAAAAAATACGCTGGGTGATATTATCCATTTTGATCATTAATCCAGACATATTATTCAATGTATTTCAAATGATGAATACGATAAACACTAATTAGTGTCCGTCCATAAACAGTCATTTTTTCTAACTGCCCCCTAAAAAAGCGGGCAGTTTTATATTCTCATTTGCTGAAATTGTTGATTCTTGTTAAAAGCGGCACGTTATAAGTGACGTCATGTT
>JAADIM010000130.1 GCA_013151345.1 Gammaproteobacteria bacterium
CGCAGTTACCATGCTCATGAATATATTCTATGGGATCTTCGATAGTAATGATGTGACCGTGCCGGTGTTGGTTACGGTAACCGATCATCGCCGCGAGTGTTGTTGACTTACCCGTGCCTGTTGGTCCAGCGACGATAACGAGACCGCGTCTGGCTAACGTAAGATCAGAAACAATATTAGGCAGGCCTAATTCTGGTATTTCGGGGATGTCAGTTTTTATTTTCCGTAATACCATACCGATCTGGTTTTTTTGCTGGAAAACATTAACACGAAATCGACCTATCTCCTCCATATCGAGGGCAAAATTACATTCCAGCGTATCATTGAATTCCTTTTTGTGTCTCTCATCCATGAGTTGGAGCGCTATCCAGCTGACTTGGTCGGAGGTAAGCTTAACGGAGGTAACTGGTAGGGTTTTGCCGTGGACTTTAAACGTAGGCGGTAAGCCGACGGTAATAAAAAGGTCAGAAGCCTCTTCCGCTTCCATTAAACTGAGTAACGAATATAGTTCCTTTTTATTGTTCTCTTTGTCTGGCATTTATCGAAACGCGTCTTTACTCGCCGCTTTGAGTCGGGCATCGGCTTTACTAATCAGGCCTTTTTGAACTAGATCTTGTAAGCACTGGTCGAGTGTTTGCATTCCGTCTTTTTGCCCTGTTTGTATGGCTGAGTACATTTGCGGTACTTTGTTTTCTCGAATCAGGTTGCGAATAGCTGGGTTTGCGATCATAATTTCGTGTGCCGCAACACGCCCGCCGCCCACTTTTTTCAGCAAAGTTTGTGAAATAACAGCACGCAAAGACTCAGATAACATGGATCGAGTCATTTCTTTTTCTGCAGCAGGAAATACATCAATCACACGGTCGATTGTTTTTGCCGCAGAACTGGTGTGTAATGTACCAAACACTAGATGGCCCGTTTCAGCGGCTGTGAGTGCCAGACCAATGGTTTCCGGGTCGCGCATTTCGCCTACTAATATTGTATCGGGATCTTCACGAAGAGCCGAGCGTAATGATTCAGCGAACCCCAGTGTATCACGATGTACTTCGCGTTGGTTAACAAGACTTTTTTTCGATTCATGTACAAATTCTATAGGGTCTTCAATAGTTAAAATGTGTCCAAAATCATTTTCGTTTTTATAATTTATCATAGCGGCCAGGGTGGTTGATTTACCTGAACCCGTTGGGCCGGTTACCAACACGAGTCCACGAGGGTACTCTGTAATGGGTTTAAAAATAGGTGGACAACCCAATTCTTCGAGTGTCAATATATTTGTTGGAATTGTACGGAATACCGCGCCAGCACCGCGGTTTTGATTAAACGCGTTGACACGGAATCGAGCGAGGCCAGGGATTTCGAAGGAAAAGTCAGTTTCAAAAAATTCTTCGAAGTCCTTTCGCTGTTTGTCATTCATGATGTCGTATATCAGCCCATGTACCGTTTTATGGTCCATGTCAGGAATATTGATGCGGCGCATTTCGCCGTCAACACGAATCATGGGTGGCACGCCTGCGGAGAGATGAAGGTCAGAGGCGCCGTTTTTAACACCAAATGCAAGTAATTCCGAAATATCCATGTTAATCCTCTATGTGTTAATTTGCTGTTTTAGATAACTTATATATTTATATACTAGAAGTATAGTCATCCCGGCGTGGCGTTGATTTAATCAGGATTTTCAAGCAGCGTAACTAATCGGGATCCCTGGTTTAGATTAACGGCCATTTTTTAATATGTTTAAACCGAATACCTTAATTTCTCATAGCATTACATGGCTAAAGGATTAAGAATTGATTCCAAGAAACGTAAATGTTGTACTCCAGCGGATAAGAGCAGCTGAAAAACGCTTTAATCGTTCCCCGGGCTCAGTAAATCTATTGGCCGTGAGTAAAAAATGTTCAATAGAGCAAATTATCGGTGCGTATCAGATGGGTTTGATACGGTTTGCAGAGAGCTATTTGCAAGAAGCCGAGGCAAAAATGATTAGGCTTGCTGATTATGGCATTGAGTGGCATTTTATAGGGCCTATCCAATCCAATAAAACAAGTGGTATCGCTGAACGCTTCGATTGGGTACACAGTGTGGATAGACTGAAAATTGCTCAAAGACTGAGTGAGCAACGGCCACCACAGTTAGGTAATCTTAATGTGTGTATTCAGGTCAATGTGAGTAGTGAAAACACCAAATCCGGTGTTGCGTTAAATGAATTACCCGCGTTGGCTGAATCTGTCTCGCAATTACCCAATATAGAACTACGTGGACTGATGGCGATTCCCGCGCCAAGCGCCGATTTTGAAAGGCAACGCTTACCCTATCATTTATTATACGAGGCATTACAATGTGTTAAAACGTTGGGTCTTGAAACACTTGGCCAAAAAAAAGTGGGCCATAATTGGGATACATTATCGATGGGTATGTCGAATGACTTGGAGGCGGCGATATCTGAAGGATCGACTTTTGTACGCGTAGGCAGGGCAATATTTGGAAATCGGATTACATGAAATGAGTTATTGGTGTAATAGCCCATCTTATTTCGTTTCAATAAATCATAGTAGTTAATAGGTAAATAGTAGAGAGACATGAATAATCACAAAATTGGATTCATAGGCGGCGGAAATATGGCAACTAGTTTACTGGGTGGCCTCATTGCAGATGGTCAGTTTAGTAACACAATTTGGGTGTCTGATCCTGACGTAGATAAATTAGATAAATTAACTCAGCGGTTTCAGATAAATACTTGCATCGATAATAAGGCGCTTGTTGAGCAAGTGGATACGCTCGTCTTCTGTGTTAAACCACAAGCATTAAAAGATGTCGTTTTTGAATTGCGAGACATGTTAAAGAATAGTAATCCGCTTGTGGTTTCCATTGTGGCGGGTATCAGGGAATCTGATATATCGCGGTGGCTAAATTATAGTGCACCTATAGTGCGAACGATGCCAAATACACCTGCATTAGTGCAGAGTGCAGCTACTGTGCTGGTTGCTAATAAACAAGTCAGTAGTGAGCAACGTGATCAGGCGGAATCGCTAATGCGCGCGGTGGGCGTAACGATTTGGATCGAAGATGAAGCCCTGATGGATGCCGTTACCGCATTATCAGGTAGTGGACCGGCATATCTGTTTTTAGTCATGGAAATGCTGGAAAAAGCCGGTCATAAACTGGGTTTGCCACATGATGTGGCGCGATTATTAACTATTCAAACGGCTTTTGGTGCGACAAAGATGGCATTAGAAAGCACAGAAGATTTACATACGTTAAGAAAATATGTCACCTCACCTGGGGGCACTACAGAACAAGCGATCAATGTTTTTCAGCAAGGAAATATACAGCAGATTTTTGATGAGGCACTTGCGGCGGCACATAAAAGATCAGTTGAACTGGCAGAACAATTGGGAGGGGCATAATGGGAGGTTCGTATACAGGTAATGCGGGTGTGTTTTTAATTGAAACGTTGTTTGGTCTTTATATCCTTGCTGTTATGTTGAGGTTTCTATTGCAGTGGGTGCGAGCAGATTTTTATAATCCTTTAGCACAGGTATTGGTAAAAGTGACTAACCCGCCATTAATTCCTCTTCGGCGTATTATTCCAGGATTTAGAGGCGTTGATTTCGCGTCAATTTTGTTGATGTTGGTGCTACAGGCATTAGCGCTTATACTGATCGGAATGGTTAAAGGTGTTGCATTTCAACCTGCTGGTTTGATTGTGTTGTCTTTTACCAAGCTTTTATCTTTGATGTTTAATGTTTTCTTTTTCTCCATATTAATACAGGTTATTATTAGTTGGATAAGCCCCGGCAGTCATAACCCCGTTGTGTCATTAGTGCATAGTTTGAACGAACCATTAATGCGCCCTGTTAGACGAATTATCCCGCCCATTTCTGGTTTGGATTTATCGCCCTTGGTTGTCATGATTGGCATACAGTTATGCAATATGCTAATCATTGCGCCTTTATCGGATATAGGAAGAAGTTTATTGGTTTAAGTGTGTATTTAAATGGCCCTACTTTTCTTCAGTCAATCTGTTGAAACTGTGTCTAATAAAAAAGCCTAATAAAAAAGCCTAATAAAATAACTAATAAATTAGAACGGATTTAATTCTAAGCTCAAAAATCCACACTTAATTCAAATTTTCCTTATTCCTAAACGCTAAACTTCTTTGTAGACTTGACGATACAGGGTGGAGCAAGGAAAAGATCCCGCGTTATTTTTTTATTAATTATTTATATATAGATTGTATTTATTAATGAGCAATTAACACACAATGAAAGAAGACTTTACGCACCGCCTGCAAATTTATAGCAAATGGAAGGCGGATATGATCAAAAACATCAAAGCCTATCAGGATTGGTTGGTAAAGCACGAACTTAACGACGCAGAAGATGATTTGCGCGTGTTTGAAGTGATTGATGGGCTTAATTCTGACAGCCTGACTGTGGCCTTTGTAGCAGAGTTTTCCAGGGGCAAAACAGAGCTCATAAACGGTATTTTCTTTGCGGATTATCAACGACGTTTACTTCCCTCCGCTGCTGGCAGAACCACGATGTGCCCTACTGAGCTTTTTTATGATCTGGAGGCAGACGAAGCGTATATAAGATTATTGCCCATAGAAACACGTGCTGACGACATGACTATAGCCGAGCACAAACAAAATCCAATGAATTGGACCACCACGCCACTGGATGTGGCTTCGCCTGGCAAAATGGCAGAAGCCTTTAACGAAATTGTCAAACTAAAGTCAGTTTCCACCGATGAGGCGAAAAGACTGGGCTTATATGTGGAAGAACCGGATGAGCCCCCCCCTTCGGAAGTAGAAATTCCATTGTGGCGCCATGCATTGATTAGTTTTCCTCATCCCATGCTCAAACAAGGATTAGTTATTCTCGATACGCCCGGGTTGAATGCCGTGGGTACAGAGCCTGAACTGACAATGGAGATGATCCCAAAGGCACAGGCGGTGACGTTTATTCTCGGTGCAGACACGGGCGTGACTAAATCTGACTCTGATATTTGGAAACACCATATTATCCCGCATATCGATACTGAGAAGACCGGTATTACGGTTGCGCTCAATAAAATTGATACGTTGTGGGACGAGCTAAAAGATGAGAGTGCAGTCGCCAGTAACATAGCCAAACAGTGCCAGTTGACCTCCAAGGCGTTGAATATTGAAGCCAATAAAGTATTCCCAGTATCCGCACAAAAAGGCTTATTGGCGAAAATTAAACAAGACCCAGTTTTACTTGAAAAGAGCGGTCTTGCGGCACTAGAATCGTTCTTTTCTAATAACATTGTGCCCGCTAAGCAACGCATTGTTAGAGAAAATGTAACAACAAAAATTGGTGGAAGAATTGAAGGAACTAAAAATTTACTAGTAGGCCGCCAAGATGCAGCGCAACAGCAATTAAATGAGTTGCAATCATTGTCCGGAAAAAATACAGACGTGATATTGCAATTAATGAATAAAGCGCGAGACTCGCAAGCTGAGTACAAGAAGAATGTTGAGAATTTTCAAACAAGCCGTCATGTGCTTACCCAGCAAGTCAAAACTGTGCTGGAAACACTTAGCATAGAATCTCTCGATAAATTAATCGCAAAGACGCGCAGTGAAATGGTTGGTAGCTATACAACCGCTGGCATGAAAAAGGGTATGATCACTTTTTTTGATGGCGCTAAATACACCATGGAGCAAGTGAGTTGGCAAGCGGATAAATCTAACGAACTCGTTCAGGCTGTTTATCAGCGATTTCGAGACGAACATAATGTGAAAGATATCCAACCGGTACTTTATTCTACTAAAAAATACAGCGCACAACTGTCCAGATTGCATAAAGAAGCTGAAGCATTTCGCAATAGCGGCATAATGACAATGACTGAGCAAAGTTTTGTTGTGAAAAAATTCTTTGTATCATTGGTGAGTCATGCGCGAAATATTTTCTTTCAAGCCAGACAGGACGCAGAGACCTGGGCTAAATCGGTCATGAACCCATTAGCACAACGTATTAAAGATAGAAAAAAACAACTTGATCAGCATCTTGATAGCTTGAAAAAAATTAAATCATCCAGAGAAAAACTTGAAGAGAAGATCCAGGAACTCGAAACGATGTGTGCCGATCTGGGGGACCAAATTAATACGATCGATGAATTATTAAAAGCGATATACACGCCATTGCCAGAAACTGAGCCAACACAATCGCCCAAAAATACAGAAAAAGTTGCAGTCTAAATATTGGGAAACTTCAGATTTAGCTGTAGCTATTACACATGAATAAATAGTATCTATGAGGGCGTCATAGTTTGCCTTTGTATTCAACGATCAGCGGTGCGTGGTCTGAAAAACGTTCGTCTTTATATATCGACGTGGCTTTCACTCTGTCTTTTATCCCTGGCGTTATAACCTGATAATCAATGCGCCAACCCACATTCTTTGCCCAGGCCTGTCCGCGGTTTGACCACCAGGTATATTGGTCTGCTTCCTGATTAACGACTCTGAATGCATCTACAAACCCTACGTTATCAAATAGTTCATCCATCCAGGCACGCTCTTCAGGCAGGAAGCCGGAGTTTTTCTGATTTGCTCGCCAGTTTTTGATATCAATAATTTTGTGGGCGATGTTCCAGTCTCCGCAAATGATATATTCTCTTTTAGAGCGATTGAATTTTTTCAATATGGGCATGAAACGATCAAGAAAACTGAATTTTACTGCTTGTCGTTCCTCACTTGAACTGCCAGATGGCGCGTACAACGAAGCAACACTAAGGCCATCAAAGTCTGCCTGGATATAACGCCCCTCACTATCCATATCCGTAAGGCCGAGGCCGATTTTTACTTTGTCGGGTTTTTTTTTGCAATAAATAGCGACACCACTGTAACCTTTTTTTTCTGCGTCGCTGAAATAAACGTGATAGCCTTTGGGGCTGAATATTTCAGCATCTAATTGATGTTCTTGTGCTTTGGTTTCCTGGATACATATTACGTCAGCGTTTTCATTTTTGAGCCACTGAAAAAATCCTTTTTTTGCAGCGGCACGTATTCCATTTACATTTACAGAGATTATTTTCATATTAACTAGGTACCTTTTTGATTTATTATTGCTTGGGTTAGGCCAGTCACTCCTGTCTGGTTATCCCCGCTATACATTCACGTGGTTGCAGAATTGAAAATTTCTTGTACATCCAAACTTCAACGTGATTGTGTTATCCTTATCTACCCTACGTGCCCTTTGTGCTTTTCGTTAATTGTAGCTAGTTAATTGTACCCATTTATAAGAAGGCAGATTATATATGAGAGAGTATCAACAGCAATTTATTGATTTTGCAATTAATGCTGGTGTTTTGCAATTTGGTGAATTTGTTCTCAAATCGGGTCGCAAAAGCCCCTATTTTTTTAATGCCGGTTTATTTAACACCGGGTCTGGATTGGCAAAGTTGGGTCAATTTTATGCGCAAGCGATTGTGGATTCTGGTTTGCAATTCGATGTGTTGTTTGGACCGGCGTATAAAGGCATTCCACTAGCATCCGCAACCAGTATTGCGTTAGCCGAACACCATCAAAAAGATGTGCCTTATTCCTTTGATAGGAAGGAAGTTAAGGATCATGGCGAAGGTGGGCTGATTGTTGGTGCCCCTTTGGCAGGAAGGGTGCTCGTAATTGACGATGTGATATCGGCCGGTACGTCTGTACGTGAAGCATCTAAATTAATTAGCGGTTTTAATGCAACGATGTCTGGGGTCATCATCGCGTTAGATAGACAAGAACGTGGTACGGGAGATACTTCGGCCGTGCAGGAAATCGAAAAAACGTTTGGTATTAAAGTAGTGAGTATCGCTAACCTTCATACAATAATTCGTTATTTAACTGAAAAGCCCAACCAGGAAGAAGCGCTTGAACGGATTAAGCGGTATCAAAAAGAATACGGTGAAAAAACGCTTTAAGCCTTTTTTTGATTTTTGTCCCATTTCCTGTCTTCTAGTATCAGTGTACCAACGCCTTCATCAGTGAATATTTCCAGTAAAACGGCATGTTCGACGCGCCCATCAATAATGTGGGCCGTGTGTACGCCTTTCTCAACAGCTGAGAGTGCGCAACGGATTTTAGGTAGCATGCCGCCATGAATAGTGCTGTCGGCGATGAGCGCATCAACTTCGTGGCGTTGTAAACCAGTTAGCAATTTGTTGTCTTTATCCAGCAAGCCCTGTGTGTTCGTTAATAAAATCAGTTTTTCTGCTCTTAGTGTTTCCGCCAGTCTACCGGCAACCAGGTCGGCATTAATATTATATGACTGACCGTCTTCCCCTACGCCAATAGGCGCAATAACCGGTATGAAATCACCATGCACCAACATATCTACAACAGAAGCGTTAATGGATGAGACATCTCCAACGTGGCCAAGATCTATAATTTCAGGTGCTTTTAACTCCGGCGCATTTTTTTTGAGAATGAGCTTATTTGCTTTGATTAATGAGCCGTCTTTACCAGATAATCCAACCGCACTTCCGCCATGGTAGTTAATCCGGCTGACGATTTCTTTATTTACCAAGCCACCTAACACCATTTCCACGACATCCATGGTTTCACTGTCAGTGACGCGCATTCCTTCAATAAAGTGACTTTCTTTACCGATTTTTTTCAATAATTCACCAATTTGCGGGCCGCCACCGTGCACAATAACCGGATTAATACCAACCGCTTTCATTAGTACGACATCGCGCGCGAATCCACTTTTCAGGGTTTCATCAACCATGGCATTGCCACCGTATTTAATGACAATGGTTTTTCCTACAAATCGTTGGATGTAGGGTAGTGCCTCGGTCAGTACTCTGGCAATATTGATCGCTTTGGATGGCTCAATTGTCATCGTGGTGAATAAATTAATTTGTTAGTGCACGTTAAGTGAGCGGTCTGTTTCCTTGTAATTAACAATAAAGGGATTAAGCGCTGACGTAAAGACAGATTTTTATTGAAGCTGAATTCGTTATAGATTATGAATTTCAAGGAAATGCGCAAGCATTTGTAGGTCGGCTTTGTTGGGTAGACCCTTCTAGTTCAGTCCTGTTAGGACAAAGTATAGAAAACGTACACTCCGACCCAGGTGTGTTACAAAAAACCCTAAACTACCAGGAGATAGCGTTTTTATGCTCGCTGAACCCGCTTGACCCTTTGTGCGGGTCTTTGTCTTTTAGCAGTGGTTTTAGAAGAAGAATTAGCTAAATTACGAAATTGTTTAATTAATGCAACGTGTTCTTTGGGTACCTTAATATCAAAAGTTTGGATTACCCCATTCAGGGATAAGAATATTGTTTTAATTGCGGTAAATAAAACGGCATCATTTTTCTTTACATCAGGGTGAATTAAACCCAGTAATGATTTGCCCTCGCTATGCCCATCCCAATATTGCTCTAGCTCATAAACTCGTAAGTAGTTGCAGCCCGAAAGCAAGGCGAATATGGAATAATAATCTTCTTGCAGGCCAGCTTTTTGCGCAAGTGTTTCGACGGTTAATGGCGTGATGTCGTGTGTTTTCGCTGATGGTTTATTCAGTCCGTTCAGCGAACTGTTGATTATCTTGGTTAAGCGCGGCTTAAGAGATTTTTTGAGCTTAAGAGGTAGACCTGCATATGAGATTGACAATTTTAAACGCTGTGTATGATCATCTTCGATAAATCTTGTGGCGATTTTGGGGTCTTTTGCAATAGCAACAAGGGCAAACATGGCTTCCATCATGCTTCGCACTAATGTTTTACTTTCGTTCAGCATCTCCTTTTCAACGAGCAATTGGACTGCTTGGAAAGTGCTGAGAATTTTCAAATAAAGCGAAGCGACAAGGACTTGCTGGTTATTATCGGCATCAAGTTTTAGACCAAATACTATGGTCTGACACAGCTGATCCAACTGGTCACTAAGAGAAGACCAAGTAACGTTGCTGTGTAGCTCGTCTTTGCTGCGAAAGGTTCCGCCGAAGATTTTACTGGAGAAAATTCCATTTTTGTTCACTATAGAACCACCCTTTAAATAACCTTGGTCGCCATATTGGCTGTATCTTTGTAATCTAATTAACAAGCTAAATTTGTGAGTACTTCGCTATAAGTACTTTGTTAAGAGAAAGGCTTTTGAGAAAGCACCTACTTCAACAACTTCACTTGTAACGGGTACTTGCAACTTGTTACCTGCAGCTAGCTTCTTATTTAGCATCACCAACTTAACTTAGGCTTAGCTTCAGCTAGGTACCCATAATTTATACTTGTTTAAGATATTATCAAGTAAGATACATTAAAAAAACGACCGGTCATCCCCATAACCCTCCATCTGTAGTTATTATAATACGGAAAGTGAACAGGAACGCAATACTTGGTAAAACGAATAACTTACAATTAATATTACAAAAAATATTATGTTAATGAAGTTTTACAGAAAAGGTGTATAAAAAAACAGAAAGAAAGTGGGTGTTCTTGATTAATAGTTTTATTTATCAATATGTTATGAATAATATTTTAACTATCCATTATTAGTTGGTATCACATTAAGTTCCTCTATGGTGTTAAAACGGCCGCATTTAGAACTATTCTAAAAATAATTAATGCTGTTTTTCCAGTTTTTCTTTAATCGCCTTTAGCTGGCTATCAAGTTCCCAACGAAGCGCTTTGTTAGCGAACTCAAGGAGAGGGAATATTTTTACAACCAATTTTTTAATGCCGGGTACCAGGCTTTGGCCATCTGACTTCATAAGTTCCAACGCTTGATTAATATCAGAGGCATCAAGAAATATTGATTCGGGCGTCATTTGATTATTTTTCTCGTTAACAACCAGTTTATTTCCCCCCGCTTTTCGTGCGCAATTAACCCGTCTGATTGCCACATCCAGCAAGTCTTTAATTGAGTCATGTTTGTCCTGACTCAAGCAGGCCAACCCAAGGCTAGCTGAAATTGGTATAGAGATGTCCGTTGCAGAAAACGGTTTGTTTGCAATACTGTCTTTTGCGCGATTAGATAACGTGATCGCTTCAGTTTGACTGGTATTTGGTACTATCAAAGCGAAGGTGAAATCGCCCACCCGAGAAATGGTATCCTCCGTTCTTACGGTGTCTTTTAGTATATTGGCTAACCAAACAAGAATTTGTTTGGCAATTTTATTGCCCTGTTTTTTAGTTATAGCCGAAAAATTGTCGATAGTGATGACGATGATGGAGAGCTCTTTTTCATGACGAGTAGCAAAAGCAAGGTCTTGTTCACCTCTTTGGGAAAAGTAACGTTTGCTGCTGACGTCGGTCAGAGCGTCAGTGGTCGCTTCTTCAGTTAATTTGCGCGCAGTGCGATCAGCTTTCGCGTAAGCTCTTACGCGGGCTAGTAATTGCGTTTTATCGGGTGGTTTTACAATAAAGTCTGTAGCACCGGTGGTTAGTGCTTTTTCCCTGACATGATCTTCTTCGGCCCCTGTGATCATGATAATAGGGATAGCCTGGATTCGGGCGTGCTCGCTTTGACGAATTCGAGTGATTAATTGGTATCCATTAAGAATGGGCATGTCTGCATCAGTAATGACAACCTCAATGGTATCATTTGCATTTAGTGCTCCCCAACCTTGTTCTCCGTCTCCCGCTTCAATGATTTCAAATTCGTTTTTAAGGATCCGCTCCAATGACACGCGCATCATACGGGAATCATCAACAATCAACACACAGGGTTTTTTCCTCTGGTTAGCCGAGGGTTTGTCGCTCGTTGGGATTTGCGTATTTAGGTGTGTTTTAGATGACATACAAAGGAACAATAAATAATGGGTATTTAACTTTTAATATCGTCTTTCGCAGCGTGAAGTTTAGATATTATTTGCTATTATTAACAAAAAAGGGGTATTGTCAGTAGCAAAACTAGGGGTATCAGAAGGGGGTTGCAAAGGAAGCTCGCTAAGATGCAAAATAGTCTTTCGTGCCATGTGCTGCAATAGCAGAACTAATGCGATCCAGTGCCAGGATATAGGCAGCGGTTCTCATATCAACTTGTTTCTCAGTTTTTATACTCCATACATGCCTTGTTTCGGGGACAATAATAGATTCCAGGCGCCTGTGAATTTCTTCTAGATCCCAATAAAACCCGGCCTTATTCTGAACCCATTCGAAGTAGGAAACCGTTACTCCACCACAGTTTGCCAGGATATCGGGTATCACAATGATGCCTTTTTTATCCAGGATTTCGTCGGCTTCAGGTGCAACTGGGCCATTTGCCAGTTCTACAATAATTTTTGCCACAATTTTGTGGGCATTTTGATTCGTAATAGCCCCTTCTAGCGCGGCCGGAATAAGCACGTCGCAGTCTTGTTCCAATAATTCTGAATTATCCATTTCTTTACACGTGCCATTGGTCGGCGCACCCGACACTGTTCCGACTGATCGCTTATGTTCCATAATCGCAATGGGGTCCATGCCATCCGGGTCATAAATAGCGCCTCTTGAATCAGATACACCGACTATTTTGTATCCATCACCATGTAGTAATCGAGCACAATGATAGGCGACATTGCCAAATCCTTGGAGAATAACACGTGATTTTTCAGGTACTAAATGTAAATCAGATTCCAGGTGTCTTAACGCTAGATAGCCGCCTCTACCCGTCGCATCTTCACGGCCCAGTGATCCGCCTAGCTCGAGCGGTTTACCCGTAATTACCGCTGGACTTGGTTGGCCGACCATTGCGCTGTATTCATCGGCCATCCACCCCATGACCATACTGTTTGTGTACATATCAGGTGCAGGTATGTCGCGTTCTGGTCCAATAAAATGAGCGAAAGCCTTAACATATGCACGTGAAAGACGTTCCAGTTCAGATCTGGAGAGTTGGTTAGCGTCTACAGAGATGCCTCCTTTGGCGCCGCCGTAGGGCAAATTAGCGACCGCACATTTAAACGTCATCAAAAACGCTAAGGTCATGACTTCATCAATGTTGACTGCTGGATGGTAACGGATGCCACCTTTTGTCGGCCCTCGGGTATCATCATAACGGCACCTAAATGCTTTAAATGATCGACGAGAACCATCATCCATGCGGACTAACAAACAGACTGAAAGTGTTTCCTTCGGATACCTAAGTTTTTGGAGTACGTCGGGATCAATAGTGAGATATTCGGCTGCCAAGGACAGGCGTTCGCGGGCCTGGTCGAATAATTTAGAGGTATTGGTCACTTCGTCCAACATGGCTTATCCTAGTTATGTTACCAATTTTTAAGTGTAAGCTGAATTACGAAAAAAATTAATACTTGTATCTATATTAACGGCAGTAAGTTTTGGATATTTAACTTAGTGAGTCGCCGGTTAATATCACACCGTATCCCTAGTACGCTAACAACGTTGGTATAGATGGGCTTCGCACGCTGACTCCAACCTATTAAACTTAGATATCAATCATTTCGACATTGTTGGAGTACTAGTGCAATAAGAATTTGAAGTGTTGCAGACTCTTATGAGTGCATATAGAGATTAGTGTAGGGTAAAAGAAGAATGGGTGTTACATTTCTACGCAGTTTTTAGAACGTGTAGTGCGTGATTTATAAAACTTAGTGTGACGCTGCTTTCGCTGCTTTCGCTACTTTGTTCTTCTGTTTGATATGCGAGCCACTTAGGGGAATATTCAGTTCCAGAATGTCGCATTCACTATCGCGTTCAACATTGACCTGTATTAAATCCTGGTCGACCGCAACATATCTGCTGATAACTTCTAAAAGTTCACGTTTAAGTTCGGGCAAAAAATCCGGGCCGTTCTTGTCCATATTTTCCGCCGCAAAAATGATTTGTAATCTTTCTTTCGCGATATTGGCAGACTTTTTTTTGCGTTTGAGTAAATAATCGAGTATTGACATAGCCCTACCTAGTCTAGGTTCCAAAAAGACGCTTTAAAAAACTTTTCTTTTCAGGTTCCACAAAACGCATCGGTCGTTCTTCTCCAAGAAACCGGGCGACGACGTCTTCATATGCCTGCCCACTAGGACTGTCATTCATATGAATAACGGGTATACCAGAATTTGATGCTTGCAGTACGGTTTGGGATTCGGGAATGACACCGACCAGTTTTACACCCAGTAATTCCTGAATATCGGTGATACTTAGCATTTCTCCAGAACTTACTCGTTCCGGAGAATAACGCGTAATTAATAAGTGTTCTTTAATGGGCTCTTGATTTTCAGCTGCCCGCTTTGATTTTGCGGATAAAATGCCCAATATTCGGTCCGAATCTCTGACTGAAGAAACTTCAGGATTTGTAACGACGATGGCCTCGTCTGCAAAATAAAGCGCCATTACCGCACCTTGTTCAATGCCGGCTGGTGAATCACACACGATAAAATCATGATTTTCGCGTAATTCATTTAACACTTTTTCAACGCCTTCTGGCGTCAGTGCATCTTTATCACGCGTTTGTGAAGCGGGTAAAACAAACAGGTTGTCACAGTGTTTATCTTTGATAAGGGCTTGCTTGAGATTGGCTTCATTTTGAAGGACATTAACGAAATCGTATACTACACGCCGTTCACAGCCCATAATTAAATCGAGATTTCTGAGGCCAACGTCGAAATCAATGACGACTGTTTTGTGTCCACGCTTCGCGAGTCCGGTTGCTATGCTTGCGCTGGTGGTTGTTTTTCCTACACCGCCTTTGCCTGAGGTGACAACAATTACTTTTGCCACAATGCCTCCTTCGTCAAACGGTTAGTACATGCTGGGCAGACTGGTCTAAGTATCGAGCGACGCATTGGGCTACACAAGTTGAGACTACGTAAGTTGCTGAGTTTTTCCGGCATTGTTATTTATCGACTAAACGTACTAGTAGAATTATTTGTAATCCTACTCTAGTGGCGTAATAACGATTTTATCCCCGTCTAGAAAAATTTGTACTGGCTTACCAAACATTTCTGGTGGTACTTTATTTTCAAATACCCGGTACTGCCCAGCTATGGCTATCAATTCAGATTCCATTTGTAGGCAAAATATTCGGGCTTCAGTATCGCCTCTTACGCCTGCTAATGCCCGCCCTCTCAGCGGCGCATAAACATGTATATTGCCATCCGCCATTATTTCAGCGCCGGCGTTAACGGCAGCCAACAAAATTAAATCACCGCCTTGATGATAAATACGTTGACCAGATCGTACTGGTTGGCGGATTACTTTCGCCGACGGCGTAGATTCTATGCTTTTAATAGCGTGGGTGGAAGCTTTATTTTCTGAGGAAGCGCCCTGAGCATCGAGTTGGGTATCGCCCGGGGTATTGTCGCTGGTTTGTTGTGGCGCGTTTACTTTTGAGGATTTTGCAGTGTTTTTTCTACGATTTGCTGCTGTAGGCAGTTCCTGAATAATGCCGCCGTTTAATTCAGCAAATCCAGCCCATTTTGCCGCTTCGTGTTGTGTTTTAGTGCCATGCTGCACGCCAACCGGAACCAAATGGAGGCCTCGGAGTAAAGTAACAAATTGGGGGAAATCAAAATCATCTGCACATTTCTTGATCGACTCAAGATCAACTACGATAGGCGCATTTTCGAAAAACTGGGGGCTCTTTGATAGTCGTTCTTTTAGGTCATCCTCGATTTTTGCCAGGTCGGTAACTTTCAAACAAAGAACAGGTAATGTGAATACAGAACCTTTTAGGTCAATAGCCGTCTCCTGGTTGTCGAGTTGAAATAGGTCATTAGTTTTAGGTGGATCGGACGCAGATTTTGGCATCATAGTCGGGTTTATTTTTCTCTGTTAAAGAGCTATTTTTTTAAATCACAGTGTTTTTCGAACTTAACAAATTTAAACTTAACTAATTAGATAGTTAGCAAATTGTAACTCCTAGCTACTCACACAGTTACTCGATTGAGTTACTCACTACAAACGTGAACATCATTTCCAATCAATCCGGTTGTTGCTATTCTAGTCGAACATGTTAATTTTGGGAACCTTTGATTAAGTGATTAAGTCTTGTCACTTCCGTGAGATACAAATGGAGACAACTTGGATTAACAGGGGGATATGGGCCTAGCAGATTGAATATGGATGTAGCAGTGTAGCAGGTACGGCTCCATGGACAGAGAGTGTCGCAAAAACCGTGTTTTGCGACACTCTCTGGATGGGCGAGGTACGACCGCCAGCGAGGGGGAGGTAGAATTACGCCGGGGCAATAATCGAGAACGATGTGGGGAATAGGCGCTGAACTTAAATTCATAGATATCGCCATCCTTGGCCTAACCAGGCTTTCGGCATACATTTGTCAACTTACCATCCGAAGACGACGCCCTCCAGTAAATTGACTTGTGTCATATATTCTTTTTGATTTGCAACGATGAATGATTTGGTTTTTTTCCCGCCAAACCGCGTGACAATATCGCGTGCAATTTCTAAGCCTTCACCATGAGTTAAGGATTGCACAATTTTGTTTTTGTTAGAATTTGTTACTCGGCTACTAACGGATATAGCCTGGTTAGGTAAGGGCGTACTCGCAAATAATTTTTTTGTATTGGCACGTGTTTCATCGGTAAGCTTTTTATTATAAAAATTCGATCGAAAAACGGCGGCATCACACGCGCCGGACGAGAATTTTTTTGCCACTTGTCTGAAACCGCCTCTAACAGGGAAAATTTCCGGTTGCCTGACTGGGTTTTTAAATTGGTCAATCACAGTCATGGTGGCCAGGTTCGGTGGGGATATGGCGCAAATCTTTTTGCCAATCAGGTCAGTTAAATTTTTAATTTTTTCATCCGATTTTTTTATGACGATATAAAATTCCAATGACCCAGGAAGTTTTACCAGCACGCTGTGTTTCAAATGTTTTATGCGCCAGGAAATAAAGTGTGGCCCATCGAAAATCACGTCGTAAACATCATTACGCAACTCTCTTTGGTAATGTAGCCAGTTTGGAGGATGTTGATACGTGACTTTTTCTCCAAGAAGTTCAGTCAGGTGTTTGGCGAGAGGGCCGTATAATTTGTTACCTGCCTTTAATGATTCTCTTGGTGGTGCGGATAAAATAAGTTCAGCTTGCGCATTGCTAAAAAGCAGTAGTGTTAGTAAAAATGCGATCTTACCAAAGTACAAATAGGGCTTAAACATAATAATAGTTTACTCCTGTGTCTGGATATTGTTATTTCTTCTTATCGGTCTCTAAAATATTGCCGTAATGAAGTTGTGTAATAAGTGGTCGAATCGACATATGCTTATAATTCATAGGTATAAAAGCCAAATTAGAATCCACTAGTTTATTTTGGAAATAGTGGTTATTCGAATTGCATAACTTAATCAAATAAGCCATTTTCTATCTTTAGAGATTAAATAGCGCCTAACTCGTCAATATATTTATCGGACACTGGGTTACTTTAATTAGAGTGCAGAAAAAATTTCTGAGCAGTAATGGTGAAATAAAATGGACTTGGTTGG
Source organism: Gammaproteobacteria bacterium (assembly GCA_013151345.1). GTDB lineage: Bacteria > Pseudomonadota > Gammaproteobacteria > SG8-11 > SG8-11 > JAADIM01. The sequence goes on from JAADIM010000130.1 coordinate 17,389, forward strand.
CGGAAAAACCTGGATGGTCTGTCTAGCGATACTAAGAAAAGGGTCGTTGGTAGTGGCATGGTAACCACATATTTCACTTGATAGCCTAGGCTGCCAAAGTTAATCGGTATCTGAGTTGCCTAAAATTAGGCAATTCTACAGGATGGATGGGCGAGGCCAGTTTAGCTCCCGCCCAGGCTTATGTTAGTTCCGTATTATGCATTTACTTACCAACCAAATACGACGCCCTCCAGCAGGTCGACTTGTTGCATATAGTCCTGTTGGTTTGCAACGATGAATGATTTGGCTTGTTTGCCACCAAACCGTTTGACAATACCACGCGATATTTCTAAACCTTCGCCCCTTGTTAGCGATTGAACAATTTTGATTTTGTTTTTATTATTCACGCGACTACTAACAGATATGGCCTGGTTTGGTAAAGGCGTGCTCGCAAATAATTTTTTTGTAACAGCGCGTGCGTTTTCAGTTAGTTTTTTATTGTAAAAATTCGATCTTAAAACGGCTGCATCACATGCGCCGGATGAGAATTTTTTTGCGACTTGTCCGAAACCGCCGTTAACCGGGAAAATATCTGGTTGCCTGACTGGATTTTTAAATTGATCGATAACAGTCATTGTGCCCAGGTTGGGTGGCGATATCCCGCAAATTTTTTTGCCGATCAGATCAGTTAGTTTGTTAATTCGTTCATCTGATTTTTTTGTGATGATAAAAAATTCCAGTGTTCCAGGAAGCTTTACTAGAACGCTGTGGCGCAAATGTTTTATGCGCCAGGAAACAAAGTGAGGACCATCAAAAACCACGTCGTAAACATCATTACGTAATTCTCTTTGATAATGAAGCCAGTTATCAGGGTGTTGATACGTGACTTTTTCTCCAAGAAGCTCCGTTAAGTGTTTGGCAAGAGGCCCATATAGTGCGTTACCGGCTTCTAATGACTCTCTTGGCGGTGCTGATAAAACAAGGTCTGCTTGTGCGTTACTAAAAAAAAGAAGGGCCAGCAAAAATAAAGCATTACAACAGTACAGATACGACCTACACATTATTTACTACTCCTAAACTATATTATTATTATTATTATTATTCCTATAAACCCCAAGAAACATTGACACAATAAGTGCGTGTAAGGAATGACCGAGTTTACATATAGGTATAACCAGTGGGTCTATGGGTCAGGTTGATAGCAAGCCTGGGCTCGCCATAACGCAATTAAAATTTATTAAATAATAGAGCTCGATTTATTTCCAGCACCCTAATTACTTTCTAACCAGTCGTCATTTTATTAGCGAGAAAAAATATTTTATGTAAAGTGTTTGTTTGATAAACTTAGTGTGTAAGGTAGCTGTTATGTGTTTTTTCTTTGGTCTTGATTCAATTTATGTTTACTAGGTGATCTGGTTTAGTCGCATACATAAATATGTAAAAGTTTTTACTTACCACCCAAATACGACGCCCTCCAGCAGGTCAACTTGTTTCATATATTCCTTTTGATTTGCGACGATGAATGAATTCGCTTTTTTGCCGCCAAACCGTTTAACAATATCGCGTGTAATTTCCAAGCCCTCGCCGTCAGTTAATGATTGAACAATTTTATTTTTGTTTTCAATGGTCAATCGACTACTAACAGATATGGCCTGGTTTGGTAACGGCGTACTTGAAAATAATTTTTTGGTGCTGGCACGCGCTTCATCAGTTAGTTTTTTATTGTAAAAGTTCGATCTTAAAACGGCTGCATCGCATGCGCCGGATGAAAACACTTTTGCTACTTGCCCGAAACCACCCTCCCTAACAGGGAGAATATCCGGTTGTCTGACTGGATTTCTAAATTGTTCTATCACCGTCATTGTGCCCAAATTGGGTGGCGATACCCCGCAAATTTTTTTCCCGATCAGGTCTTTTAATTTGTTAATCCGGTTATTTGCTTTTTTTGCGATGATATAAAATTCCAATGTTCCGGGTAATTTTACCAGCACACTGTGTTTCAAATGTTTTATGCGCCAGGAAACAAAGTGCGGCCCGTCAAAAACCACGTCGTAAACATCATTGCGCAACTCTCTTTGATAATGTAACCAGTTATCAGGATGTGCATAAGTGACTTTCTCACCAAGAAGTTCAGTAAGGTGTTTGGCAAGAGGGCCGTATAATTTGTTACCGGCCTCTAATGATTCCCTTGGTGGCGCCGCCAAAATAAGATCGGCTTGCGCGTTGCCAAAAATTAAAAGTGTCAGCACGAATGCAGCCTTATAGGTATACAGATATGGCTCATGCATAATAATTTTTTCCTACTCCCTAAAATTATTATTTGTTTAGAAAAACTATGGAATATTGTCACAATAAGTGTGCTTAAGGAATAATCTAATCGAGCTATCGGTATATCAATTTGTTCTAAGGACTTGTGTTGCAGATAATCTAAATGTGGCTGGCCTGCATAGAGCCAATATGAATTAGTGATTTGGGTTGTTTTGCGTGTTCAAAAATATTTTACGTTTGGTTTTTGTTATATGTCTATCCGTAACCTTGATAGCTTAATTGGTATGTAAAAATATTTTATGCAAAAATCAGTCTGCTCTCAAACCAGAGAAATTATTCGTCAGAAAATTTCTAACCAGCCGCCTACTGTTTGAATGGGGATGGGGTTGTTGCGCCTGGTGACCCAGGCTGCTAGAGCCAGTCGGTTTCCAGGGTTGTTGAATTTAGGCAAGTTTGTTGTTATTTGGTATGTCTGCTTGATTTTTTTTAATAAAAATTCTGTTTTATGCCCAAGTGCAACAAAATCGTGTTGTAATGTTTTTCCTGCGTTTTCACCGGCCACAATGTTGTTAGTCAGATCAAATCCTAGAATAGCAATGTTTATCTGATAGGTGTGAGTGCTCAATGTCGAAGATATAAAGTTAACTTCCGCTGTATCGTTTTTTACAATTACGGTCAAATGTCCTGATTTATTTTCACTAGAAATGGGTAGCCGCTTTTTTTTAAAAAAGCCGCGCCATTCGTTACCATCTATAAAAAATTCGGGAGTATAAACAGAGCGAGACGCAGAAAGAGCAGCGTAGTTACGTTGGCGTTGCGTAAACGCGGCTGTAGCGAATGTGTCCTTCCATCCAATATAATCCCAGTAATCTACATGAAATGCGACTGGAACAATTTCTTTCCACAATCGAGGATCTTTTTTTAATGTTCTCAACCAGGCGTCTGCGGGTGGACAACTATAGCACCCTTCGGATGAGTACAGTTCAATTAGACTGGTTTGTATTTCGGTGCTTTCGAATGTGCCTTGCAGCTCGGTGGCTGGCACAGTAAAAGCTGGCAAGACTAATGATAAAACTAGTAGCACCCTACTATAATAATTTTCATAAATAGTTCTCATAGGTATATTATCCCTGGTTCCAATCTTATCGATTTGTTGCATATCTTAGTTTGGTATATGAAAGTTATCAGAATATAATCACAAATTTATCACAAACAGTGGCTTTTAAAGATTGGTGTGTATAAAAATATAGGGGTAAGTGGTAGTGTCAAAGTATCTTGTTTGGCGAGTAGAACTGGCAAATGAAAAAAATGCGCAATCCTGTAGTTGGTCGCAGGCGGGTAGTAATTTGGCGTTGAATTTTCACGGTGATCCATATTCCGCTGATGTGACGGTGCTGTCAGATGGGAATCACCATATGGCGCTACAAGAGGCATTATCCGGTTTTGTCAGTCAAGATGCGAAAACGACTGATGTATTTTATGTGACTTTGCCACCGCAAGTGCTAATGCAGATAGTTAAAAATAACGAACTGTATCTGGGACATCTGCGCTTGCCTATCCGCCCAAATATTATGCTAAGCCCGCCAGCTATAATAGAGCAACTATTGGGTTCAGGAAAATTATCTCAGTCAGTGCCCTTTATAAAAAACAGAGGCAATGTATTGCTTGTACGTAAAGGCAACCCAAAAAAATATCTGGAGTAGAAGATATTTTTCGTGATGATATTTGCTTGTTTGTTTCTAATGCCAGCACCGAAAAAGCTAGCCATATTGGCTACCGGAACACGTTGGTCAATTTGGCAAAGCGCAAAGGTTTGCAAAGCGATAAACTAGAAAACTGGATAGATAAAGGCTCAAGTCGCATTAGATTTGGACAAAGCGTGCACCACAGAGAAGCGCCACAGGCGTTATTTGAAAACCAGTGCGATGTTGCAATTCTTTATTACCATCTGGCATTGCGTTTTACGAGAATTTTTCCTGAGCTGTTCGAATTAATTCCGCTAGGTGGGCACGATAGATAATCCTCAACCTGAGCCAGGTAATGTTATCAGCGCTGTTCACATTGGCCTATTTGCTGATAGCGGGCGTCGGGGCAAAAAAATCTTTAACTACTTACAAAGCGAGGTAGTAAGAAAAATATATGTAAAGCATGGTTTGCAAGCAGCTTGAGGCAGGCCCTTAATGCCCTATTTTTTTCGAACAGACATTGAATGTGTCGGTGTGTCCCGGTGCCGGCTCGCTTCTTGCCGGGCAACTACCCATTAAACACGCTCATATAAACATGCTTATATAAACATGCTCATATAAACATAGCGACACACATTGACTAATGTTTTTTGATTCTTTCAATTAAGCCAGGGCTAAAGTAATTTTGATATTTCTCATAAACAATATTGGTCGCATCAACAAATTTTTTTGTTTCATCTTCAGGTAATTCGACAATTTCTATGCCCTCCTGCTGAACTTTTTGTTTAGCCCGTTCGCCATCACGAATCGATTCAGCGCGTTCTTCACGGGCGGATTCAACGGCAGCAGTTTTTATTTGTTGTTGCAAGTCCTTGTCCAGCAATGCCCAGAAGTCTTTTTGCACAATCATGGAGGTTAAAAATAAACTGTGTTTTGTATCGTTCATCGCCGTAGAGAATTTATTTTGTTCAAGTGGATACACGCGAGGCCAGGCACTTTCGCCGCCTACAAACTCACCATCGGCCACGCCCTGATTAATTTCCTCCAGTTCACGGGGCACGGGTATCGCGCCCACGCTGCGGAAAGTCTCTATGGCAAAGGTGTTTTTGTTTGATCGAATCGCAGTGTGTTTGAAGTCTTCTAGAGTACGAATGGCTTTGGTCGACGGTATCATGCGAAAACCACCACAATATGTGAATGCCAAGCCTCTTATGTTTGACTTGTCAGCCAAGCCTTGTAGCAATTGATTACCAATTTCGTCTTCTAATACATCTTGAGCATGCTGATGATCACGAAATAAGAAGGGCATGTCTAACACGTGCATGTCTGAATAGTATTTTTCAGCAAGCCAGGTGGTATACATCTGGCTCATTTCTATTTTTCGATTGTCCATTAAACCAAGTAAATCGTGTTTGCTGACGGGTACGCCGTTATTGTAGCGTTCGGCGTATTGGCCGAGTGTCATTATTTCAACATCGAATAGTGGTGTGCGAAAATTGTTATTGATTGCCTTCGCAAAAGACTCTGCGGCACGCATGAACAAACTAAGTGGTTCATGGGCGATTACCCAACGTATTGTGATGATTTTTTTCATACTTTTTTCCTCTATAAATTAGTTATGTTAGATGTTGTTTGCAAAACGCCTGGGGTAATGCGGTGTCAAAACTCACCTGTAAATTTAAACGTAAGGTACTGATGTTTTCCACTGAGTGAATAATGCGAGCGTTAACCATATACCAGCTATCGAAAGGACCTTTTATCCGATCGATTAACTGCAAATGAGCACCGTGTTCTACAGCTAACATTCGTTCCCTCGTTCTACTTTTGCCTGCTTCTTGCCAAAAACATAATTCTGAATCTGGCCCACCGGTTTCGAGGTTGTAAAGCAACACGAAATCGCGGGTCACATCAGTATGTGGTAACTGGGGTTCATCAAAAAACATTGCGCCTGAATTAGTTGCTTGAAATTCGTGGGTAATGTTTTTATTTATCCAATCAATAGCGTCACTGCTAAAGTAGTGGCGCACATTGCTATTGGATGCCATAGGCTGAATCCAGTCATAAGTTTGCTTTTTCCAATCTGCCTTTTTGCGAATGCTTAAGTATTCACGACTGTCGGGTGAAAACTGCGCACTCCCTGGCCTGTATGTTCGGTCAATTTGACTAATTAACCACACCGGCGGTTTAGGTAATTTGGGTAGAATTTTGTATGTCCAGTTCGGATTGATGTACATTCTCCTTCTTATAGGTGTTTACCCATTTTTTAAGAACTGTAAATGCCATTATTGCCGCTAACAAATCAGCTACAGCGACTATATAGATTACTGACGACCAACTGCCGGTCATCTCTCTTAATAAGGCCGCCAACGGACCACCAAAAATTGCGCCTATACCGACAGAGATATATAAAAAACCAAAATTTACACTGGCATTTTTTTCTCCGAAAGTATCAGTACACAGCGCAGGAAATATTGAAAATATTTCTCCCCACGCTAAAAAAACCAATCCGGATAGCAGAATAAATGCGATAGGGTTGTGTGCAAAGCTGAACCAACAAACGACAAACAAGGCCTCAAGGGAAAACGCCAACGCCAAGGTGTTTTCTCTGCCAAGCTTATCGGAGAGTGAGCCGAATAGAATTCGACTCAAGCCATTGGTAATGCGGTCTAGCATTAGCGCTAATGGTAATGCGGCCAAACCAAACATCACGATCTCAGAGCCTATGCCAGCCTCATGGGCGATAATCGCAATATTCGATGTCACCATCATGCCAGATGCTGCAACCATTATCATGATGGCAAACATTAACCAAAATACCGGTGTCTTTAACATCATCACAGCTGATACGCCGGTGGAGATTGTCCGCTTCACATTAGGAATGCTTATTTGGCTAGATAATCTAAGGCCGGATATAACGACAATGCTAATAACGATAAACAGTAACCCGAAATAATAAAGTGTGTTTTCAACCCCTTTGATATTAACCGAATGCGACACCGCATAGGTAGAAAACAAGGGACCGAATGCATAGCCGGACATGAGTATGCCAGTGGCCAGGCCACGTTTGTCTGGGAAACATTTTAGTACCTGACCTGTGACACCTATAAATGCTATGCCAGCGCCTAAACCACCCATAATGCCATATGACAAATAGAGAGCTAAGAGAGACTCGGCGTAACTAGCGATTACCCAGCTACCACTGCACATTAATAGCCCAACAGCGACGATGTTTTTTGAATTAAATCTGTCGTGCAGGTAACCAGCGAGCGGCGTGATAAACGTCATACAAACTACTACTAATGAAAACACCACTTGCAGCTCACTTAAGGGCACATCAAGCTTATCCAGTAATGGACGAACAAACAATGCCCATAAATACTGTGGCCCGCTAATGATAATTAAAACAACAACCGAGAGTGATAACTGGGACCAGCGATTATATAAAATTTTCATGCTGACTAGTTTAGATAGACGGTCATGTAACGGCAAGATGATCCTAGTCATGTTAATGGGATCAGTATGGGTAGTGGAGTCTTTGATCCAGTCCATATTCATTGGAAATTAGTAATTACGTTACATAATAATGTAACCAGTGTTGTGCATATGGACTTGTTCGTGGGTGGCGGGTTTTGGGGTAAAATATCTTCAACTATTTTGCAAAGCCAGCAAGATAATGCATACGTAACATCGTTTACAAGTAACATAGAACATACTTCAATGTGAATGCGCCACACTAAAAAATAATATCCACGATAGGTCGGGGTGATAGTAAAGGGCCGAACAAACTGGCTAGTCAGTCGAATTATGCGCCGCTGTAAGCTCCAAGTAAGAAATGGCTAGTATATTGAATTCCATTTTTTATTGATGTCATTGCCAAAGGAGTGAACTATTATGGTACGTACGCCTGCTTTT